>JANYBL010000019.1 GCA_025360815.1 Burkholderiales bacterium
CTGCAGCATGAGCAAAGGGGTAAATCTCCCCGAAAAACGAGACGAATCAGCTATGGAAACGTAAAAATCTGATATTTCTCGCAGAAAAAAATGCGCAGGCCGCGCCACACGATGAAAATAAAGGTTTTTAGAAGTTCCCAATTGATAACTCCTAGGACTGGAGCGCTTTTTAGCGTAAAAACGCTCCGGAAAGACCGCCCAGACTAGCGTTTCATTTTTTAGCGCTTACTTTAGGCAGATAACCACGACCGATTAACCCACCTGCGTTAAAATGTGGATTATGAATATTTTAGCTCCCGATGTTGGCATCTCAGTGGCTGACGCTACAACCCCAATCCCCACCCCAAAAGAAACCTTGGAAGCCAATAAACTCGCCAAGCGTTTGCGCAGATTGGTGGGAGAGGCCATTGCCGACTTCAACATGATCGAAGAAAACGACAAAATCATGGTCTGTTTGTCGGGTGGCAAAGATAGCTATGCGCTGCTCGATATTTTATTGGGCTTGCGCGAGAAATCACCCGTAAAGTTTGAGTTATTTGCATTCAATCTTGACCAAAAACACCCCGGCTATCCGGCGCATATTTTGCCGACGTATTTGACGAACCTTGGTGTACCGTTTCAGATCACTGAGCAGGATACTTACGGCACCGTGAAGCGGGTGATTCCCGAAGGCAAGACAATGTGCTCGCTCTGCTCACGATTGCGTCGTGGCGTGATTTATCGGGTGGCGGAGGAAATTGGCGCGACTAAAATTGCGCTTGGTCATCATCGCGATGATATTTTGCAGACGTTTTTTTTGAACGCATTTTTTGGTGGCCGCTTAAAGTCCATGCCGCCAAAATTGGCCTCCGACAAAGGCGGCCATGTGGTGATTCGCCCGCTGGCTTATGTCGAAGAACGCGATTTAGAAGCGTATCTGGCGCTGAAGCAATTTCCGATTATTCCGTGTGATTTATGCGGCTCGCAGGATAACTTGCAGCGACAGCAGGTGAAAAAAATGTTGCGCGAATGGGATAAGCAATTTCCCGGCCGTGTCGAAAATATTTTTCGTGCGCTGCAACACACGGTACCTTCACATTTGCTGGATCGGAAGTTGTTCGATTTTGCAAATGTTCGGGCGACAGGTGATGCTTCTGAAGAGGGTGATACAGCGTTCGACCCTGATACGTTTGTGGAACCGATGCAATCGCAAGTCATTCGTTTGGTTGGTTGATCGGATTTTTTGCGGTTCACCTTTTGGTCGTTTCGTTTTGGTCGTTTCGTTAAGCAATTCTGGCAGGCCGCGAGCAAATCTTCACCAGCCCCACTACCGCCAAAATTGGCATTGCCACAATCAATATCAATGGCAGCGCGGCCACCGTCAGCGCGAACACCAACGCTAACAGCGTCAATACCAGCGCCACGGCTAATGCGCCTGCAACCAACACGCCTGTTCCGGCCAACACGATCACCACGATGACGGCTGAGACGATCAAAATTGGGATGGCGATGGCCCAGCCCAATACAGAATCCGATAAGTCTTCATCAAACATTACCAGGCGGCCGTCGTGCCAACCTGCGTCGTGACCGCTAGCCATCATCCACGCCAATGCGCCGAGGATTGTGACGGCCAACGCGATCAACAGAACGATGCGAGTCATTTTGGTTTTGTTGTTGTTGTTGATCATTGTGTCCATGTGATGTGTCCCTTTTGTTAAGTGCGGTACGGTGCGGTATGTTGCGGTATGGTGCGGTATGGTGAATTGGAACTGGGGTTGGCTCTGTTTTGTTAGCGACGTTTTGTCGATAAGCCATTGTTGACCGATGCCGCTGCAGCCGCAACGCCTGCCCGATAGAATGCAGAATTCATTGCATAAACTGATTTTTAGCGCGACGCTTTCGATATGAATTGTTTTATCCCGTCTACGCCACACGCAGCCACGCTGTCGGAATGCCTTTGCGTCAATTGTCGATCACCATTCGCACAATCCCACGCCACACGCCCGGACGAGGTTGATTCTTTCGCGTCAGTTCATCCCGTTTGTCACTTTGCGCCGAAACTTGCTGCAACCAATTGAATATAAGCAGTTTTTAAGCGATTCTGCGAATATCGCTTGATAGTGGTCATTGCCGCTTTTGTAGGCCCTGCTCTATTCTGTCAATCAAATTAAGCATCTCCACTGACGAAGGAACCACCATGTCTGCCCAGCATGCTCTGAATCTCAAACCAGTCAACACGACCAAAAAAATCACCTCGTTCCATCCGCCGTTGCGCGCGCTGATGGGCCCCGGGCCTTCGGAAATCAACCCGCGGGTGTTGGCGCAGATGTCGCTGCCCGCGATTGGCTATCTCGATCCGATTTTTGTCGAAATGATGGAAGAATTAAAAACACTGCTGCGCTATGCCTACCAAACCGAAAACGCGCTCACCTTCCCCGTTTCGGGCCCAGGCTCAGTCGGCATGGAAGCGTGTTTTGTCAACGCCGTTTCGCCCGGCGATAAAGTAATTATTGGCCGCAATGGCGTATTCGGTGGCCGCATGATCGAGAACGTGCAACGCGCAGGGGGCGTGGCCGTGGTGGTGGAAGACACATGGGGCGAGCCGGTTGATCCGAATAAAATCGAAGATGCATTTAAGAAAAACCCTGATGCAAAAATTTTAGGTTTTGTGCACGCCGAAACGTCGACCGGCTGCCAGTCTGATGCCAAAACACTTTGCGCCATCGCAACAAAATATGGCGCACTCAATATCGTTGATGCCGTTACGTCCCTAGCCGGAACGCCCGTGCTGGTTGATGAGTGGGGCATTGATGCGATTTATTCTGGTTCGCAAAAGTGCCTATCCTGCACGCCGGGTTTATCGCCGGTTTCGTTTTCAGAACGATTTGTCGCGCACGTCAAAGCCCGCAAAGAAACCGTGCATAGCTGGTTTATGGATTTGAATCTGGTGCTCAACTATTGGGGCAACACTAATCGCACTTATCACCACACCGCACCCACCAACGGCCTGTTCGCGCTGCATGAATCGCTGCTGCTGCTGCAAGAAGAAGGCTTGGAAGGCGCATGGGCACGCCATCAGCGGCATCACCTGGCGTTAAAGGCAGGCTTGGAGGCGATGGGTTTAACGTACCTGGTGAAAGAAGGTAATCGCTTGCCGCAAATGAACTCCGTCTATGTACCAGCAGGCCTGCCCGAAGGCGGCGAGGCGCAGGTGCGCAAAACCTTGCTCAACGATTTCAATTTGGAAATCGGCGCAGGCTTGGGCCCACTCGCCGGCAAAATTTGGCGCTTCGGCTTAATGGGTTATTCCTGTAAAGCGGAAAACGTGATGCTCTGTTTATCCGCCTTAGGCTCCGTCATGGCCGACATGGGTCTAGCCGTAAAAGTCGGCGGTGCAGAAGCCGCCGCGCATCACGCGTATGCCGAACTGCACAAGCAGGCCGCGCTGGAAATGACAGCAGCCAAGCAGCAATTGGCAGCGTAGGTTTTTGGTTGTTCGTTTTTGGTTGTTCGTTTGTGTTGCTTTGCGTTTGCGTTTGCATTTTGTGCTTTGCAAGATGCCCATTAAAAATTCGCGGCAATTTTTTGTCAAAAATAGTCTGATTCAAAACAAACCGCTCGCATTTTGCGAGCGGTTTGTTTTTTAGCGTCAATCAATAATAAGATGCTAGATTGGCTCTGGGAGCGGCGTTTGGAAACTTATTTTCTTAAAATGCCCGCCAATACTCGTGTTTGCAAAATTCAACGAAGCTGTCGAAAAACCCACCGGCATCATAGTCGAGGGAAATCCAGCAATCTGTTCAATATGCCAGCGCTCGAATTTGTGCTGTTTGTGCGATTCTGAAAGGCCCAATTTCACAATAGATTTTGCTTTTTCAATGAGGGGGCTTCTAAGGCCCCCGTTTGACATGAGGGCTTGCGTCATTTTCGACGCGCCGCATTCTTCGGTGCCCACACGCGCAAGGCGCAATGCGGCGCAGCGAGTTTGAAATCGTTGTCGGTGCTCAGGAGCGTTAGATCGTGCCGAATGCATAGCTGGGCAAGTAGCGCATCGATCGTGCCCACTTGAATACCAGCTCTGCGGCACGTGTTCCGGAGATCGGCGGCTGCGATGTGGTCTTCGCGATCAGG
>JANYBL010000050.1 GCA_025360815.1 Burkholderiales bacterium
GCGTATCCGGTAGCGGTGATAGCAATGTTATTCCGCTCGATAGCAGCATTCTAATTCGTTAAAACTTAAGCTGGCCGGTATTGGGTTGGTGCGATTTTGACTCTACTTCGACTTTAATGCCACTTTTTCGACTTTATTACGTTCATGTCCCGCCCGCCTTTACCCCCGATCCAGTCACTGCGCGCAACCGAGTCGCAAAGCATTGCTTATACCCACCATTTTTCATTTTTAACGCATTGCAGATTAGCGGCACCGCGGACCGGCCGCGGCGCGCGATGAGCGCTTTTCTATGATTCGTAACGCAAAATATCCCGGTGTGGCGTTGGTGTTGCAAGGCGGCGGCGCACGTGCGGCTTATCAGGTTGGGGTACTCAAAGCGGTTTCCGAAATACTTGGTCATCCGGCTGAGAATCCCTTTCCCATCATCACCGGGACATCCGCTGGCGCGATCAACGCTGCTGTCCTTGCGCAGCATGCCGATAATTTTGCCGAGGGTGTGGCGACACTGGTGCGCGTCTGGAGCCAATTTACGCCCGACCAGGTGTATCGAACCGATTTGTCCGGTGTGCTCAAAAATAGTAGCAAATGGCTAGGCGCATTTTTGTTTGGCGCGATTTCCAAAAATCACAAAGTATCGTTGTTTGATAATTCGCCGCTGTTTAAGTTGGTTCAGCATCACGTCGATTTCAAACGCATCACATCGCATATCGAATCCGGTTTCCTGCATGCGATTTCAGTCACCGCGTCTGGTTACACCTCGGGGCAAAATTGCACGTTTTTTCAAGGCGCCCCCGATGTGCAGGGCTGGCGGCGCTCGCAGCGCGTCGGTATCCGCGTGAGCCAATTTCGGCCGGAGCATTTAGTCGCCTCGGCTGCCATTCCGTTTGCGTTCCCCGCCGTTAAAATTAATCGCGAATATTTTGGCGATGGTTCTATCCGTCAAATGGCACCCGTCAGTCCCGCGCTGCACCTGGGCGCAACACGAGTGTTTGTGATCGGCACGGCGAAGCTCGTCAAAGATACGCATGAGCGTATTCACGGTGATAGCTATCCATCGCTCGCGCAAATTGCCGGACATGCGATGGCAAGTATTTTCTTGGATTCATTGGCAGTTGATATTGAGCTATTGCAGCGGATGAACACCACGCTCAAATATATGGACGACGAAAAGTTAAAGGCATCCGGCGCTAACCTACATCATGTTGACGTCTGTGTGGCCTGCCCCAATGAGCCGCTGGAAAATCTTGCCCACAAACATGTGGGCGATTTGCCATGGCCGATTCGTTTCCTGATGCGCAGCATCGGCGCGATGCGCAAGGGCGGCGCCACGCTTTCGAGCTATATGTTGTTCGACTATCGCTACTGCGTCGCACTAATCGACATGGGCTACCGCGACATCATGGCGCGGCGAGAAGAAATACAAATTTTCTTTGATCCCAATGCGTGCCCGCTACCGGCTCAGATTCAGTTACCGACGTTTGATCCCGGGCGGACGGTGCAGATGGCGGCAGACGCCAAGTAATTGAAATTAGCCTAACCTAACTTAGCACGCCAGCAAAATCTGTGATTCGGGTTTCCCGTAGCGCGCTTGAATCCATCCGCTAATCTCTTCCACTTCTTCACCGCAAAGCGAATGCTGCATCGGATATTCGCGCCATTCAATGTTATAGCCCTGTGCCGTCATGGCGTCGCGCGATGAACGGGCGAGAGCGAGTCGAACGATCGGATCTTGCGTACCGTGCGCCATCAATATTGGGATGTTGGCATTGGCAACAGTCTTTTCGATTGACAATGAATCAGCAAGGGTCAGATAAGTCGATAGCGCCAAGATGCCCGCCAGTGGCTGAGTTTGGCGTAGCCCCGCCTGTAGCGCAACCGCGCCGCCTTGTGAAAATCCCGCGAGGATAATTTTGTCAGCTGCCATGCCGCGAGTAACTTCGCGGTCAATCAGCGCATCAATTGACGCTTGCGATTCGCGCACTCCAGCTTCATCGGGCTTGCGCTCAATTTCGCTCATCGCGATATCGTACCAACCCGGCATCACATGGCCACTGTTGATCGTGATCGGGCGGCTAGGCGCCTGCGGAAAGATAAAGCGGAGCGGCAGGTTTTCCGGTAAATGAAGTTCTTTGACGATAGAGACAAAATCCCAGCAATCGGCACCTAAGCCGTGCAGCCAAATGATCGTGCCGCGTGGTTCGGTACCGGTGGTTAGTTCTAGGTGTTGGATGAGATTTGGCATGGCTTTGTAAAGTGGAGTGATGGTTGAGGCGAAGAGGCGAAGGCGTTCCGCGCGCTGAGGGGTCAGGACCTAGCGGCAGGAGCAGGTGAAGATTCAGCGTTAGGCTTTCTCATTTCCTCACTTGCTTCGGATTGCACTTTTCGGGCGAAACGCGTTGATAATTTCAGAGACGGTTTCCAAATACGGCCCGCCAATCAAATCAACGCAGTACGGAACCGCGGCAAAAATACCAACCTCGATAGGCTGAGCATTGGCATCTTTCAATCCTTCCAAGGTTTCTTTAATCGCTTTTGGCTGGCCGGGGAGATTGATGATCAGGCTTTGTTTGCGAATCACTGCCACTTGCCTTGACAAAATCGCCGTCGGCACAAAGCGTAGCGATATTTGCCGCATACGTTCGCCAAAGCCGTCCATGACGCGATCCGCAATTGCCAACGTGGCATCAGGTGTCACATCGCGTAGCGCAGGGCCGGTACCGCCCGTAGTGAGAATTAACGAGCAACCCTCGATATCAACCATGTCGCGCAAGCAGGTTTCAATCAGCGGTTGCTCGTCGGGAATCACGCGGCTGACAAAGCTGAGCGGATTTTTTAACGCGCCAGCTAGCCAACCCTCTAATGCGGGCAGGCCTGCGTCCCGATACACGCCGCTGGATGCGCGGTCGCTGATTGATAGCAGGCCGATTTTTACCGGCTCAAACGCACTAAAAACTTCGCTCATGTTTCGCTTTCCGGTCCACGTGTCGCCAACGTTGCGTCCGCTTTTGCCTTATCCAAAATCTGCTTGTGCAGTGCCTTGTAGAGCAGACGAAAATGCGTTGGCGGGCGCTTTGCAGCGTGGTCGTCTTTTGCTTTGGTCACGTAGCTTGCCAATAATACGCGGTCTGCCGCCGCGAATTCATTGGCGAACGCCGCAATTGCGGTCGCGTCTGCGATCATTCGATCGCGCCACCGCTCCGCTAAGTGGTGTTGCGCAGTTTGCTTTTGGCTAGGCGCTTTTAGCAGCTGTAGCTTTTCTAAAATTGGTGCGGCATCGACTTCCCGCATCAGTTTGCCGATATATTGCATTTGCCGTTTAAAGCCGCCGTGCTTGCTGGGTGGAATATTCTTGCAATCGAGCACCGCCGTTTCAAGCTCTTCCGGCAGTTCCAGCTTGCGAATGACCTCGGAGGTGTAGGCGATCAATTCTGCACCTACCGCCTGCAAAGCAGTACTATCGCGTTTCTTCTGACTTTTGCTGATAAAATTTTCATCATAGTCCGGCGCGGTTTCCGGGGCTTCTTTATTTTGTTTTGAATTTTTTCTCATAATTGTTTGCTGGCCTTCACTGCTTTTGCTTCCCTGGCATGTTGTTTTATCGTCGATTCTCGACGCAAACGTTGCCATTAAGTTAAGCCTTTATTTTACCTTACGTTGAGAATATCCTTTGATTGATTCCGCCTCTGTTTCTACTATGTCGTCCAACCCATCATTGCGTGATCTTGCTGGTTTTGCGCTTGAACGCGCCAAAACGCTTGGCGCCACTGCTGCTGATGTGGAGATTTCAACCTCAACCGGGCAAAGTGTCACGGTGCGGCTGGGGGAGGTAGAAACAATTGAACACAACCGCGATAAAGGCTTGGGAATTACCGTTTACCTCGGGCAGCAGCGCGGAAATGCGTCCACCACCGATTTTTCACACGCGGCCGTTGCGCGCACCGTGGAAGCCGCCTTGGCGATTGCCAAATATACCGCGCCAGATAGCTTTTCCGGCCTTGCCGATATTGATCGATTGGCGGTAGCGCCATACCCTGAATTATCGCTTTATCATCCTTGGCGGCTCTCGGTAGTCGATGCCACTGAGATGGCAAAGCGCATGGAAGCAGCCGCGTTTGCAGTCGATACACGCATCAATAATTCTGAAGGCGCGTCAGTTTCAATATCGGAATCAGATTTTATTTACGCAAACTCGCACGGCTTTATGGGCGGCTATCCAACCACGCACCATAGCGCCAGCACCACCATGATTGCTGGCGCCGATGACGGTATGCAGCGTGATTATTGGTATGCCGTTGGGCGCAGTGAGCAGGATTTGGAATCGATGGAGGCGATTGGCAGACGCGCTGGCGAGCGCACCGTCGCGCGGTTGGGCGCACGCAAAGCGCCGAGCGGTGAAGTACCGGTGCTTTTTGACGCGACGGTTGCTTCAGGCTTGATCGGCAGTTTTGTCAATGCTGTCAGCGGCTCGTCGCTTTACCGCAAATCGAGTTTTTTGCTCGATAGCGTTGGCACGACCGTTTTTTCGCCGATGGTCTCGATTCATGAAGACCCGTTCGTCATTGGCGGCTTGGCGAGTGGCGCGTTTGATGCTGAAGGTGTCACGACGGTGAAGCGTGATATTGTCGCAGACGGTGTGTTGCAGGGTTATTTTTTATCGACCTACTCGGCGCGTAAACTGGGGCTTGCTTCAACCGGCAACGCCGGTGGCAATCATAATCTGATCGTGCGGCCGACGCATAATGCTGGGTTGGATTTTGTCGGCTTGGTTAAAAAAATGCATCGCGGTTTTATCGTCACAGAACTGATGGGGCAGAGCGTTAATAGTGTGACTGGCGATTACTCGCGCGGGGCAGTTGGTTTCTGGGTTGAGAATGGCGAAATCGCTTACCCGGTGGAAGAAACCACCATTGCCGGGAATATGAAAGATATGTTGAAAGGTATTGTGGCCATTGGTAACGACGTATTGGCGCTCGGCTCCAAACAAACGGGGTCGATCTTGATTGATCGGATGGCAGTTTCAGGCGAGTAACTCAATTTAATGCGCAGAACAATGCATAGAGCAGTGCCACTTGGTTCGGAATCGACAAATTGGGAATGTTGAAGATGGAAAACGCGAAGAGGGCGACCAACCGCCGACAATTTCTGTCAAACACCGCGGCAGGCTTGGCCGCCGGCGTGGCGGCGATTCCAGTATCGAGTGCCGCACAAACCGCTACATTGCCAATCATCAAATGGCGACTTACCTCCAGCTTCCCGAAAAGCCTTGATACTATTTATGGCGCGGCGCAAGAAATTGCCAAGCGTGTTGCCTCTGCGACAGGCGGCAAATTTCAAATTCAGGTTTTTGCAGGCGGCGAAATCGTGCCCGGCCCGCAAGCGTTGGATGCAGTCAAAGATGGTACCGTCGAATGCGCGCATACCGCTCCATATTATTTTTTCGGTAAGGACGCGACGTTCGCATTTGGCACGTCTATTCCGTTTGGGTTGAACGCCCGCCAACAAAATGCTTGGATGTATCACGGTGGCGGCTTGGCGCTGATGCGCGAGTTTTATAAAGACTACAACATCATCAACTTTCCAGCCGGCAGTACGGGCGCACAAATGGGTGGTTTTTTTCGCAAGGAAATTAAAACGGTTGAAGATTTGAAAGGCGTGAAATTCCGCATCGCCGGGTTTGCCGGGAAAATTTTGGCCAAGCTAGGCGTAGTCCCGCAGCAAATTCCTGGCGGTGATATTTATCCCGCGCTCGAAAAAGGCACCATCGACGCCGCTGAGTGGGTTGGTCCCTACGACGATGAAAAATTAGGCTTAAATAAGATTGCCAAATATTATTATTACCCCGGCTGGTGGGAGGGCGGACCTGAGCTGGATTTATTCATTAACCTGCAAAAGTGGGCCGCGCTGCCGCCCGAATATCAATCTATTTTGGAAGCTGCTTGTGCAGAAGCAAACCTCAGCATGACTGCCAAGTACGACGCGCTTAACCCAGCCGCGCTGCGCAGGCTCGTCGCGAGAGGGGTGCAGCTGCGCCCGTTCAGCCGCGAGATCATGGAAGCCTGCTACAAAGCGACCGTCGAAGCATGCGAAGAAGAAGCGGCCAAGAACCCGAAGTTTAAAAAAATCTATTTGCCATGGAAAGCATTCCGCGACGATCAAATCCTTTGGTTCCGCGTGGCAGAGCATAGCTTTGACCAGTTCATGGCAGGCGTTAGCAAAATTTCCCAGCAAAAAAAATAGCATCCTGATGTTAGGTTTTCGCTTCAATACTTTAGCGAAAGCGGTGTTCGAACGTAGCGCGGGTAAAAGTAAAAGGACATATCCCCTCCATTGGTAGCCGTGTGAGAGGGAACGATCAGGCAGCAATCACGCATGCCGTAACGGACGCGGTAAAATTAATCCTCTGAATTTTAAAAAAACAATGTCATCTCCTTTGCTAGATCGATTTATCGAAGACGCACAGGCTTGCGCCAGTCGTTATGCCAGCCCGGCGGATTGCGTCGATGTCATCGCGCCCATCATGCAGCGTTTACTCAGTCATGCTGAATCATTTTTGACCGACGCACACCTGCGCAGCGATCCGGCGCATTACACCCGTAATGCGATTTTGATGTCCGCCGATGGCGCGCTATCGCTTTACGCATTGGTATGGCTGCCGGGTCAATGGACGCCGATTCACGATCACGGTAGTTGGGGCGTTGTCGGGGTGGTGCAGGGCATGCTGGAAGAGCGCAGCTATATTCGCATTGATCCTAACCGCGCCACCGATGACAACCAAATTGATAAAAGCGACGCGACCAATAATGGAGACAGCAATATCGATCTCGTTCGCGGCGGCGTTTTTTTACTAGCGCCTGGCACCGTTTCAACTTTCGTGCCCAATCCGGATCATATTCATGTGACCGGTGTTCCAGCCAACGGCCAGCGCACGGTGAGCCTACATCTTTATGGACGCAACATGAATCATTTCTGCGTGTACGACTTGGAAAAACGCGCCAGAACGCGGGTGGCATTGGCGCATAACGAAAGTTAAGACGCCGATAGCTGTTGCGTCTTGTTCAGGTTGCTGCGATCGCATCATTCGATAAATAAAAGCATCGCGGTTGAGCATGAAAACATAATAAGGCGCTCGTAAACTAGTGGGCTTCGTATTGAGACTGACACATTTCCCGATTACGCTTTGCTTTATTAACCGCGCTAATCTCAATAATCGCACTAATTTCACTAATTTCACTAATTTCACGCCGGCAAATCAACGGCAGATGAACCAATCGGGAAAAAATGAAAATACAAGTCACGACCAAGCTGGCAACCCTCCTGAGGCTCGTCGCCGTCACTCTGGCGCTAGCGACTGCCGCTCAGGCGCATGAATACTACGCGGCGTCATTCAAAATCATTCACCCTTGGGCGCTGCCTAGTGGGCAAGGCGATACTGATGCGAATGTGTTTGTGCGGTTTGAAGAAATTTCTAAATCGGACAGGCTCGTGTCGGCATCGTCACCGATCGCGGAAAAAGTTGATATCGTCAGTGCGGCCAAATCGACGTTTACAAAATTAAACCCCGCAACGAAAATGCCAACAGAGTCCACAAAATCGGGGCTTGCAAAACAGGCGGTAAGCATCAAGTTTATTGATTTGCCATCCGGGTCAACAGTTGATCTGCAGCTAGATGGCGCGTATTTAAAAATGATAAATTTAAAAATGCCGCTGCAGCCAACCCGAAGCTACCCCATGACGCTGGTGTTCGAAAAATCGGGTGCGATTACCGTGCAAATTTCAGTCGGGGCGCATTAGCTGGGGCGCATTAGCCGGGCCGCATAAACGTAAAACAAAAAAGGATGCGATATCATCATCGCATCCTTCTACTGTCCCGCTGTGCCATTGAGTTGGCCGAAAAATGCGGCAAATTGGCTAAGAAGCCTGATTCCCATAGAGGCGGAACTTGCCGCCTTGAAAACGCACCGGAACTGTCAGTGTTAGGCGTGTGGAATCAGGTGCCGCATTGACGTAGGTGGCTGTCATTTGGCAAATGCCGCTATTGTCGTCGCATTGCGCAACGGTGGCTTCCTCCAACCCAACAACGGGATAAATTGAATCGAAAGCGAGCTGCGTGGGGGCGGCTGCGACGCCATCGGCATCTGCTTGCAAATTTGCTTTGAGGTCCGCTTTGCGATAGCCGTCATCTAAAAATGCATCGTCAATCAAATCTAGGAAGACTGCGCCGTTGATGTTTTGCGGTGCACGGAGGCTGTCGTTGTAGCTGCTGACAAAGCTGGCAATTGAAGTAGACGATGCTTTTTGTGTATCGGTAGAGTTGTTGCAGCCGGCGGCGATCAAGCCTAGGAATGCGGTTGAGCTCAGAAACGCCAATTTTAGATTTAGTTTTGCTTTCATTTGCAGTATCCCCGTTAAAAGTAAGTGATGAATTGACGCGACAATGTGCTAAAACTAACCGAAATAAATGACAAAGCCGCGACAAATTGGTGACGGTGTTTGCGCCTGTAGACGCAGATCAATTTCTCAAATTTCGGTGCTCGCCAGACCATAATTTGTCGCAGCTTTGTCATGTTCCTCCGCTATGTTGGTGATGTTGCTGGGAAAGCACTATGCAGGCAGCCAAATCATTTGTGTGTCGCGGATGCGATGCAATTTAATATTCAGTTCCGTCATAAATTCGTAACTAAATTGGGGAGTGGCAAAGATGAAAAATAAGTTCGCGATTCGTGAAATCACCGTTGTCGTGTTAGGTGCATTGAGCGCCATGGCCGTCACGTCGGTCACCAATGCCGATCAGGCATCCGCTGCTGAAAAGGCCGCCAATAAACCTGCCGGTAAATACGTCACAGGCGATTTCCACAACCACACAACTTGTTCCGACGGCACGCTGTCGTTGCAAAAATTGGTTGATAAATCGGCCGGAACATTTGGTCTGGATTGGTTCGTTCAGGCCGGTCACGGCGGTAGCAGTACCCGCAACTGCACGCTGAAAGAAGATCCGTTTGAACCTATCCCGCCGGCGCTTGGCCTGATCAACAGCCCGACCGGCCCGTATCCGCCGAACACCTATCCCGGCGGCGGCCAGCCGGCCAGCACGGTGAAAGGACCTAACCAAACTTGGGTTTCAACCCTGCCCAACGGCGCTGATGGCATTCGCGGCGACTTCACGCCTGCACCAACTACGACTACGCCAAATCCTGTGCGCGCCATGTGGAAATGGCAAGAAATTCAGGAGTTTATTTATCCGGTAATCGAAGCGGAAAGCCGTGCCCGCAACAAGCCAGTCTTTGTCGGGCTTGAGCAAGTCGTGCCTGGCCACGAGCACACCAGCACCGGCATTATCAACGGTCAATTGCCCGCCACCGGCAAAGGCAACGCCGACGCGATGGCGCAGTTCGAATACTGCTTTGACCGCGCTGACGGTGACACCAGCCGCGGCAATCCAAAAGGAACCTCCGTTGGTGCGAGCAACAACTGGGATTGTTCGGTAACAGGCAGCGCCAACAACACGTTGCTCGATGCCAACGCGAAAAAAATCATTGTTGCCGGCGGTGCCGGTACTGGCACACGCGGACACATCAAGACGGTTGAGGGCGTGAAATGGATGGGTGCCAATTTCCCGAAAACCAGTTACTACGTTCCAGCACACTTGGAGCGTGCGGGTGCATTCAACCCCGATGGCAATAACGGATTTAACATTGAGCATTTGCGCAATTTTAACAATGCCGCACCGACCGTCGCATTTGGTTTTGAGTCAATGCCCGGCCATCAAGCCGACGCGCAGCGTGGCAGCTACAGCCCCAATGCAGTAGCAGGCGGCACCTACGGCGGCGTGGGTGTTTATGCTGCCGCGATTGGTGGCGTGTGGGATGCGCTGTTAGGTGAAGGCCGAAATTGGTTCTTCTTTGGCAGCTCGGATTATCACAATCGCGGTATTTTCGGCCCGGATCAACGTGAAAGCTCAGCCGATTTTTTCCCAGGTGAGTACACCAAAGATTATGTGATGGCACGTAACGGCACCAACAAGCTCGACCCGCAGGCGATTGTTGATGGCTTGCGTAGCGGTAACAGCTATGTGGTTAACGGCGATTTGATCGATCAACTCACCTTTGTAGCTTGTGCAGCAAATCCGGGTATCGTCCGGAAAGCCAGTACTGGCGCAGTGGAAGCGGCGGCAACGGCCGCCGCCGCGAAATCAACCGATGTGAATATCAACGGCTGCGCAACAATGGGCGAAAAGTTGGTTGTGCGCGCCGGCACCGATGTGGTGGTATCGATTGTGGTGCGCGATCCGCAGGGCACCAACAATTCACCATACTCGTTCCCGAACCCATCGCTCAAGCAAGTCAACATCACTCAGCCGCTCAATAAGCCCGTGTTGGATCATATTGATGTGATTGGCGCAAACGTCACCAGTGGCTATATTGATCCGGCCAATACGACGGCTTATGCTGGTTTGATCAACACACCGGCTGCGACGAACAAAACAGCAGCATTAGTTCGCACCTTCAATACTAGCAACTGGACGGCTCTCGCAGACGGCACACGGAAAATGACTTTCCGTATTCCGGCCGTGAAGGTGTCGCAGTATGTTCGTCTGCGCGGCACCAATCTGCCATCGGCAACGCCGTTCGAAACCGACGCATCCGGAAATCCATTGCTCGATTTCGGTTTGGATGGCAAAGTTCCCTGCGGTGATGCATCTTGCCCGGCGCACATGACCACAATCAACGGCGTGAAGTACTCAAGCCTTGACGTCGCGTCATGGGCAGACCTGTGGTTCTACAGCAATCCGATTTTCGTTGAGGTTGTGGGCGGACAAAAAATTGCGGGTATCAAATAGGTCACGCGTTGTTTGAGTTTGTTTGGGCTTGTTTCATTTGGCCTGATGTAGTCTTGAGGCGTTTGAAGGTTCAGATGGGGCTGGGTTGCGGTGCTTGCTGGAATTGGCAATCATTGTGACGTCAGCCCCGTTTATGTTGTTTGTGTCGTTTGTGTCGTTTGCGTTGTTTGCGCTCGGCGTTTTTGCCACTGTGCGGCTTGAACAACTTGAATTTGCAGCATTAATAATTATCAGTTAAATCGAGGCCGTTCTGATCAAGCCCTTAGCATCAATATCAAACTCTTGGCCTCAAACCTCTGCCGCCGAAGCGCACGCGAATGGCGAGGCGGATGGCTCGAATAATCGGAACGTCGCCGGCCAGCGAACTGCGCAGTTGTTGATGGTGCTTTCAGGCTTCGCTGGGCTTTGCTATCAGATGATCTGGACGCAGCAATTCAGCGTTTGGCTGGGCCACGAAATCATTGCGCTGTTGGCGGTCGTCGCGGCGTTTTTTGGCGGTTTGGCGCTTGGCGCTCTCGCACTGGATCGACGTATTTCATCGAGCATCAATCCGGCACGATGGTACACGGGTTGCGAATTGCTGATTGCAGTCTGGGGGTTGGTGTTGATCGTCATCGTCGATCCCGCCAATGCATGGCTTGCCAGCTTTACCGGCGCACAGCCCTCGGCTTTATGGCAAGGGACGGTAGCGTTTGTTGGCACCTTTGTGTTGCTGTTGCCCGCCACCGCAGCGATGGGTGCTACGTTACCTGCTATGCAGAGCGTGACCGAGCGGTTGACGTCCCATGGCTATGCTATTGCCGGCTTGTATGCGGCCAACACATTTGGCGCGGTTCTCGGGGTCTTGGCGACGGCGTTTGCGTTGGTGCCGTCAATCGGGTTGGCGAACACCGCGCTGATTGCGGTCACGGTGAATCTGCTTTGCGCCTTGATGGCATTCTGGTGGCTGGCCCGGGCGCCAGCACTGGCGCGGACGTTGGCCAGCGATGCCGCATCGAAAATCAATCCTCAGGTGTTGCCGCCCATTAAACCGATGCACAATACCGACCAGAAAGCCAAACTCAACATTACGCTATTTGCGACAGGCCTGCTGGGGATTGGCTACGAAGTCGTCGTGGTCCGTATCTTGAGCCAGGTGACGGAAAATACGGTCTATAGTTTTGCGATGCTGCTGGCCGTGTATTTGATTGCCACGGCGCTAGGGGCCGCCGCTTATCAACGACAAGCCGCGCGGCAGGAGGATCATCGTGATCTGGGTCATTGGCGCAACCGGCTCTTGCGCGGCCTGGCCCTCGCTATTTTGCTGGGTGCCTTTGCACTTTGGCAATGTGACGCCATCAAAATATTTGTGTCGAGTGCGTCGGGCGAAACGGTGGCATCAGCAATAGTAGTTGAACTGGTGCTCGCGATGGCCGCGTTCGCGATACCTGCGTTCTGTATGGGCGCGTTGTTTAGCCACCTATGCGTTGAGTACAAGCGGGTTGAAGACAACAACACGCATGGAATCGGCGGCGCGCTCGGGATCAACACGCTGGGTGCGGCAATCGCACCGTGGTTGGTTGGTGTCATTTTGTTTCCAGTACTGGGACCCAAACTTTTATTAGTAAGCATCGCAAGCGTTTACTTAATATTCGCATTTTTTTCGACGCCGTCCGCGCCAGTACGACCATTACTCTATGTGCCGGTATTGGTCGGGTTGGGGATCATGGTCTTCGCCAAACCGCTGATGTTCGTCGACGTCCCCGACGGCGGGCGTGTGGTTAGCTACCAAGACGGTATAGCCGCCTCTGTTAGTGTGGTGGAAGACGCAAGCGGCGTGGCGAGACTACGTATCAACAATCGCGCCCAAGAAGGCAGTAGCGCGAGTGCGCTCACTGATTCGCGTCTGGCGTATATCCCTTTGTTGCTGCATCCGTCCCCCAAGAGCGCGTTGTTCTTGGGGTTGGGCACAGGCGTAACAGCCTTTGCCGGGGCGGGGTTTCAGAATGCACTAACAGTCGATGCGGTAGAACTGTTGCCGGAGGTGATTCGCGCATCGACTTATTTTACGATGTTGAACGGTGGCGACAGGTTTGGTACCAATAAGCCGAATATTATTATTGGCGACGCTCGACGCTACGTCCGTGCCAGTCAAGGAAACAACCAACAATACGATGTTATTGTCGCCGATTTATTTCATCCGGCCCGCAGCGGCGCGGGCGCGCTCTATACCGTTGAGCATTTCGCGGCAATCAACGCGCGACTTGCAGACCAAGGACTCTTTTGCCAATGGCTGCCATTGCATCAGCTTGATTTGCCGACACTGCGCAGCATTGTTAAATCGTTTATGACCGTCTACCACAATGCATCGGCAGTACTTGCGACGAATAGTTTAGAAACGCCGGTGCTCGGTTTGATCGCCTTGCGAGCTGGGCATGGAGGGCGCGCACAACTGGTGCAAGCCGATGGCGCAGGACCAGCCTTATTTGACGTGGCAACGCTACGCGAGCGGCTTGCCGACCACGCAGCGCAACTCAAGCCAGCGCGCTTAGCTGATGAGTTCGCGTTGCTCGGAAATTTTGTTGCGGGTGCGAAATCGCTGCGTGCGTTTTCGGCAGCAGCGGCGCTCAATACCGATGATCGCCCCTGGGTTGCGCATCATGCGCCGTATGCAACCTATGCACCCCAAGAGCCAGTATCCATGCGGCTTTTGGGGCTTTTGCATGCGCTGAATGTGCAGCCCGACGAGTTATTGGGCGTGCCCACCGCGGACGATGCTGCTGCCCGCGAATGGCAGCAACGTTTGCGTAACTATTGGTTGGCCCGCGATCAATTTATCGAGGCCGGTGTTGGTGTGCGTCCTAGCAACGACGCGCGCGCTATGCTGGCGCAGGTGCAGGTACCCCTGCTGAAGATCGTGCGCACGAGTGGTGATTTCACCGCCGCGTACGATCCTTTGCTTGGTATGGCATTGGCGTTGGGCCGTTCGGACGTAGTTGCGGACAAGATGGCAGCCAATAAACTGCTGAGTGACCTGATTCAAGCGCAGCCAACGCGGCCAGATGCATCGATGGCGCTAAAGGAGTTGCTCAACCGGGAATCGAAGCAAATAAGCCAACCGTCGCCGTAAAGACTGCCTCAAGCTTTGCAAGCCCGATCAACGCAGCGGGTGCAATGAATGCGGCAATCGATTTATTTTAAAATTATGTTGTTCCAAAAGTTTACCTAAAAGGTTTTTTACTCATGACTCCAACGACGCCTTCAAGCATGCCGCCGAACCGGTCACATCCGGAATCGCAACTACGATCGGAGACGTCATCCGCGCCCCGGCTAGCGCCGTCATCCTTATCAATGCTACAGCCTTCTTTCCTGCATCAGCTCGTTCGCGAGCCGCTGCTCCATTTTGTGTTGCTGGGTGCGTTGGTGTTTGCGGTTGATTATTGGCTGATTGGTGGCAAAGAAAATCCTAAAGTCATCGCGGTCGGGACGGAAGTAGATCAGGAGGCCATCGCCCGGTTTAAAGGCGCTCTCGGCCGCGCGCCAACGGCGGCTGAACTGACAACGCTGCGCGAACGCTGGATCGACAATGAAGTTCTTTACCGAGAAGGTTTGGCGCTTAGAGTTGATCAGGGTGATTCTGCGATTCGCGAGCGCGTTATTTTTAAGGCACTCAATGTTATGCAGGCCAACTTAACACTGCCGAAAATCGATGAAAAAGGACTTAACGATTGGTTCGAAAAACACCGTGTCGACTACGACGAACCAACGCGTTTTGATTTCTTCGAAGCGGTATTGATCGGTGATAAATCGCCAGAGGCGGTGAAAGCGCTGGTGCAAGCGCTCAATACAGGCGTGCAGAGTGACGCCCAAAGCGGGCTGCGTGTTTTCAAAGGTCGTCCGCGCAATACGCTGGTGACGAGCTACGGGGTGGATTTTACCAATCAACTCGAAGCGTTGCCCCTGGGCGAGTGGCGTGCGTTACCAAGCAAAGAGGGCGTTCATATCGTCCGGCTGGGGGCCAAGCAAGCGGGGCAGCCGACCACCTTTGACGCCGTGCAAGGAAAGCTGATGGAAGATTGGAAAGATGCCACGATGCAGGAGGCGCGAACCAATGCCGTCCGCGATTTGGCCAAAAAATATACGATTAAAATAGAGGTGGCGGAAGCGGCGAGGGTGGCTGAAGAGGCGAGGGTGGCTGAAGAGGCGAAGGTGGCTGAAGCGGCGAGGGTGGCAGAAGCGGCGAGGGTGGCGGAAGCGGCGAGGGTGGCAGAAGCGGCGAAGGTGGCGGAAGCAACGAGGGTGGCAGAAGCGGCAACGGGCGCGAACACCGCCCCAACTCTCGCCACAGTCCTAGGCCCCACCCCGACCCCCACCGCCAACTCCACCGCCATGGCGACAGCGGCAGGCAAGCAATGACGGGTCAAAAAAAGTTTTTTTGGTCAAAGTTACCGCGATGGATATTTCTATTGATCGCATTTTTTGCATTGCTAACATTTGCCGCACGTTTTGCCGATGCTCATGAAATCAGCATGGCGGAGCTTGATATGCGAGAGCTGTCCAAAGGTGAATTCGTTTGGACTTGGGGGCAGAGCGGCAAAGCCGACAAACCTATTTCGGCAGATTTAAAGCCCGTATGGCCGGAAGGCTGTGTGGCAAACGAGCAATCACTCAACTGCCAAAAAAATCCACAAAAAGGTTTGGTTGGCAGCCTTAGTGTAGACGGCGTCGGCAAATCCTATTCCGCCGCGATGGTGCGCATCTATTGGCTCGATGGCCAGAGCCGCGTCTATACCATCACGGCTGCGCAGCCCAGTGTTTATCTATACGGGGCCGCCGACGATCAGCGTGGGGCAAGAGAGATTGTGGTGGCTTATACCCTGCTGGGGATTGAGCATATTTTGACCGGCTTCGATCACCTACTGTTTGTAATGGGGCTGCTGTTTTTGGTGGGGTTTAATCGCCGTTTAGTTATCACCATTACGGCGTTCACGATCGCCCATAGTCTGACGTTGGCGATTAGCACGTTGGGCTGGCTGACATTGCGCTCCGCGCCGGTTGAGGCAACGATTGCGCTGTCGATTGTGCTGGTGGCGGTGGAGGCGCTGAAGTTACGTGAACCGCAGCGCCAAACAAACGCGTTGCCCTCCTCACCCGCGCCTACAACCATTGCACAGCGCTGGCCGGCGTTGGTTGCGTTTGTGTTTGGACTAATCCACGGGTTGGGTTTTGCCGGTGCATTAAAAGAAATCGGCTTGCCCGAGCATAACTTGTTTGTGGCATTGCTCACTTTCAATATCGGTGTTGAATTAGGGCAGCTGTTTGCGGTGGGTTTGGCCTTTTTGCTGGTACGAACATTGTCGCATTACCGATGGTTTGCAATGGCCAGAAGGCCTGCGCTCTACGGCATTGGCATCATTGCGAGTTATTGGAGTTGGATCAGACTGGTCGCAATAGTGACGTAAATTCGTTACGGAAAATCGGCATGTTGCGTCTGACTTTTCGACGCGGCTTTCACGAGCTTGGGGTGAAGGGACCACATAGTGCTGCCGATCTTCAACCGTGTTGGCGCTGATTTTGCCAACTCAGCCTTTACAACCTGTGCTGACTGCATTAGGGTGCGCGTTGGAAGGTTGACTTCGGATAAGGGTTTTTTCCGAGACTCGATTCGCGCACGATTAAAAATAATTTAAGGAATTTTAGACCCTATGAATAAAGTAATCGGACTCTTCCCCACGCCGTTTATGCATGTCGAAAATTTGCTTGACGATGGCCTGATCTCGGCTCTGGTCGCGCACTTTCAGGAAGATGCCCTACTCAAAAATGCCAAATCGGGGAATCTCTCACATACGCAAATTTTTAAGCCGGAGTCGAGCGAATTGTTCATGGCGACAGCGCGCTTGATCGAGCCTAAGTTGGGCGATTTCAGTGAGCTTATGTTTGGCGAGCGGCTCGAATGGTTTATTAAAGAAATGTGGGTCAATCTACTTGAGACCGGCGGCCACCAAGCGATGCACAACCACGCCAATAGCTTTATCTCCGGCGTCGTTTATTTAACGCCATCACATACATCGTCCAACACCGTTTTTATGAAGGGCCCAGGGGGACGCGATTTTGCATTTGGCAATATTCATCAAAACGTGCAGCTTGGCCCGTTCAATGCTGACAAATGGATTGCACCCGATCCGTCGCCAGGCGATATGGTGTTATTTCCGAGCTATTTGCTGCACGAAGTGCCGCCTAATCAGGGTGAGCTTCGCATTTCGCTGGCGTTTAATGCTGTGCCAGAGCGTCTGGATTCTTGGGGTTACTCAGTCGCGTTTTCGCATGGTTGAAGGGAAAGTGGTGGGAAGGTGATGGAGAAGTGATGGCAAGGCGAGGCATGGCGACGCATGCCAAAAGTGGGTTCCGCAAACAACCATATTAGGAAGCAGCGCATCAATTGAAAACGGGATCAGACAAAATGTCTGATCCCGTTCGCGTTGTAGCCTGACCTAGGATCGTTGTGCAGTTATTTTTTTGCGGCAAAAGCGAGCTGCAAAGCGTTCGTATCAAACCCTGCACAACCTTGGCCGGTGGTTGCGAACCGGTACAGCGCGGCGGCATAAATTTGTGACAACGCGCTGTGTACCAGCACGGTGATTACCATTGCTGCGCACACCAGCACAACCGCGGCAACAATGAGCGCCATGTTTTGAGTCATGGCTGCCCCCAAGATCAGCACGATCCCGATGATCAGCACGGCCAACTGGATTATGCCGAACGCCATGCCTACACCAGCCTGACCAATTACGTTCTCACCCCATGTTTTTTTCAAAATCTCAGCGCTTTGTTTGACGGCATCGACTGGCCCCACATTTTGCGCAACCAGCACCGGCACCACCAGATAGGTCGCAATCGTCCAGCCCGCGCCGAGTAAGCCGACGATGATATTGCCGATAAAGCCGACGCGCTCCTGAATGGCGCGCAAAATAAGACCAACTGTGGCCGCGATGATCGCGTATCCAAAAATTGGGCCAATTTTTGCCATGGCAATATTAAGGCCACCTTCAACCGTGGGAGAGCCGCCGTCCATGCGAATCATTGCAGCACCCATCAGCGCGGCATTGAAAAAAAACATGACGAAATATTGGGAAAGGTAGAGCAGGAATACAAAAAGATAGGTGACGGGTGAAGTCGCGCCATTACTTAAGCCGTCGAAGGCGCGCAGGCCAAGCATTGGCAAAATAAAACAAGCGCCCACGAACAGGGCGGCTAGTGACGACAAAACGGGGAATAGCAATAATTTTTGGTCCTGCATCAAGATTGTTCCGCTGGCTTTCACCAGTGCCCAACTGCGTGAGAATTTTTCAAACATGTTGTGTCCCTTGTTAGTGATTGTTTGGTGTTTGCTTCTAGGCTACTTATGGGTTGCTTGTGCGTTGCTTGCAGCTTGCTTGTCGGTTACTCAGTGAATTTTTAGTGACTGCCTAGTGAATGCCTTGCCATCCAGAAATTATTTTTTGTTCAACGAGTTGATCGCTATTTTTTTGGCGGTACTTGCGACTGGATTTGCTTTTCTTCTGGGGCTGCGCCTGTCCCGGAAGCCAGTGACTTCATAATATCGTCCGCGGCCGATTCTGCTTTAGCATTTCGCTCTTTTACTATTTCCGTTGATTTCCCGCCTAGTCGTTGCATTAAATCGCTGTTGTTATCTTCATTTGAATTGTCGGTATCGGCAACGCCAAATTGCTGGTCTAGTTGCCGCTGTAGTTGAAGCGCCGCCGGATCGTTGTTAGCTTCACCCGTCTTATAGACCATCACCATTTGTGGAAAGGCGATCACTAAACCGACCATTAATAATTGGACCACGACAAACGGCACGGCACCCCAATAAATCTGCCCTGTGGTGACGGCCGCCGTCATTTTTTTGGTGACGCGATCTACATAGTTTTTGGCTGGTGCCACGCTGCGCAAATAAAACAGCGCAAACCCAAAAGGCGGGTGCATGAACGACGTTTGCATATTCACCGCAAGCAATACCCCAAACCAAATGAGATCAATGCCTAGTTTGTCGGCTGCTGGTGCCAATAACGGCACGATAATAAACGCCAGCTCGAAATAATCCAAAAAAAACGCGAGTACGAAGATCAGCAAATTCACGGTGATTAAAAAGCCGATCTGCCCGCCCGGCAAGCCAACCAGCAATTCTTCGACCCACACATGGCCGTTGACACCGTAAAACGTGAGGCTAAACACCCGCGCACCGATCAAAATAAACACCACAAACGCAGTGAGCTTGGCGGTCGAATCCATTGCTTGACGCATCAGCTTGATGTTTAGCCTGCCTCGCAGCACTGCCATCAGTAGTGCCCCCGTCGCACCCATCGCGCCGCCCTCCGTGGGCGTGGCAATGCCGACGAAAATAGTGCCGAGAACCAAAAAAATCAGCATCAGCGGCGGCATCAGCACGAAGGTCACACGCTCAGCCAATTCTGAAAGTAAACGAAACTTCAGGCGTTTATTCAGTACCGCCAATCCGAGCGCCACCAACGAGCCGACGAGCATCGACGAGACGATGATTTGATCGGTTTGTAACGGGTTGATCAGTGTTTTACGAAGAACGCTGAAGAGCGCAGCCACGGCCACATTTGCATTGAGCGCGAACAACACGCCTGCCACAATTGACAGCAGACCCAAGGCCGCAAATGAACCATATCCACTGCTTGCACTGCCACCAATACTACCAATGCCACCAGTACCACCTGTACCACCGCCCCCTCGGCCTTCTTCTGCGTTATTTGTGGTGCGAAACGTGCGGGCCTCAACCGGCAGCGCGGGCACCCATTTTGGTTTGATTAACGCAATCCCGATCACGTAAACCGCATAAAGCCCCGCCAGCACGAGACCAGGGATAAAGGCACCGGCGTACATATCGCCAACCGATTTACCCATTTGATCGGCCATAATGATCAGAACAAGCGACGGCGGGATAATTTGTGCCAGCGTGCCGGAGGCGGCAATGACGCCTGATGCCAAGCGCCGGTCATACCCGTGGCGCAACATGATCGGCAATGAAATCAAGCCCATCGATATCACCGATGCCGCCACCACGCCCGTGGTCGCTGCCAGCAATGCACCAACAAAAATCACCGCAAAAGCCAAGCCGCCGCGCATCGGGCCAAACAACTGACCAATGGTTTCTAGCAAATCTTCGGCCATACCGCTGCGTTCCAAGATGAGTCCCATGAAGGTAAAAAACGGAATGGCCAACAAGGTTTCGTTCGACATCACGCCCCAAATACGGTCGGGCAGGGCTTGGAATAAGGCGGGTGAGAGCAGCCCGAGTTCGATGCCGATTAGGCCGAACACCATGCCGTTCGCAGCGAGCGCAAACGCAACTGGGTAGCCAAGCAGCAGGAAAACAAATAGCCCGATAAACATCAACGGCGCCATGTTGTGGAGGATGAATGGGGTCATGGGAATATTATTTTTATTTAAGCGTTATGCAGTCAGCGGCGCCGGGTTTGACAACGCCACGACTCGCCAAGATCGAGTCTGCAAGCGCTTCTTCATCCGATTTCCCCTCTTCTTGTAGCGCTGGGTCTGGCAAGATACCGCGCAAAATGGCGACGCGTTTGATCAACTCGGAAATGCCTTGCAAGCTCAATAACAAAAACCCAGCCGGCATCAGCAGCCTCGCTGGCCAGACGATGAGCCCACCGGAATTTGATGAGGTTTCAAGTGTGTGTAGTGCGGTCAAAAAAACCGGCCAAGATAAAACCAAAATCAAGATCGACACCGGCAACAGAAAAAATACTGTGCCGAAAATATCAATCCAAAGTTGTGTGCGGCGTGACCAGCGGACATAAACGACATCAATTCGCACATGGGCGTTGTGCAGCAGGGCATAGCCGCCACAAAGCAAGAACACGCCAGCAACCAATACCCATTGCAACTCCAGCCATGCGTTTGAACTGGCATCGAACAAAGACCGGCTGATCGCATTACCTGCACTCACCAGTACTGCGACCAAGATCAGCCAATACGCGAGCTTGCCGACGTGGTTATTGAGCCAATCGATGGCGCGCGATATTTTGAGAAGGGTCGGCATTGGTGCTGGAATCGCTGCTCGCGGGCGTGATGTCGAAGTTGTTGAAAATTGCATAGGCGAAGAGACGGTCTGTTAATTTTTGTGTCGCACGCACGAACCAGCGGTTAGCAGATGAAAATGTAATGCTGCATCTTTACAGTTGCAATGCGACCTCATCATCGCCAAACCAGTTCTGATTCAAACCATTGACTTAGATTAAGACGATTATAGTTGGTCTTGCTTAAAGTCATGGAATGCCGTTTTTGTGCATCGTTTTTGCTAGGGTTGTCGTTGTTTTTTGAAATATTTTGCGTCGCTTTTCGGCGACAGTCGCAGTTTGTTACAAAATTGGATTTATGATTTGGTCAGCAATGATTGAATGTCGTTCGTTGCTCATAGGTTGCTGCAAACAGGGCGCTTAAATTTTTGTTTTGAGGTTTTGCTGAATCTGCAATCGAAGCCAGCCCGTACGACCCGTAGCGACATGGAAAAAATGGGTTAGGTTAGTGAGTTACGTTACTGAGTTACGTTAGTGATTTACCTCAGTGGGTTTCGTTAATCATTGACGTTAGTTTGTTACCTATTAGGCAGTGTGGTTAGGCATTGTGATTAGGCAGTTTGGTTAAAACGATCGCAAACCGGAGTAAGGTGTTTCATGAAGAATTTCTTAACGGGCTTATTTATCCAAAGCAGGTTGTTGAGGGCAAAAGCAATCTTGCTTGCCTGCGCGGCGTCAATAGCATTCATCAGCGGGACGGCCAGCGCGCAGGTCGGAAATGCTGCGAACGGGAAAGCTATTTACGACGGCAATCAATGTGCGAATTGTCATGGGAGCCCGCCTGATAGCCGTGCCAGAGTGGCGGGTAACAATCCCTCGGTACTGACGCAAGCGTTTCTGAACATTAACCAGATGAACGTTTACCGGGGCGTATTTTCAACATCCGAGTTAAACGATCTCGCTGCCTATTTGGCCAACCCGAACATAACGCCACTGCCCACTCCGCAGTCGATTTCGTTTCCGAGTGTCGCGCCAACGCCCATCGCCCGAGGTAGTGTCGCTATCGCTGCGCCAACCGCCACCTCCGGTTTGCCTGTGACGATGGCTGTCACCACGCCGAATATTTGCACCCAAGTCGGCAATACGCTGACGCTTTGGCTGAGCGGAACTTGCAAAATCGCCTATGACCAAATCGGTGGTCAAGTTGGGGCTACCACCTACGCACCGGCACCACAGGCCGTACAGAGTATCGTTATCACTGCGCCGGCGCCCGTCGCACTCTCCAAACGCGGCGGTGTCGATATCGAAGGTAATGGTAAAAGTGCCATCGTAGTCCGCTCCGTGGTTGGTCAGACGGCGCTGCTACAGGCAGGGCGCTTGGCCTTTGGCGTATTGACGTTCACGCCGATGATCGACCCAGGTGCGAATTTTCGCTTGTCGGGCATTACCGATTTTGGTGGTAACGGTAAATCCGATATGGCGATTCAAAATTTAGTCACGCCCGGCGAGTTTGGCGAGATCCGCACGTGGACTGATTTTTTATCGAGCACTGATGCTAGGCTCCGTGATGTGAAGCGGGTGTGGGAGGTGCAGGCTGTCGGCGATCTGGATGGCGATGGTTTGGGTGATTTGGTTTGGCGTTATGTGGCTGCTGATCCGCGTGA
>JANYBL010000031.1 GCA_025360815.1 Burkholderiales bacterium
CAAACGGCAAACTTCCGCCCGAATTGGAACCTAAACGGTTGCAGCGGCTGTTATTGAAAGTGTGGATGTGTTTGTGGCTATTGTTTTTTTTGCTGCGGTTGCTGTTGCGTAATACAGTGAATATTGCCACCGCCTAACAAAATTTCGCGCCCCGGCACAACGACTACTTCACGCTCGGGAAATACGCGCTTCAAAATTGCTTTCGCTTCGGAATCTTTCGCGTCGTCAAACGAGGCCGCGATAATGCCGCGATTAACAATCAAAAAATTAATATACGATGCCGCGAGGCGGATAGATGGGTCACGCGCTTGGCTGCCTGAGACGATTTCCACGCCATCGCATTCTTCTTTGGTGGCATAGATCGGGCCGGGGATCGGCATTTTGTGAACAATCAGTGTTCTACCCCGCGCGTCCTTGGTATTTTCCAACAAACGCAATGCAGCTTGGCAAAACAGGTAGCTCGGATTTTGTGCATCGTTCGTCCAAGCGAGCAACACTTCCCCCGGCCTCGCAAAACAACAAAAATTATCGATATGGCCGTCGGTTTCGTCATTGAATAATCCGTTGGGCAGCCAAATCACTTTTTCGATATTTAGGTAATCGCGCAGTTTCGCGTCAATCGCGTCGCGGGTCATGTGCGGGTTGCGATTTTTGTTGAGCAAGCATTCTTCAGTGGTGATGACAGTGCCTTCGCCATCGACATGAATCGAGCCGCCTTCTAAAATGAAATCATCGGTTCGGTAGCGATCAATGCCTTCGATGTCTAAAATTGTTGCTGCCACCCGATCGTCGCGATCCCATGGCGCATATAAACCGCCGTCTAAGCCGCCCCATGCGTTAAACGTCCAATCGATACCGCGGATGTTGCCATGATCGTCGATCACAAAGGTCGGCCCCGTATCGCGACACCACGCATCGTCAGTAATGATCTCCACTAGGCGAATGCGGTGATTGGTTTTCTCGATTCCCAAACTTTCCGATGCATTCTTAAACTGTGCGGCACTCACGCAAAGGGTTACGGCTTCAAATTGCGCAATGGCTCTGGCAACTCGTGCAAACGCTGCTTGCGCAGGCGAAGCACCCAGCCGCCAGTTATCGGGGCGCTCTGGCCATACCATCCAAGTTTGCTTGTGTGGCTCGAACTCGCCGGGCATACGATAGCCATCAGCACGAGGCGTGGTGGTTAATGTCGCCATGGTTATAACGTCAATCGGCCATCAAGTGTTTTAAGTACGTCGTAAAGATCAGGCCGACGATCACGGAAGGTACCCCACGCCGTACGGATATGTTCCAGCTTATGCAGATCAAATTTTTGCACGAGAATGCCTTCCTCGGTTTCATTGAGTTCAGCAACCTTTTCGCCAAACTGGTTCGCAATAAATGACGAGCCGTAAAAATTGATATGGTAATCATCTTGATCTTCACGGCCGATACGGTTGCTGGCGATGAGCGGCATCAGATTCGTGCCCGCATGTCCTTGCTGTACGCGCTGCCAGTGGTTGCGCGAGCTAATTGTTTGATCATGTGGCTCGGTGCCGATGGCCGTTGGATAGAAAAGTAATTCCGCCCCTTGCAATGCCATCGCACGTGCGCATTCGGGAAACCACTGATCCCAACAAATGCCTACGCCAATTTTTGCGTAACGCGTATTCCAAACTTTGAACCCCGTATCACCCGGGTTGAAATAATATTTTTCATGGTAACCGGGGCCATCGGGGATGTGGCTCTTCCGATAAATGCCTAAGTTTGTGCCGTCAGCATCAATGATCGCGACACTGTTGAATCGCGCACGACCGGCCAACTCAAAAAAGCTGACGGGCAATACGACCGACAACTCTTTGGCAATCACTTGAAAGTGTTTAATTGCCGCATTGGAATCAACCGTCGTCGCGAGCTGCAGATAATCCGCATTGGGCTTTTGGCAGAAGTAGGGCGTTTCAAATAACTCTTGAATCAAAATGATTTGCGCACCTTGGGAAGCCGCTTGACGCACCAGTTTCTCTGCGCTGGCGATATTGGCCGCGCGATCCCAAGAGCAGGCCATTTGGGTGGCAGCCACCGTGACTTCACGTGGCGTTCGATGCGACCGTTGATCAGACATTTCTAGCCCTAGCAATATAAAAATTATAAACACCATTGTTGACGGGCATTCCAAGGCACTTTTGCTCGAAATGGCACGCCAATACTAGTGGTTGCAAATTTTTAGGCATGAAAAAACAAATACGCCACCCATACCGCCGCGATCACGCCGGAAAACTCGGCGACTAATCCTAGCGGCACGGCATAGCGTGTTTTTTTAATCCCGACCGACCCAAAATATAGCGCGACGATATAAAAGGTGGTGTCCGCCGAACCTTGGAACACACAGGCCAAACGCCCGACAAATGAATCGACACCATAGGTTTTCATGGCGTCAATCATCAGCGCTCGCGCGCCACTGCCACTGACGGGCTTCATCAAAGCCGTCGGCAACGCGGGCGTGAAATCAGTGTTGACGCCCAGCTGCATGAAGAACCAGTTAAAGCCGTTGACGATAAACCCCAGCACGCCAGAGTTGCGCAACACGCTGATCGCAACCAGCATTCCCACTAAATAGGGAATGATGATAAGCGAGGTTTGAATGCCACCTTTTGCGCCCTCGATAAATGCGTCATAGACATCAATTTTTTTGCGCAGCGCAGCCGTTATAAAGCCAACGATAATGAGTAGCAGAATCAGGTTACTGCTTACCTTGGAAAAGGTTGTAATCTCTGTCTTCGTCAGGTAGTGCGACAAATAATAAATCAGCGCAACGATAAATGCTGTGATGCCGCCGAGCCAGCCAATCACGACGGCATTAAATAAATTAATACGCTGTTTGATCGCAACCGCAACCATGCCAACCGTCGTTGCGACATAAGTGGCAATGAGGCACGGGATGAAAATGTCCGATGGATCAGCCGCACCCAACACAGCGCGCTGCGCCATGATCGAAAGCGGAATGAGCGTGAGGCCGGAAGCGTGCAGCACCAAGAACATGATCTGCGCATTGCTGGCGGTGTCTTTATTTGGGTTCAGCGTGTGCAGGCTTTCCATGGCCTTCAAGCCGAACGGTGTGGCTGCATTGTCGAGACCCAACAAGTTGGCCGAAAAATTCATTACCATGTGGCCGTTTGCAGGATGATTTTTAGGGACTTCCGGAAAGATGCGTGAGAAGAATGGCGCGATAATTTTGGCCAACAAATTGATCGCCCCCGCTTTCTCGCCAATGTTTAAAATGCCCAACCAAAGCGTCATGATGCCTGCCAGCGGCAGAGCGATTTCCATCACCCCAACTTTGGCCGATTCAAAGGTGCCGTCAATTATTTTTTTGAAAATCTCGGTATCGCCTAAAAAAATCCACTGGGCTAATGCCGCAATGAGGCCGATGATAAAAAACGATGCCCAGATATAGGTAAGTGTCATGGTGCGCCGATATTTTATGTGGTCGTAAGCCTGCAGGGTGGCGCTACTTCATCTTCACCCAAATGGGAGAGATTTTATTGTCCGAGCTGTGGATCAACGTCACGCTCGATGATGAAACCCAAGGGATAACTTGGCGATGCAACGGAATCACGAGCACTTCTTTTTGCACCAACTCAACCGCCTGGTTAATCAGTTGTTGGCGCGTCTTCGGATCCATTTCCACTTCTGCTTTTTCGATTAACTGATCCAGTTCGAGATTTTTAAAATTGCCATAATTGGACTCGCCGTAGCCGGTGGCGCTAAAGCTGTGCAATACGGGTTTTAACGTGTACATGCCATCACGGTTTTTATCGCCCCAGCCTTGCAAGCAGGCGCTAAATTCACGCTTCGGCGTGCGCTGAAAATACTGCGCCTTGGGCATGGCATCAACGCTAACATTTAAGCCAATTTTTGCCCACATGGCTGCGAGCGCCACACAGATTTTTTCATCGTTTACATAGCGATCATTCGGACAATGCAACGTGAAACCAAAACCGTTTGCGTAACCGGCATCGGCAAGTAATTTTTTCGCTGCCGCAATATCGAGCGGCAGGCGTTTTTCAAGCGCCGCAGGAATGCCTTCGCCTTTCGGGTCGGGCTGCGCGATCGCGGTGGGAATCGATAGGCCGCGCATGACTTGTTTTTGAATCGCAATGATGTCGATGGCTTGATACAGCGCTTGACGGACGCGCTTATCTTTAAATGGGTTTTTGCCCTTTACGTCGGAGAACAGTAGCTCGTCGCGCGCCTGATCAAGGGCAACGGCAATAAAGCGGGTTTCCTCCCCTTCCCAAACCTTAAGCTTCGGATCGGATTTGAGCAGCGGCACTTCCTGTGGCGCCGGGTCTTGCACGAATTCCAACTCGCCTGATTTCAGCGCCGCCATGCGGGTTGCAGCGGAGGCGATCGGGCGATATTCAAGGGTCTCGATATTGCTCTCGTAGCGGCCGTCTTTAATGCCCCACCAATCCGGATTTTTCTTATGGGTGGTTTTGATGCCAGGCTCATAGGACACTAGTTTGTAGGGGCCGGTTCCCATGGCATTGCGCGACGCGAAGGTGACTTCTTTGGTCGTGAAATCTTGCGGGGTCGTTGAATTGTTTTTCTCCGCCCACTTTCTGCTCATGATCGGCACTTCACCCAAATTAATGAGTGTGGTGGGGATCGGCACCGCGGTGGTAAATTCTACCGTGTAGTCGTCAATTTTCTTGGCGACACCAACCGGAATCGCGTAGCTTTTAAATTGTTTCGATTTCGCTGCACGCTCAAATGAGAACACGACATCTTCTGCTGTGAACGCGGTGCCATCATGAAACCGTACGCCTTTTCGCAAGTTTACGAGCCATTTCGTGGGGCTGGTGTTTTTCCATGAAGTGGCGAGCCAAGGCGTTGGCGACATATCTTTGCCGGGCTGAATCAGGCGTTCATAGACCAGATTGTTTACGGATTTGGTAAACGACTCGTCTTGCCCATGCGGGTCTTGGGTGGTCGCATCGCCCCCGGAGGACCAGCGGAAATTTTTGTCTGCTGCGAGCGAAATAGCTGGCGTGGCGCAAGCGGCGACGAGATATGAAAATGCGCCAAAAACAAACATTTTTCGAAGTGATTTAGGGGATAGACTAAGACCGCTTTGCGGAAGATGGCGATGACTACATGCAGGCATGAATATCTCCTAATTTAAAATTGCTCAAATCTGGCTAAGGAATGCGGCTAACGAATTTGGCTAAAAAGTAGTGCTAAAAAATGTCATTAAAAAACAGTTGCCCAAACAGATTTTGGTATTAAATTGGTTTTATACTGCGATTGCAGATTGTATCCTGTTCATTTGCCAAATTTAAACACGTGTTTTTGTTGCATCGTTTAGCAACCATTGACGAAACCCCATGAAGAAAAGCGTTTTGCCCGAGTTTGTATACGATGCTGAGAACGCCTCGCCGCTTTACCTTCAACTCGCGCGGCATTTGAGCGGGGCGGTGAGAGGTGGGCGCTATCAGGTTCATGAGGCGTTGCCGTCTGAACGCACGCTGTCCGATTCGCTCGGGGTTTCGCGCGTGACAGCGCGGAAGGCGATTGACCAGCTCGTCGAGCAGGGTCTGATCGTCCGCAAACGCGGTTCAGGCAACTACATTGCGCCGCATATCGAATTACCGCTCTCGCGTCTTAGCAGTTTTTCCGAAGAGCTATCCCGGCGCGGTTACATCCCCAGCTCGCGCTGGCTATTGCGTGGCATTGTCACTGCAGCGCCGGATGAGCAGCTGAGTTTGGGTCTATCGCCCAGCGCCACGGTGGCACGTCTGGAGCGCTTGCGGCTTGCCGACGATGTCGTGGTGGCATACGAAGTCAGCGTGTTGCCGCAGGTAGTATTGCCCAATCCAGAAGAAGTAGAGAGCTCCCTCTACGAATATCTCGCCCGCAGTAACCAATCGCCCGCTCGTGCGCTGCAACACATCAAGGCGCTCAATGCGCCCTCGAAACTTGCCGAGCAGCTCGATATTACCGTTGGGCAGGCGGTGTTGTTTATCACGCGGGTCGGCTACCTTGAATCGGGCCAAGCCGTTGAGTTGACGCATTCGTATTGCCGAAGCGACTATTATGATTTTGTCGCTGAGATGCGACGTGAAGCCTAATGGTTGATGTCTTGTTTGATTTAACGTTCGAAACACGTTACGTTTTATGAACAAAAACCTTCAAACGCTTTTTGAGATAGCGAATAAGCCCGCTAGAGCAATTATCGGCCTTATGTCTGGCACCTCAATGGACGGGCTCGATGTGGCGCTTTGTGAGGTGTCGGGAAATGGCGAAGCCACCAAGGTCATGCTCCGAAAATTCGCGACTGTGGATTACAGCGACGATATCAAAAATGAAATTCGCCAAGTCTTTGCCAAAAAGACAATTGATTTTCAGCATCTAACGCTCCTCAACGCGTGGATCGGTAGTCTTCACGCCCAGATGGTTTTAGATTGTTTGCACGATTGGCAAATCGAGCCACCTGAAATTGACCTCATTGCATCGCACGGACAAACCGTCATGCACGCGCCCAAAAGTCTGCATGGATTAGAAAAATTTCCGAACGCTACGTTACAAATTGGCGATGGCGATCACGTCGCGGTCAAAACCGGCATCATCACCATTTCCGACTTTCGTCAAAAGCATATTGCCGCAGGAGGCGAGGGTGCACCATTGGCGGTATATGGCGATTATTTTATTTTTGGCCATCGCGGAGAGAATCGCATCATGCTCAATATGGGTGGGGTTGCCAACTTTACATACCTGCCCGAGAGCATGAATCCAGCGGATGTTTTAGTCACCGATACGGGCCCGGGCAATACGTTGATTGATGCGTTTACCAAGCGAGCTTTCCCGGAAATCCACTTTGACCGTAATGCGGAAATCGCCTCAAAAGGCGCGTCCAGCCTTGTTCTCTTGAATGCGCTCAAGGAGAATGTATTCTTCAAAAAGCCATTTCCGAAAACCACTGGTCCAGAATTGTTTAGTGTTGAATACGTAAAAAGCGCGCAGCAGCAAAGCGGCACTGAAGCCATTTCTATTGACGATCTACTCGCTACGTTAACGCAATTTAGTGCGGAAACCATCGCGGAAGGAATCCAGCGGGCAATCTCGGAATCGGCGCACGCGAATGCAGATTTTAAAATTTATATGTCTGGTGGCGGCACGCACAATCCGCTGCTGGTCTCGATGCTGAAAAAATTGTTGCCCTACACCTTTCATAAAACCGATGCATTAGGTATTGACGGCAACGCAAAAGAGGCCGTCCTGTTTGCGATTTTGGCCAATGAAACGGTGGTGGGCGGCGCATCAAACTTTGGCACCCGAAAGGGTATCCCGTCGGTTTCTATGGGTAAGATTTCATTTCCAGCGTAGTCCCCAGGCTGAAATCAACGATGCGGAAACCAATACCGTCGGATCAAAAATTCTGCTGAGCATTTATCGCGACCACCATGTCACCCGCCATTTTATTTTTCTTCGTCCTAGCCTACTTTGCATTGCTGTTGGTGGTCGCCCGCGTTACCTCAAAAGGTGCAACCAACGATTCGTTTTTCATCGGCAATAAAAATAGCAATTGGATGTTGGTGGCGTTTGGCATGATTGGTACATCGCTTAGCGGAGTGACCTTCGTCAGTGTACCCGGGGCTGTTGGCACAACGGCGTTCACCTATTTTCAAATTGTACTGGGGCAATGGCTGGGATATGTTGTGATCGCGTTTGTGCTGTTGCCGATTTTTTATGAGCTGAACCTGACTTCCATTTATGATTATCTTGGCCAACGATTGGGTATTCAATCCCGTAAAACTGGGGCATCATTTTTTATTTTGTCTCGGGCGGTGGGTGCTACTGCACGGCTCTATCTCGTCATTAATATTTTGCAAGAGATGATTTTGGATAGCCTCCATGTGCCGTTCTGGGTGACGGCATCAATCATCGTCTCCATGGTGCTGCTCTACACCTATGAGGGTGGCGTAAAGACCATTGTTTGGACGGATACTTTGCAGACATCTTGTATGTTGCTTGGCTTGGTGTTGTGCGTTTGGGCACTATTGAACGGCCTCAATCTCACGATCGGCGAGAGCTTGGTGCAAATGGAATCGCAGGGTTTATCCAAGCTCTTCTCAACCGACGTGGATAGCAGCCGCTTTTGGCTCAAACAACTATTGGCGGGTATGTTCATCGCAATCGCAATGACGGGTATGGATCAGGAGATGATGCAAAAAAATATCTCTGTAAAAACATTGGCTGACGCACAAAAAAATATCATGGTGCAGGCGCTGATCATGTTGTGCGTCGTCTTTCTTTTTTTGTTTCTGGGAGGTTTGTTGTATCTCTACGCGCCGACAGTGGGCGTGGACGCGACGGGCGATAAAATTTTCCCCGCCGTTGTGCTGGGGCCTGGGATTGGCACGCTGTCGGTAACACTGCAAGTGGTGTTTGTGATTGCGCTCATTTCGGCGCTGTTTCCCAGTGCTGATGGCGCGATGACGGCGCTGACATCGAGTTTATGCATGGATATCTTAGGGATGAAAAATCGCCATGATTGGTCAACCGCGGAACGGAAACGTATCCGCCATCAGGTGCATCTTAGTGTTGCGATTTTGTTTTTGCTGCTCATCACGATCTTCAAATGGGCGAACAATCCAAGCATGATCGGCCTAATTTTAAAGTTAGCTGCATTTACCTACGGCCCCCTGCTGGGCTTGTTTGCGTTTGGCATTCTCACTACGCGCCGCGTGCGCGATGCTGCTGTGCCGTTCATTGCGCTGGCTGCACCGGTGATTTGCTTTTTGATTGACCGCAATCAGGCGATTCTGTTTGGCAGCTATCAAATTGGTTTAGAGTTGCTGATTGTGAACGGCTTCATTACATTTGCCGGGTTGTGGGTGATTAGCACGCCAATCGCACTAACGCCGCTCTCAGTGAAGCAAAAAGTCTCATAAAACGATGCACGCATAGACCGTATAGGAATAGACTCCGTGAATAAGCTAGCTGGCCACATTTTGACCCCGCAGGGGTTTTTACGCGGCGTGTTGGAAATTACAGTGGACGGAAAGATCGCATCCATCACTGGTGAACCGATTGACGCTGCGTTCGTTCGCGACAGCGCATTGCGGATCATCCTGCCCGGTTTTATCGACGTTCATGTGCACGGCGGCGGCGGGCGCGACATCATGGACGGCGGTGATGCTGCAGCAAGTGTGACGGGTATTCATTCACAGCATGGCACGACGTCGCTGTTGGCGACGACAATGACTGCACCTATGGGGGACTTGGAAACCGCTTTTGCAGGCTTGGCGCCATTTTGCAAAGATCAGCCGCCAAAAAATGCGGCAAGGCTGTTGGGTGTGCACCTCGAAGGCCCCTACATCAACTCTGGCAAACTTGGTGCGCAGCCCGATTTTGCGCGGCCTGTGGCGGTGGATGAGTTAAATAGATTAAATGCTGTCGCGCCGATCCGCCTCATCACATTAGCGCCCGAAGTACCGGGCAATATGGCAATGATTGAAACACTTTGCGCCGCAGGCTATATCGTGCAGATTGGCCACACAGCGGGCAGCTACGAGGAGGGTGTTGAGGCCATGGCTCACGGGGCGGCGGGCTTTACACATTTGTTTAACGCCATGACTGGCCTGCATCATCGCCAGCCGGGGATGGTGGGAGCCGCACTTGCGCATGCTGAGTTCGCTGAAATTATTCCTGATCTTCTGCACGTGCATAAGGGAGCGCTGCACGTGGCGATGCGCGCGATTCCCAAGCTATTTTGCGTCACGGATTCCACCTCGGCCACCGGCATGCCCGACGGCGAATATCGCTTGGGCCGTAAGACCGTGACCAAATGCCTGGGTGGCGTCCGCTTGGTGGATGGCACGTTGGCGGGATCAACATTGACGATGGATCAAGCGTTTCGAAACCTAGTGAATACCCTCGGGCTTAGCTTAATCGATGCCTCCCGCCGTGTTTCAACAAACGCCGCAGATTATTTGGGCTTGTCGGACCGCGGGCGGTTGATGGTTGGCACATGGGCTGATTGCGTTTTGCTTGACCGCGATTTGAAGTTGACTGACGTATGTGTTGAAGGTGCGTTGATTCAGTAGCGGGCTCGGTTAGACATCGCGGCCCAAGGATCGCAGCCGAAAGAATACCGGTCGAAAAAAACAGCGGCGAAAAAATTACAACTGAAAGTTACAACTGAAAAATACAAGGAAATGTCATTGAATACGTACATGTTGAATGAGGCGCAAGAAGCGCCCGCTGTGATTAATGAACTACTCGCGCAGGATGTCGAAGCTTATGAAAAATTTGGTGCATTGCTCCGCGTGCAAATCGCGTCAGGTACCGCGCAATCAGTTTTGACGATTGCGCGCGGCAGTTCGGATCATGCTGCGCATTTCATGGCGTACTTAATCATGGCGCGAATGGGGCGCTTGGTCACTTCACTGCCGATGTCGCTGGTGACGCTGTATCAATCCAAAATTCAGTGCCAGGGCTTAGTCTCGATGGCGTTTTCGCAATCTGGGCAAAGCCCTGATCTGATCGCCCCGATGCGTTATTTCACCGATGGCGGTGCAACCACTGCCTCGTTTGTGAACGATCCTTCGTCGCCCTTGGCGCGCGCCTCGCAATGGGTTTTCCCGCTACATGCGGGTGCCGAGAAAAGTGTTGCTGCAACCAAAAGTTTTATTGCGCAGCTGGTAGCAGGTGCCCGTTTGGTGGCGGCTTGGCAAGAAGATGCAACACTCAAACATGCCCTTGGCAATTTACCCGGTGCGTTAACTCGTGCCTGCTTTGCCGATTGGTCGGTTGGTGTGGAGATGCTGAAAGATTGCGACCGTTTGTTTGTCATCGGGCGTGGGACAGGATTGGCCATTGCCATGGAAGCCGCACTAAAATTCAAAGAAACCTGCGCCATCCAAGCCGAGGCGTTTTCAGGGGCAGAGGTCAAACACGGACCGATGGCGTTGATCGGCGCGGGTTATCCGTTGCTCATATTTGCGCCTAGGGGCCCCGCACAGGCCGGGTTATTGGCATTGGCTGCGGAAATGCGAGGCCGGGGCGCGATGGTGCTATTGGCCGCTCCAATCGGCACAGCCGACGCAAACTTGCCGATTATCGAAACAACGTCAGCAGATCTCGACCCGATTTCGACGATTCAAAGTTTTTATCCGATGGTCGAGGCGCTGTCGCGCGCACGCGGATATGATCCGGACCGACCGCAGCATTTATCGAAAGTGACCAAGACGAATTAGATTTCCTTTTGCTGCACCGGTTTAGCGCCTTCCAAGCGGGCTCGCCCCATAGCGTGCATCGTAATGATCTTGACTGGCTGTTCGGTGATCATGGCAGCGCTGGGGGCGGTGCTGAATGAAGGGCACGAGTAGAGCGCAATTTCTAGTGCATTGATCGGGTAATCGGCGCAGCGCGTCATTTTCCAAAACCAATTGTTGTAAACCGCGCACCGTGAATGAAGGTTGTGGTCAAACTCCAGATACACACAACTTTTGTTGATGCAGCAATTGCCGCAATGCGTGCATTCGCCGACAACTTTTTCTGTTGTTGCAGATTTGTATCGCGAAAGTTTAATCTGCATCCGACGCGCAACTACATCGGCTTTCAGCATTTGTTGTGTCATGTGCGCGGTGCGGCGAACGGTGTCGATATAGTGACGCAAATAACGCCGACCGCGAGAGGGACCCGCCAGTAGCGCGATGCCAATGGGTGAAAGTGGCAAGGTGATGATTAAAAACGCGATGCAGAATGCTTGGGTGGCTTGCGAAATGAGGGTGGTAAACATGGGGCCATCTTTTCGTTGGTTGTTTTGCTTCAATAAAGCGTCCCAAAAAAATACTTTAAGCGCAACTGCAAGGCATGTAGCACCGTGTTCAAGTTACGAAAATACAGTTTATGACAGCCATGTTTCCGCTATAAGACAGGCGGCTTTTTCAATGCTTCAGGCCGTGGAATGGCGCAAGTTTTTCGTGCATTTTGCTATGACAGCTTCTTCGCCAACACTTCATCGACCCGATTTTTATCCATATCAACAACTTCAAACCGCCAACCTGCGCAGTCAAACGCATCGGCTTTGCGCGGGATGCGGCCCATCTGGAACAACATAAATCCACCAACCGTATGAAAGTTACCAGGCTCGTCATCGGGCAACACGGTAATCGCCAGCTTCTCTTTCATTTCATCAATCGGCAACAAGCCGTCGATTAACCACGAGCCGTCTTCACGCTGCACTACCAACGCATTCGCGTCTGTGAGCAGAACATTGCCGATCACGGTTGATATCAAATCAGAGATGGTGACCAAGCCCTCGGTCGCACCGAATTCATTGACCACCAGCGCCGCATGGCCACCATTCTTCTTAAAAAATTCCATCAAGCCGGTGAGCGAAATGACGCTCGGCACATAATGTAATGGAGCAGGTTTGATCGATTTCAAATCAAGTGCGCTACCGGCCAACAACCGGCCGAGTAATTCACGGCTCTCAACAAACCCAACCGGGTTGTTTAAGCCATCGTTACAAAGTAAAAAGCGCGAGACGTAATTGTCTTTAAGCGCTTTGATGTTGTCGGCATCTGGCCACGCGAGGTCGAGGCAAATAATTGATGCAGTGGGGGTCATGATCGCGCCAACGCGTCGATTGTCCAGCCGGAACACATTGCCGAGCATTTCGCTTTCGGTACGGTTGAGGTTGCCATCGCGCCGCCCCATTTCAATGAGGATTAAAATTTCATCAGCTGCCGAACTTTTTTCGCGTTCATTGAGGGGCGTGAACTTGAGCAAAAAATCTGAGCAAAGAGATACCAACCAAACCAGCGGATAAGTCAGTCTTAATAATCCAGAGACAATGCCCGCGGTCCCAATTGCTACTTCTTCCGGGCGGGCAATGGCAATTCGTTTTGGGACCACTTCCCCCAACACCAAACTCACGAAAGTGATCAACATCACCACAAGGCCGAGTGACACCGCGTATTTTAACGGTGCCAACCAGACTAAATAGGTTTCAATAAACACTTCCATACGGGGTACCCAAATGGATTCGCCAACCACACCCGACACCATCGCAATCGCGGTTAAGCCGAGTTGTGTGCCTGCCAACAGTCGGCTTGGTTTTTCACGCAATCGCAGCACTGCTTTAGCGCCCGCCGAGCCCTCAGCGGCAAGCATTTCCAGTTTGGCAGGGCGGCTAACGCCAATGGCCATTTCAGCCATGGCCAATACGCCTGAAAACAATACAAGGGACAAGAGAAATAGTATTTCCATACATCATGCTGCGCCAAATGCGTCGTGCCGGAAAAGGCGGGCCGGAAACCGGCGAACCAGAACACGGCGAAGGACGGATATTAGGGTGCAGTTCCTTTTCGTTTTATGCAGCAAGCGCCACATTGTTCATGGTTGGTTTGGCCGAACCATTGCACACATTAGTGTCTGCAATCTTTAATTTACAGCATTTTGGCAATATATGTCGGATGTCATACTAGCGTTGAGCGAGCACGTGGGCAGCGGGGAGGAAGCGGGCAGGAAGCGGGCGGGCAGCAGGCATAGCCGCCGGTGTAATTTGCAGCCGTATGCCGCTTCACCGAGGCGTAATACCAATTACATTCACTACTGGCCGCTCAACGGTAAGCGGCAGTTTGAGCGTTGATAGATCAGCGGGTTGGTTGGCAATCGCATACACACCTGTTCCCGGATTGTTGATGACCAATGATGTGCTCCCGCCGCCATCGAGTTTGATTGCGCTAGCGCTGCCATATTGGTGAAGAATTTCTGCAAGTTCACCGAGCGTGACGCCGCGACGTTTATCGCTTCGACCATCTACTGCCATCAGCACTAACGTTCGACCATTTTCGCTCAAGCCGACTGCGCTGCGCGGGCTTCGCGCAACATCATTTTCGGGCGCTGTGACTACTCCATCCGCCAGCATCATCGCATTACCCGATACTGCAAATTTCGTATTGGCGGGTAGCGTTTTGACATGATCAGACAAGGTTACGCAACCGTTCTGGTGCGCGATCATCGTTGCGCGAAGTTTGTCGTTGGCTGGAGATGTGATGAGCTTGCCATCAGAAAAGTGCCAACCGTGGGTAAGCGCCGTTGCCGACAAAGTATTGGATTTTCTTGCGATTAAATTCGCTGGCCACCGGCACGGCAAAGTAACTCGCATTCATGATGATGTCAAAGTCGAATTTTTTCGCCACGCTGCTAGGGGTGTCGAGTTGACCCACAACGCTACTGCTTTCGTCGGCATTGGCGCGCCGATTGTCGGCAAGCGCCATTTCAACGTGAATGCGTGGATCAGTTAAATCAATTTTCACCACGACGCCGAAAACGGGGCCTGGAAGTGTGAAACGCTCACCAGTGAAGGGCATTGGTTTGGCGCTTGCAGAGGCCGTGGCTTAGACGGTAACGGTAGGCACGGCGATCGCGTCGTTCGCGCTGGTTGTCAGCCATATCCCGCGCACCTCTGCTGGTTTGATAGGCTGAGCAACCTTTGAACAAGCGGTCAAGCCTGGGAGCATTGCGGTTGCTCCGCTTGCTGCTGCGATTAACGATGCAGCAATCGCGAAACGACCATTGCTAAATAGTTTGTGAATACCGTTCGTGGTGTGATTCATACAAGCCTCATCTCCAGCGCGAAAACAATTGCATATTTACAGATCTGGTAGCACAGTGGGGAAATTGGTACTTTATTGGTATTATTGCAGCGTTAGCGCTAAAACCCCGGCCGCAAGTGTGTATTTTTATCGACCTACCCAGCATCACCCGTTCGCAAATACCGTTTCTAATTTGAACTTAAACACCCGATGTATTCTTATCACGTTTGCGCATTACTTTTGACCACTTTCTTTAATCTAAGCGATCCATGACAGTTCCGTCTGCTACCTCGCCTTTGCCCACACTGGCTCTCAATACCGAAGCACCGAGCCAACACCACCTCAAGCTTGATGAGTATGCGGTTGACGATCTGGTCAACGCGTTCGTTGACGACCAATTTAATGCCGTTCAAGCCGTTCGTGCGGCCAGCGGTCAAATCGCGGCGGCCGTTTCCGCCGCGCTTCCGCGGCTGGAGGCCGGTGGTCGGCTGGTTTATGTCGGTGCGGGAACCTCGGGACGGTTGGGGTTGCTCGATAGCGTTGAGCTATATCCGACCTTTTCGTGGCCGCCAGACCGCGCCATCGCCTTGCTCGCAGGTGGGCGGGAAGCGATCTATCGCGCTGTTGAAGGCGCTGAGGACCGCGCAGAGCAAGGCGTTGCTGATATCGCCAGCGCCCAAGTTGGCATCCATGATGTGGTGTTGTTAATCGCCGCATCCGGCACCACGCCTTATGTGCGGGGCGCGATTGGCGAGGCTAGACGGCGAGGCGCACTCACGATTGGCATCGCGAACAATCCTCACGCACCCGTGACCACCGAGGCTGAAATCGGCATCATCCTCGATACCGGCGCAGAAGTCATTTCCGGCAGCACCCGCCTCAAAGCGGGCACCGCACAAAAAATCACGTTGAACACATTCTCGAGCGCACTCATGGTGCGGTTGAACAAGGTGTACGGCAATTTGATGGTCGACGTAAAACCAACCAACGCCAAACTCATCAAACGCGCGATCAATCTCACCATGCTGGCAACCGGCGCAGATGAGATCACGGCGCGAACCACATTAGCGTCGTGCCAATTTCGCGTTAAGGTTGCCATTGTTGCAGTCAAGAAAAAATGTAGTGTCGCCGAGTCGGAAAGGTGCCTGCAAGTCGCGAATGGCAGCGTTAGGTTGGCGTTGGCCGAACCCGCCAACCATCGATAACGGCCTGCAGAATAGAGTGCGATGGAACCAATTGAAGACGATGCTGCGATTTTCCCCCCAATGAGTACGCAAGCCAAAAGCCCATGGCGCTGGATTCCCACGCTTTATTTTGGGCAAGGTGTTCCGTATGTGGTGGTGATGACGCTCTCGGTCATCATGTACAAAAATTTGGGTATCTCTAATACCGACATTGCGCTCTACACCAGTTGGCTCTATTTGCCGTGGGTCATTAAGCCGTTGTGGTCGCCGTTTGTTGATATGTTTCGCACCAAACGGTTTTGGATTGTGGCATTGCAGCTGGTGATTGGCGCATCGCTGGCGCTTGTCGCGTTCACCTTGCCGATGTCGCATTTTTTTCAGATTTCACTCGCCGTATTTTGGTTAATGGCGTTTAGCTCGGCCACCCACGATATCGCGGCGGATGGTTTTTATATGCTGGCTTTAAAGCAATATGAGCAGGCCGCGTATGTCGGCGTCCGCAGCACTTTCTATCGCGTGGCCACGCTAGCGGGGCAGGGCGGGCTGGTGTGGCTCGCAGGCTCACTCACCGAGGCGACTGGCAACGTGGTGTTGGCGTGGCAGATCGTTATGTTTGTGGTGGCGGCGATGTTTTTCATGCTGTTTGTGTATCACCGTTTTATGTTACCGGTGCCCGCCCTTGATTTGCCAACGGCAAAAAACGCCGATGTTATGCAAGGTTTCGTTGCAACATTTGCGTTGTTTTTTAAACGGAAAGATATTTTTTTAGTGCTTACCTTTCTGCTCACGTTTCGGCTGGGCGAAGCGCAGGCACTCAAGCTGGCGACGCCTTTCATGCTGGATGCAGCAGCGCAGGGCGGGCTCGCGCTGACCGTAAAGCAAGTCGGCTTTGCCTATGGCACCATCGGTATTTTATGCCTCACCATCGGTGGCCTAATTGGCGGCTACGTGATCTCGCAAGACGGGCTAAAAAAATGGCTGTGGCCGATGATCATGGCGGTGCATATTCCGAATTTAGCATTCGTGTTTTTGGCGTTCACGTTGCCCGATAGCGTGGCAACGATTGCGGCGGCGATTGCGATTGAGCAATTCGGCTATGGCTTCGGTTTTGCGGCGTATTTATTGTTCATGATGATGGTCGCCGGTGGGCCGGACGATGACAATCCAAACAAGACAGCGCACTACGCAATTTGTACCGGCTTCATGGCGTTGGGCATGATGTTACCGGGCATGGTGAGCGGTAAAATTCAAGAACTGTTGGGTTATCCCAACTTTTTTATTTGGGTCTGCGTTTGCACGATTCCATCGATCATCACGGCGTTATTTTTGAAAATTGATCCGGCGTTCGGGAAGAAAGTTGAAAATGCGAAAGTCTAGTTCTGGCGGGGATTGCAGGCCGAAAGTGCTTCAAGATTGCCGCCAGTGCTGGTGTTTGTTAAAGTGCTGTCCCTGAATGAATTCCTCCCGTCTCATTTCTCTTGATGCATTTCGCGGCTTCACGATCGCCAGCATGGTGCTGGTGAACAACCCCGGCGATTGGGGCAATATTTATTCGCAGCTCGGTCATGCCGAGTGGAACGGCTGGACGTTCACCGATTGGATTTTCCCGTTTTTTTTATTTATCGGCGGCGTCTCGATGACCTTCTCGCTAGGCCGCCGCGCGGCAGCAGGGGACGATAAAACGCAATTGCTGATCCAACTGTTTAAACGCGCCGCAATTATTTTTTTGATTGGCTTAACGCTCAATTTCATTCCCAATTTTAATCCCGACACGCTGCGCATTCCCGGCGTGCTGCAACGCATTGCTGTCTGCACCATGCTGGCTGCACCCATTGTGATTTATTTTAATTGGCGACAACAGTGTTGGTGGATTTTGGGTTTGCTGACGTTTTATGCAGTGCTGATGTTGGCTGTTCCAGTGCCCGATGCGAATGGGGTTGTGGCAGCAGGCGTGCTCGAGCCAGGACGTGATTTTGGTGCTTATGTTGATCGGATGCTGTTGAGCGGGCATCTATGGGTGAAATCCAAGACCTGGGACCCGGAAGGCTTGGTCTCGACGATTCCGGCGCTGTGCAGCCAGCTCTTTGGTGTGTTGTTGGGCCATTGGTTGGCGGCGAAGCGCGGTACAGCTGACGGTTTAGCTAGCCATCCAGCTGACAATCTAGCGAACAAGGCGGTGTGGATGCTGCTCGCGGGGTTGGCGTGTCTGCTGCTCGGGGTCATCCTCGGCAGCGTTCTGATGCCAATTAACAAAAGCTTGTGGAGCGTTTCGTACTGTGTGTTTATGACTGGCTGGGCGCTGATCGTGTTCGCGACTTTTTATTGGCTGATGGATGCATGCGATACCGACGCGTTACGCCGAAAATATCGAAAATTATTTTTGCCGTTCACCATTTACGGCATGAATGCACTGTTTATTTTTGCGCTCTCGGGATTGATCGCAAAAATGCTCGGTTTCATTAAGGTGACGCACGACGACGGCAGGGCCATTTCTTTAAAGTCTAGTATCTACGGGGTATTCAAGGCATTCCCAGTCGAACCCGTTAATGCATCGCTTTTGTTTGCAATCGTGTTTAACCTGATGATGTTTGCCGTGGCTTGGTTCATGTGGAAAAAGAAATGGTTTGTGAAAGTATGAAGCTCAGCTCATTCATACAACTACTCGCTGTGGCAGTGGCATCTGTCGTTGCAATGTTGTTGATGGGTTGCGCTAATGTGGGCAATGGCAGTGGCAATGGGGTGAACATTGCCGTGAATTGGCAGCAGCCGCTTATTTCCGCGCGGCAGCCGACCGACAATCGCACGCTGCCGCCACCATCACCGCGAGAATTCCGTGCCGCATGGGTGGCCAGCGTTGCCAATATCGATTGGCCGAGCAAGCCGACCTTAACGGTGGCGCAACAACAAGCCGAGATCATCAAGATCGTGGATCGCGCCAAAGAATTAAATTTGAATGCGCTCGTGTTGCAAGTTCGCACCAGCGCCGATGCGCTCTACCCGTCGGACATCGAGCCATGGTCCGAATATTTAACCGGCGAGCAGGGCCGCGCACCGGTGCCGTTTTACGATCCGCTCAAGCTGTGGATTGAGGAGTCGCACCAACGCGGCATTGAATTGCATGCGTGGTTTAACCCCTACCGCGCCCGCCACCTGCAGGCCAAATCCCCATTGGCCACCACGCATATTGCCAACAAGATTCCCTCTGCGGTGAAATCGTATGGTGGCTATTTATGGATGGATCCGGGTGAAGCGGCGGCATCGAATCAAACCCTCAGCGTGATCCTTGATGTGGTGCGTCGATACGATGTTGATGGTGTGCATATCGATGATTATTTTTATCCTTATCCAGTGGCTGGTGCGGGGACCGCTGCGCTCGTTGTCACTCCGCTGCCGTCGCCGGACGATACACCTGCACCCATCGTCGAATTACCGTTTCCGGATGATTCATCATGGCAAGCCTATCTCGCTAAAGGCGGCAAGCTGACGCGCGATGATTGGCGCCGGCAAAACGTGAATTCGCTGATTGAAAAAATATATCAAGGCATTCATCGTGAAAAAAATTGGGTGAAATTTGGCATCAGCCCGTTTGGTTTGCCCAAGCCTAGTCTGCGGCCCGTTGGCATTGCCGGCTTCAGCCAATACGATAAGCTGTTCGCAGATGCCGAGTTGTGGCTGCAAAACGGCTGGCTTGATTACTTCACACCGCAACTCTATTGGCCGATCAACCAGACCGCGCAAGCCTACGGAACCTTGCTCGATTATTGGATAAGCCAAAATAAAGCCGGGCGCCATATTTGGCCGGGGCTCTACACCAGCCGTATCACGAATACCGAAAAATCATGGCAGCCCGAGGAAATTTTGAATCAAATTACGCTGACGCGCACTCGCGGCGGGGCAAATGACCTGGTGCGCGGTCATGCACATTTCAGCATGGCGACGCTGTCCGAGAACCGTAAAAATATCAGCGAGCACTTAAAAGCTAGCGCGTATGACGTCGCTGCACTCGTGCCACGCTCTCCCTGGCTCGGACAAACGTTGCCGGCATTGCCGCGGGTAACGGCGGAACTCATCAAAAGCACGCGCGCGAATATTAAATTGAGGATGTCGCCAGATGCGGCGTTAACGTCGGCTAGCCCTGTCCGTTATGCGATTTGGCAACGCTACGGTAACGATTGGCGCTTTTTGGTTTTACCGGCATCCGCTCAAAACGGGGCAGCAGAAATGGATTTCTATATTGATTCACCAGCAGGACGTTTGAATATGCTCGCGGTCACAGCGGTTGATCGGTTGGGCAACGAGAGTGCGCAGATGTTTGTAACGCCCGCGAACTGACAGAAAAAGCGAGCATGAGCTTAACAATTCCACCACAAATCGGCCTTGGCATTGACGCTGGCGGCACCGCAACCCGTTGGGCGGTGGCAACCGCGACGGGAGAAGTGCTGGCCGAGGGTCGCGTCGCCGGGCTCACCGGTTTAATGATGAAGGACGACGCGGGGCGCGAAACGCTCCGCTCAACATTTGCGCAGTTAGCGCAAGACGCGTGTGCGGCGATCGGTCGAACGTCTGTCGGCCGTGTTTGCGCCGGCATGACTGGCTATGATGCAAGCAGTCAAACACGCAATGCGGCGGGTGATGCCCTGATTGATCTGATGGCGGCGGCACTTGCGGTCAACACCAGCGCCGTGATGCTGGGCAACGATGTTGAAATTGCTTATCACGATTTTTTTGCGCCCGGCGAAGGCTACGTCGTCTACGCGGGTACGGGCTCGATTGCGGCTTTTATTGATACTGAGAATGTCATGCATCGTGCAGGAGGGCGTGGCGGACTATTGGATGACGGCGGTAGCGGCTATTGGATCGCTCGCGAGGCATTGCGCCATATCTGGCGCAATGAGGATGAAGCGCCTGGTCGCTGGCGTGATTCACCGATGGCCGTTGAGACGTTTGCGCTGATCGGTGGCAGCGATTGGGTGGATTCACGCAATTTTATGTATGGCAACAAAAGCCGCGGCGATATCGGCATGTTGGCGTTGGCCGTCGCAAAATCTGCAGATCGCGATCCGGCCGCGCTGGCGATTTTGCGGGCGGCCGGTGTGGAGCTAGCGCGATTGGGAAATGCGATGACCAAACGCTACGGTGTGCGCCCGATCGCGTTATTAGGCGGCGCCGCGACATTGCATCCAATTATTGCTGAGGTGTGTCATGCGCACCTGCCCGCCGGTACAACACTGACCATTGCCGTTAGTCATGCGCACATTGCGGCGGCGCGGATTGCTGCAAAAATGGCGACGTAAAGCAAAAAGCAAAAAGCGAAAAGCAAAAAGCGAAAAGCAAAATACGAAAAGCAAAAAGCAAAAAGCGAAAAGCAAAAAGCAAAAAGCAAAAAGCAAAAAGCAAAAAGCAAGATACAAGGGCAGCAGCAAAAGCGCGCAAATAACCGAAAGACTGAAAATGAAAAAACGATTTCTTATCTTTATCTTGTTCGTCCTTGCAGGTTGCGCCACGCCACGTATTGATCGGACCTACACGGCGGTCAGTCAAGACAGCCGCGCGCAGTATCTCATCATTCATTACACGGCTGGCAATTTTGAAAGCTCGCTGAAAACGCTCAGCCAAGGCCCGGTGAGCAGCCATTATTTGGTCAATCAAGACCCGCCAACGATTTACCAACTCGTCGATGAAACCCGACGCGCGTATCATGCCGGCGTGAGTTATTGGAAAGGTGCAACGCAGCTTAACGCCAGCTCAATCGGGATCGAGATTGTGAATTTGGGTTATCGCGACAATTTTAATGGCGTGGAAGGGCGCACCTACTTCGATTTCCCCCAGCCGCAGATTGATGCGGTCATTGCATTGGTGAAAAAGATCGTGGCCGAGCATCTCATTGCGCCGGATCGAATTCTTGCGCATAGCGATATTGCGCCCGGCCGCAAGCCCGATCCGGGGCCGCGTTTTCCGTGGAAGCAATTGGCTGACGCGGGGCTGATTCCATGGCCAGATGCGGCGGCGGTTGCGGAGCGAAAGGCCGCATTTGAGTTGCTGCCACCCGATATTGTTTGGTGGCAAACAAAGCTTTCTCAGCACGGCTATTTCGTGCCGCGAACCGGTGAAGTCAATCCAGTCATGAGCGACGTGATCGGTGCATTCCAAATGCGTTTTCGTCCGGCTAAATTTGATGGCCTACCCGACGCGGAAACGGCGGCGATACTGGATGTTCTGACTTCAGCCTCATCATCGCCGTCGGCCGCCGTACCACCAACCGTACCCCAGACCGGAACCACAATGCTGCCCAAGCCATAGTCGATTGGCCATGTTGAAAATAATCAAGAATCAGAAAAAAACAAATGAAAGAGGATCAAGATGAGCACAAAATTTGCCGCATTAATGGTGCTGCACGCCGCAGCCATGTTGAGCGCCTTAACAGGCGCCGCGCAAGCAACCGAGCCCACCAAGGTTAGTGAGAAAACAGGCATGACTAGCGCCAATCTTACGCTCGACGAGGAACTCAGCGCCGTCGTCAACGACAACAAGCATCCGCTGGCAAGTTTGTCGGTGCTCGCGGTGCGCGATGGCAAAGTCGTCTATCAACAACAGTTCGGGAATCGTTTTATTGACGTCGCGAATGCGGCAAATAGCAAGCCCGCGAACGCCGAAACGATGTACCGCATTGCCTCGATTTCAAAGCTTGTCACCTCGCTAGGCGTGATGAAAATGGTAGAAGCAGGCAAACTCAAACTCGATACCGATGTTGGCGATTATTTAGGCTACAAATTCCGCAACCCGCATTTCCCGAACGATAAAATTACGCTCCGCATGTTGATGTCGCACACCTCAAGTTTACGGGACGATGCCGGCTATAATTTCGCCGAAAAAATCCGCCTGAAAGATGTGCTCGTTCCCGGGGGCAAGCTGTATGAGGGCGCCGCAGAGAGTCAAACGAATAGTCAAACCAGTGGCCAAAAGGCATGGTCGAAAAAGGGCAAGCCCGGCGCGTTATTTTCTTACTGCAATTTAGCGTGGGGTGTGATTGGCACCGTGATGGAGCGCGCTAGCGGCGTCCGTTTTGACCGGCTGATGCAACAACTGATCCTGCATCCCATGAACCTGCGCGGCGGCTTTCATCCGGCCGATATGCCCTGCGCGGATGTGCAAAATATCGCCACGCTTTACCGGAAACGTAGCGAAATAAACGGCAAAGAAGTTTGGGACCCATCAGGCCCGTGGATTCCGCAAGTTGATGATTTCTCCGCTGCCCCGCCCGCGCCCCGCGCCACGACGGACTATGAAATCGGCAGCAACGGCACGCTGTTCGGCCCGCAGGGCAGCATTCGATTATCGGCACCTGATTTGGGCAAGCTTATGCAAATGTTGATGAATGACGGAAAATACCACGGCAAGCAAATTTTGCAGAAAAAAACCATTGACACCATGCTTGCAGAGCAATGGAAAGACAACGGTAAGAATCAAGAAGAGAACGACGAAGGCGGCAACAATTTATTTAATGCATGGGGGCTGGGTAACCAACACTTCATCGACAAAAGTGCCACAAAGGATGGAGTTGGCAAGGGCGATCGAATTGCCGAAGCCGGTGGCGTGACCGGTGTCGGCCATTTGGGCGATGCCTGGGGCCTGACGTCGGCGTTTATTTTTAATCGCAAAACCAAAAACGGCGTAATTTTCCTTTCCGGTGGGCCGGGCTTCAACCCCGAAACTACGAAAGGAAAATATTCGGCGATGTATCGCTATGAGGAACGGATTTTGGATGCCTTGTATCGGCGGGGTGTGATCGGCGACGCGAAATAGAGACGATGTTTAACAGCAAAATCCTAATGTCGGCGCGGCGCTCGGAGCATCAATGTCCGAAGATGACGGTTAGCGGTGAAATTTAGTCAACTGTCTGTTCCGCTTTCAAGCCCTGCAACATCGCAAACACCGCCCGTAGCGACTGTGCTTCACCGCCTTCAGGCCGACCTGGACGCGATTTCGGGTTCCACGAGAACACGTCAATGTGAATCCATGGTTGGGTGCGGGGCACGAAGTGTTCGAGGAACAGGGCAGCGGTAATCGCGCCGCCTTGCGGCCCGCCGGTGTTGCTGAGATTGGCGATGTTGCTATTGATCATGGCGTTATAGTTTTGCCAAAGCGGCATGCGCCAGATCGGGTCTTGCTCGGCAATACTTGCGGCGTTTAGTTTTTCAAACCACGCTTCGTGATTGCAAAACGTGGCGGGTAACTCCGGGCCGAGTGCGACTCGGGCAGCGCCGGTGAGCGTCGCGAAATCGATGACAATTTCAGGTTTAAATTCGGCGGCGTAAGTGAGTGCATCCGATAAAATTACGCGGCCCTCTGCATCGGTATTGCCGATTTCAATGCTCAAGCCTTTTCGAGTTGCCACTACCTCACCGGGCCGATAGGCATTACCGGCAATCGCGTTCTCCACTGCCGGCACCAGCAGGTGCAAGCGAATCAGCAAATTGGCGGCCATGATGAGCCTTGCCAGCGCGAGCGCATGCGCGGCACCACCCATGTCTTTTTTCATCCAGCGCATACCTTCAGCGCCCTTGATGTTTAAGCCGCCGGTGTCGAAGCACACGCCTTTGCCAACAATAGCAATACGGGGGTGCGTTTCATTGTTCTCATCGCCCCAATTGAGCTCCAGCAGGCGCGGCGGGCGATGGCTGGCGCGGCCAACCGCGTGGATTGCCGGGAAATTTTGTTTCAGTAAATCATCACCCACCCATTCGTGAAACTTCGCGCCGAATTCTTTGGCGAGTTGTTGCGCAACATCAGATAGGTGTTGTGGCCCCATGTCTTCGGTGGGGGTATTAACGAGATCTCGAACGAGTTGAATCGCTTGAGCCATTTGCTGCGCGCGCGTCACTTCTGCTGATGCGTTGACAACCAAGGCACAAGATTCGCGCTTGGACTTTTTGTAGCGGTTGAACTGGTAGGCGCCTAGCTGCCAGCTGAGTGTTGCAGTTTCGGTGCTCACAATGCTGTTTGTAGCCAATGCATAGCCGCCCGGTGGCAACGCCATGGGCAAGTGCGAAAACGCGTAAACATCATCGGCGCTTCTTACGCCTACAAGTACCTTGGCGATACCGCCGCTGGCATCCGGCAATAGCGCATAAGTGTGTGGTTTGGCAGTGAACTCTGTTACCGCAAGCCAGGCACGGGTTTGCGCAGTAGTGCCCGCCAAAAACGCCTCGAATCCAGCGGTGGCAATTGCCTCAAGCACCAGTACTGGCGCGGTGTTCGAGCCATTATCCCCGGCAATAATTTGCACGCTCATCAGTACATAATCCCAATCAAGGCACCACAAGACAGTGTCGACAGCGTGCCAGCCACTAGGCAGCGATAGCCCAAATCAATGATCTCGCTGCGCCGCTCCGGGCACATCGTGCCCATGCCGCCGATCAGAATGCCCAGCGAGGCAAAGTTAGCGAAGCCACACATTGAATAGGTCATAATGACTTGGCTGCGCGGCGACAGGGTTCCAGTCGGCAACTTTGCCATATCAACATAAGCGATTAATTCATTCAAGACGGTCTTGGTTCCCATCAGGGCGCCGGCCGCTTGTGATTCTGACCACGGGATGCCGGTGAGCCAAACAATCGGCGACATGACCCAGCCAAACAGGCTTTGCAGCGTGATGGGCTGGCCGTTAATGTTCGGCAAAAAGCTCAACAGGTTGCTGCCCAAAATATAGTTTGCCAGCGCAACGAGTGCAGTGAGCACCAACAGCATTGCCACAATATTGATAAAAATTTGCACGCCGTCCACCGTTCCCTGGGTGATCGCGTCCATCGCGCTCGACGCATTGGCGCTGGCCGCAATCACGCCGTCGGTCATCACGCCCTCATGCGGAACCATTAACGCTGAAAACGCAATCGCAGCAGGGGCGGAGATAAAGCTGACGATCAAAATATGTGAGATTGCTGACGGCAAAATCGGTTGCAAAATAAATGCATAGAGCACCATCACCGTCCCGGCGATACCCGCCATCGAGCCTGTCATGACGATAAACAATTCGCCGCGCGAAAGCTTGGCGATATAGGGCTTGATAAACATCGGCGCTTCTACAGTGCCAAGAAAAATATTGGCAGCTGTCGAAACACCCACCGCGCCGCCCACGCCAATCGTGCGGCGTAACACCCATGAAAACGCATTCACCACGACCGGCAAAATTTTCCAGTAAAACAAGAGCGAGGAAAGGGCTGAGACGACGATCATCAGCGGCAATGCTTTGGCGGCCAAGATAAACATATTGCCCTGGTTCTCGACTTTGAACGGGGGGTCACCGCCGCCCAAGTAGCCAAACACCAGTTTGGTGCCCTCCAGTGTTGCCGCCGCGACGCCGTTGAGCATGTCGTTGAGGGCGCGTGTCCATTGTTCAAAATAGGGGAAGTTATAGAGCACCGCACCCATTACCACCTGCAACACGATCGCCGCAACGACGGTCCGCCACGGGATCGCGTGGCGTTTTTCGCTAATCGCCCACGCAATGACAAACAGTGCAATGAAACCCATTAAACTTTGCAAAGCAAGCGGCATCTTGAATACTCCCTGAATGGTATTTTTTGGCGTTTTTTGGTGTTTTTTGGTGTTCTGGGTGATCGGGTGGCATTGCCTCCCAACACTTTTTGAATGATACCTGTGGGCTTCGCCTCGTGCCAATTGTCCTCATTCGAGGAATTCTCAGTTGACGAATTTGCCAATTGCCGCCGTTATTCAACGGTTGTTTGTAATTTATTCGCAGCCTGATTTTGCCTCGTTATCTTTTATGTCATAAGCTGCGATTAGAATATGGGCTGCTGAATTGCCAGAAATGCCCTTTCTGCCCCGTCTGCCCCGTCCGTACTGCCTGAGTTGGCTGACTCATCCGGCCTCTTTTGGCTATAACTTTGATAGTGTGCCCATGAAATCGACTCGTCTGATAAAACTTTCTGTTGTCTTGCTTCTTGCATCTGCCGGTGCAGCATTGTCGGGCTGTACCACCGCGCCCAGCGTGCCGCTGATTGCGCCGCAACCATCGCCGTTACAGGTTAAGGTGATTGCCTTTAATGATTTTCACGGAAATCTAAAAACACCCTCAAACCGCGTCCCCGTTCCGGATGCCACCCAATCGGCCGGCATTCGTTTTGATCCCGCCGGTGGTGTGGCGCAGTTCGGCGCGGTTATTAAAAGTTTGAAAGCGAAAAATCCTAACTACGCCGTGGTGTCGGCGGGCGATATGGTGGGCGCCACGCCTCTGCTGTCGGCGTTATTTAAGGACGAGCCTACGATTGAAGCGATGAACTTGGTCGGCGTTGATTTCCATGGAGTGGGCAATCATGAGTTTGACTATGGTGCGGCACACCTCAAGCGTTTGCAGGCGGGCGGTTGCGCGATCAATCAAAAAACGCGGCAGCCCGATTGTGGAAAAAGAGCGCCATTTACGGGTGCTAATTTCCAATTTTTAGCAGCCAACGTGGTCGAGGACGCGACTGGTAAAACCATTTTCCCGCCTTATGGCATTAAAATTTTTGAAGGCATCAAGGTCGCGTTTATTGGCATGACATTGCGCGACACCCCCTCCATCGTGCGCCCCGGCGGCACCGAAGGTCTGACCTTCTTGAATGAGGTTGCTACCGTCAAAGCGCTGATCCCGGAGCTGCAAAAGCAGGGCGTTGAAGCCATTGTGGTCGTCGTGCACGAGGGCGGTATCCAATCGGGTGGCATTAATGATTGCATTAACTTTTCGGGGCGTGCTGGTGAGATTGCAGAGCAGTTGCCCGCTGAGATCAGTGTGGTTATCACCGCGCATACCCATCGCTTTTATGTGTGCAATCTCGGCGACAAGCTCGTTACCAGCGCGGGCAGTTACGGAACGCTCGTCACCGAAATTGATTTGACGATTGATCGGACGAGCCGCAAGATCATCGCCAAATCGGCAAAAAATAATGTGGTCAATCCCAGCGGCGCAAAAGATGATGTGCTGGTTGCGCTCGTCGAAAAATACCAGCAGCTAGCCGAGCCACTGGAGAGCAGCGAGGTCGCCAAAATCACCAGTGAAATTAGCCTTGTGTCCAATCTGGCCGGCGAATCCACGCTCGGCAATTTAATTGCTGATGCCCATTTGCTGGCAACAGCCGCGCCCGACAAGGGCGGAGCGGTGATTGCGTTCAACAACCCTGGCAGTTTGCGTGCGCCGATCATCCCGGCGGCGAACGGCAGCGTGAGTTACGGTGCGTTGTTTAAAGTGCAGCCATTCCAGAACGATCTGATCACCATGACCTTAACGGGCGCGCAGATTAAAACCGTGTTGGAGCAACAATTTTCGGCTTCGACAAACAGTGAAAGGCCGCGCCTGTTGGGCGTTTCCAAAGGGTTTAGCTACCATTGGGATGCATCGAAGCCACAGGGGGAACGTATTATCGCGAGCAGCATTCGCTTAAACGGCATGCAAGTGAAATCCGATCTGCAGTATCGCGTGACGGCCAACAGCTTTGTGGCGGGCGGCAGCGAGGGCTATACGGTGTTCCGCGACGGTACTGAACGGCAAGTGGGCATTTTGGATTTGGAAGCGCTGCTTCAGTTTTTTGCAGTCAATTCTCCATTCACGTCGCCGGCGTTGGGCGCGCGATTGACGCGCATCAATTAACTTTTTTAACGCGCGTTTTCGCGCGTTTTTTTTGTAAATTTGTAAACTCACCGAGTGTATTTTTTGTTGTAAACGCACAACAAAATCGGATTAAATTTGCCCTATTTTTTAAGCCTCAAAATCTCAAAACTTCAGACCATCTACAAGGTCTGTTCCTAAAGTCATTGATCTGATTGAATAATTTTTTACAGGCAAAAAAATAGTGCGTCCGTTCTGACTCGGAAGTTGTAATGAATCTTTCATAATGAGTCATGAACCCGTCATAATTAAACCATATAAAGCAGGCTGCAGAGACCATTGCGGGCATGTTTGTTGACACTCGGCGTGTCACTCGGCAGGTAAATGTCCGCAGCGTCCACCCAATTTTTCCTTTTTTAATGTCACTCACTTTTGGGATACTCACCATGAAAAACAGTTCTAATCGCGTCCGGCTCTCGCACATCGCCGTTTGCATGGCGCTCGCGGTGGTTGCCGCACCGGCAATCGCACAAAACACCACGTCGGCGATCGCTGGCCGTATTACGCTCGTTGACGGCAAGCCTGCAACCGGTGCACAAATCACCATCCTGCACGTTGAATCTGGCTCTGTGAATACCAT
>JANYBL010000097.1 GCA_025360815.1 Burkholderiales bacterium
GTTGGGCAAATACGCCAAGCAAATTGACTCCACCATGGATGATGGCAATACGGCGCTTGGCTCGATTCGCGTGGTTGCCACGGGTGCTGCGCGCGGCGCAGCAGCGCTCGCTAACACCGCGATTGTCGATGGTTCACAATACATTGTGTGTGCTTCGTTCTGATTTAAAGCAACGTTACCTCAATAAAAAGCCCGCTTTTGCGGGCTTTTTATTTTCTTGCGGGGCAAAATATTCGACGTAAACCCTAGTTCTGGGGCGGACTTTCAGGCATTTTCGTCTCAAAACGCGCTTCACCACTGATTGTCCGGCGGCGCGAGCTTTTGACGCCTCCCGTTAGCCCTGCAACAACTGAATCTCAGCCTTTGCGAGCGCCTCGGGCGTACCGGCTAAAATCAAAATGTCGGCAGCCTCGACCAGTGTTCCCAGTGCGGGGTTCGTTTCCCGCACGCCTTGTCTGCGGAGGGCGATCAGGGTCGCCCCCAAATCGCCGAGCTTAAGCGCCTCAATCGTTTTGCCAACGGCGGCGGCACCATCGTCAACGAGCACGGACTGTAGTCGTGATTGTTGTCCGTCGAAAGCATGGTCTTCATCATCGGAGGCGCCAGGAAAGAAGCCGCGCATGAGTTGGTAGCGTTCCCCGCGCACCCTGCGCAATCTTGACAATACTTTATTGAGCGGTATGCCGAGCAGCAGCATGGTCTGCGTGGCCAACATGAGCGATCCTTCGACCACTTCAGCGACAATCTCGGCCGCACCCGCTTTCTTGAGTTTTTCGACATCGGTATCGTCAAACGTCCGCACGACCACCGGCACGTCGGGGCGCAGCTCGCGGGCATGGGCCAAGATAGTCATCGCGGCATGTGTATCAGCGAAGCTGACCACAATTGCGGCGGCCCGTGCGAGGCCAGCCGCTGCTAACACTTCCTTGCGCGAAGCATCACCATACACCACCGAATCGCCGGCAGCGGCGGCTTGTTTGACCCGTGCCGGATCAGCGTCAAGCGCGATAATCGAGATCGCTTCCTGCTCTAAAAACCGCGCCAGGCTTTGCCCGGAGCGACCATAGCCACAAATAATGACATGGCCGCGTTTAGCCATCGATCGGATCGCAAGCTGTTGCAATTGCACCGCACGTTGCTCCCATTCACTGGCCACCAAGCGCATGACAATTTTTTCGCTATAAGCGAGTAGCAAAGGGGCAATCAACATTGAAATCAACATGGCGGCCAGCACTACCTGCAAAGTGGCTTGTGGGACGGCATTCACTTTTCCGGCGAGCGAGAGCAGCACAAAGCCAAATTCACCGGCGGGCGCCAGCGCGAGCGCGGCGCGCAGCGCCACGCCACGATCATTTTTAAACAGCATGGCGAGGCCAACGATGATGCAAAATTTCAGTGCTAGTAGCGCCGTCAACACCAATAACACCAAGACAAAATGCGCAATCACCAAGTCAATATTGAGCAACATGCCAATCGTGACAAAAAACAAACCGAGCAGCACATCCCGAAACGGCTTGATGTAATCCTCGACTTGATAGCGATACTCGGTCTCGGATATGAGCATGCCTGCCAGGAAAGCGCCGAGCGCCATCGAAACGCCAGCAATTTCGGTTACGAGCGATAGCCCCAGCGTGACCAGCAACACCGCAAGAACGAACAGTTCCGACGATTTTTGTGCGGCAATCACATGAAACAAAGGGCGCATAATGCGCTGGCCGACCAGCAAAATGACCGTTAATGCAGCTGCCGCCTTCAGCAACGCCATGCCGACCGCGACCATCAACTGTTCACCGGACAGCGCCAGTGCAGGCACCAAAACCAGCAGCGGAATCACAGCAATGTCCTGAAACAACAACACGCCCATAATTTGTTTGCCGTGCGAGGAATGGAGCTGAGTTTGCTCGGCCAGCGCTTTGGCAATGATCGCAGTCGAAGACATCGCCAGCACGCCGCCGACGATCACGCCGGTTTGCCAACCTTGCCCAGCAAATAGCACAGCGGCAAACACAATGGCCATCGTCACCAGCACCTGCGATAGACCAAAACCCAGCACTATATGCCGCATCGATTTTAATTGCGGCAGCGAGAATTCAAGGCCGATCGAGAACATCAAAAACACCACGCCAAACTCCGCCAAATAGCGCGTACCGTCGGAATCAGGAATGATGCCCAGCGCATGCGGGCCAATCGCCATCCCAACCATCAGATAGCCCAAAATTGGCGGCATATTCATGCGCCGAAATACCGCCACCGTGACCACGGCTGCTGCGAGCAGGATGACGATGAGGAGAAGGGTTGAATGCATGTTTATGGTGGCGGTGTGCGATGTGGCATATTCTTTAAGAAAAATCAGTCCCAAGCCATTACAATCTCAGTATGCCAAGTCTATTACATCCCCGCCCAGTTGCCGATACCGCGCGCACGCTCGCGTTGGCCGAAGAAACCTTTCAAATCGAAGCCGATGCCGTGATTGCGCTTAAAGCCAAGCTTCGAGGGGAGCGAGGCGATGATTTTATTGCCGCCCACAAGCTGCTCTTCGACGTTGCCGCAAACAAAGGCCGCGTGGTCGTGACTGGGATGGGTAAGAGCGGCCATATTGGCGGAAAAATCGCTTCAACCCTCGCTTCGACGGGTACGCCCGCGTTTTTCATGCATCCCGGTGAGGCCAGCCACGGCGATTTGGGCATGATTACCAAAGATGACGTGGTGATCGCCATTTCTAACTCGGGTGAGTCCGATGAAATTTTAAAAATTCTCCCGCAACTCAAACGTCGCGGCACGCCGATTGTCGCGATTACCGGCAAACCCAACTCAACGCTGGCTAAAGCCGCCACTGTTCATCTGGATGCGGGTGTCGAAAAAGAAGCCTGCCCGCTGAATTTGGCGCCGACAGCCAGTACGACGGCCACCTTGGCGCTTGGTGACGCATTAGCCGTTACACTACTCGATGCACGCGGCTTTGGGGAAGAAGATTACGCGATGCATCACCCTGGCGGCTCATTGGGGCGACGCTTACTGGTGCATGTTGCTGATGTAATGGTGACAGGCAATCGGCTCCCCAAGGTGCCGCAAAATGCCTTGCTGCCGCAAGCATTCATGGAAATGTCGCGCAAGGGTTTGGGAATGACGGCGGTGGTTGATGCGGCCGATAAATTGCTAGGCGTGTTCAGCGACGGAGATTTACGCCGCGCTTTGGAAACCCATGATAATTTCCGGGAAACCCGCGTGGTGGATGTGATGACCAAAACCCCGAAAACCATAACCGCTGACAAGCTGGCGGCAGAAGCAGCAGAACTGATCCAGCGCTACAAAATTGGCTCATCCGGCTTATTGGTCGTGGATGAGGCGGGCAAAATCGTCGGCGCGGTGCATGTGCTGGATTTAATGCGAATGGGTGTTTTGTGAGGGGCGGTTTATGAAAGGCCCATTTTGAAAGACGCGTTGTGAAATTATCCCTTGAGATCGTCGCGCGGATTCGCGAAATCAAACTCGCGGTGTTCGATGTCGACGGCGTCATGACCGACGGCTCACTCTTTTATACCGACGCAGGCGAGACGATCAAAGTCTTCAATACACTCGACGGCCATGGCATGAAAATGCTGCAACGCAGCGGTGTCGAACTGGCGATTATTTCTGGGCGCGGCGGCAAAGCGTTGGAAATGCGTGCGCAAAATTTAGGCATCAAACATCTACTGCAACATGTTGAAAATAAAGCGGACGCCTATCGCAAGCTGCTCGAAAGTCTTGGCCTGGCGCGGCGTTCAGCGGCATCGATTGGAGATGATGTGGTCGATTTGCCGATCCTGTTGCATTGTGGTTTCTCGGCTGCCGTCCCGACAGCGCCTGCGTTTGTGCGAGCGCGGGTCAACTACGTGACAGAAGCGCGGGGCGGGCACGGTGCCGTGCGCGAGTTTTGCGAGATCATCATGGCAGCGCAAGGGACGCTGGATGGCGCGCTTGATCACTACACTGCAACAAACTAAGTTAGGAATATTGAGATGCTTTACATCAAGTCCGCACATGTTATTTTCATGATCACCTGGATGGCAGGACTATTCTATCTGCCGCGCTTGTTTGTTTATCACGCGCAAGCTACCGATACGATTTCGATTGAACGTTTTAAAATTATGGAGCGTAAACTTTATTTCGGCATCATGACGCCGGGCATGCTCTTGACTATTATTTTTGGCGCTTGGTTGTGGTTGGGCTATGGCTATCACGGCGGTTGGCTGCACGCAAAATTGTTGTTGGTCGCGCTCATGGTGGCGAACCATTTTTACCTCGGAAAATTGATCACCGATTTCAAATATGGTCGTAATAAGCGCGGCCATGTTTTTTATCGTTGGCTCAATGAAATTCCGACCTTGCCACTATTGATTGGCATCGTAATTTTGGTGATCGTGAAGCCGTTTTGAATCGTTCATCGTCGCTTTAAACGAATTGTAAGAATTAGCAATTATGGAAAAATTTTTCGCTCCCTGTCCACGAGGGTTGTCTGCACCACTTGCAGCCGAGTTGCTTGCGATTGGCGCACAAAATATCCAAGCCGATGACGCCGGCGTGGCGTTTGAAGGCGAACTTGTTGACGCCTACCGTGCCAACTTGTATTCGCGCATCGCGAGTCGCGTGCTGTGGCAAATGGCGCATTTCCCGTATGAAAACGAACATCAAATTTACGATGCCGTGCTCCTGTTGCCATGGCCGCAACGCTTTGAGGTTTCCCGTACCATCAAGGTGGAGATGAACGCGCAAAAAAGCCCGCTAAAAAGTTTGGATTTCACCACCCTCAGAATCAAAGATGCGGTGTGCGATAAATTCCGCGAAGTTGTCGGCTCCCGGCCCGATGTCGCTACCCGCGAACCGGATGTTCGAATCCATGTTTTTTTAAGCCCCACTCATGCCATGATTTATCTTGATATGTCTGGAGAACCCCTATTCAAGCGGGGTTCGAGGGAACACACGGGCGCCGCTCCGCTGAAAAAAAACTTGGCGGCAGGCATTATTGCGCTGTCAGGTTGGCAGCCGGGCGAAGCGTTTTTAGATCCGATGTGCGGTAGCGGCACATTCTTGGTCGAAGCCGCCGAGATTGCGCTAAATTTTGCGCCCGGCGCACACCGACAGTTTGCGTTTCAAAAGTTGAAAAATTTTGATTCTGCCGCTTGGAGCAAGATGCTCAATGAAGCTCGCTTGGCTGAAAAGCCGAAGACCTTACTGCCCATTTATGGCTCGGATTTATACGGCGAGGCGCTCGACGACGCCCATGCCAATTTGCTCGCAAATGGACTAGGTGATTGTGTGCGGCTCAAGCAAGCCAATATTCTCGAAATTTCTGCGCCGGAAGAAACCGGCGTAATGGTAACTAACCCGCCTTATGGCGAACGGTTGGGCGAGACTTCCGCGTTAACCGATTTATATCCTAAGCTCGGTGATCTGTTAAAACAAAAATTCGCCGGCTGGCGCGCTTATTTTTTTACGGGCGACACGCTGCTGCCTAAAGGTGTGCGTCTCGCCGCGTCGAAAAAAACACCACTCTTCAACGGCAAAATTGAATGCCGATTGTATGAATACAAAATGGTCGCAGGCGGGAATCGAAAATAACTAAATGTGACTGTTTGGCTAGCGCTTCCGACGGACTCTCCTTCGAAAAGCCCGCCAATACTAGAGTTTGACGCTATTCATGCAGCACCAATCGTTCTCGATGCCGAAACAAGAATTCTGGCGCGACGCCCATGATGGCCCGAACCGTTCTAGATAAATGTGCCGAATCGGCAAAGCCAGCCGAGAGGGCGGCCGTGGTCAGCGAATCACCCGCCATCGCGAGATCAAGGGCGCGCCGCATTTTTTGCCATAGCACATAGCGCCGAACTGGCACGCCGACTTGCTCTTTGAACAAATGCGCAAACCGCGACGATGAAAGATGCACACGGTCCGCCAACGCATCGATACTGTCGTAAGCATCCGGCGCCTCGCGTAAAAACTGTAGTGCCTCGCTGATGCGCTGATCGTGCGAATGCGATCCGGCGCCCCCCATTTTATCGAGGCCGAATATTGCGGCGAGCAGTCCATCAGCTTGTGTGCGCGATGCGGATGCGTGATACAGCGCAGCCAACTCTTCGCGATTTTTGAACGGGCAAGGAAACCCACGCGCGGTCGTTGCATCAAACTGCGCCGCGGCGCGTTGAAAACTTTCGCTCTCGGTTTCCCAGTACAAGGCTGCGATCAGTGATGGCGCGTCCTCGGTCGAAAAAGCCGTCTCAGCTGGCACATAGATCACTTCATTTTCCAACACCGCGCCTGACGATAATGTGACACGCAATGTGCCTTCACGCGCAACCAGCCATGTAGCGGCGTGATTGCGATGCATTGAGGTTCGGGTACTGGGGCCGAGGTATAAAAACCGTTCAGGCCATGTGTAAATGTGGATTTTTGGAGCGGCATTAGGTGTGGCGGTTTTCATCATTCGCCAAGAATAGCCGATTTGTTCAATCGAATAGCCAGTTTATTCAACAACTCGGCAGGTTTGTTCAAGAAGGATCTATGTCCCAACAACATACTGTCATTGTGTTCAACAGATGATTTGCCGAGCACAAAACGCATCCCACCAAGGAGTTCATGATGAAACGGTTCCAAGAAAATTTAGCAAAGATCGGCACTGACCCAACCAACAACCTAGAAATGCCGTTGGCTGCCACACTGATCGTGCTGGTCGTTAGCGTTGGTTATTCGCTATTTAGCGCATTCAGATACTTAGCTTGATGCAGCTTCAAAACCCGATCCAAAAACCGCCAAAAAGCTTGCCGAACGCTGCATTTGCTTTTATGGTTTTTTGTTGTCGCGTTTGGCCACGCAATTGCAGCCATTAAGCGCGGAACAAACCTTTACCTTGTCGTCGGCGCATTCGGGAACATCACGAAATTCAAGAGTTACTTTCGCGGGCGTCAAGGTGGCCATTATTTTGCTGGCAACGGCTAGATCCAAATCCAGACCAATGTCTGTCGGAGACTTTGTGTTGAGCTTGGCCGAAGCGACCGGGTAGCCAAGCGCACCCACTGAAGGTGCAGGGCTATTGTTATATTTCAACTTGTCTTCGGCAACCAGGCTCAAAACGGTGCAACTGCTGAGGACGATGACGAACACCGACATCAGTAAAAAGATCGCCATTTTCCGCATTTGTGTCTCCCGACGCAAATGTGCAAATAAACTATTTAACAATTTCCAGATGCTCCAAGCCGGAAGCCAAATCTTTTTCTTTTGAGGATTTGCCTTCGAGTTTTATTTTCAAACGCAGATCATTGAGTGAATCGGCGTTACGTAGTGCGTCCTCATACGAGATCAGATCGGCCTCATATAAATCAAACAGCGCCATATCAAACGTTTGCATACCGATTTCACGCGAACGCTTCATGACTTCTTTAATCTCGTGGACCTCGCCTTTGAAGATCAAGTCTTGAATGAGTGGCGAATTGAGCAAAATTTCAATTGCTGCAACTCGACCTTTGCCTTCTTTTTTTGGAATCAAACGCTGTGAAATGAACGCCTTTAAATTGAGCGATAGATCCATCAGCAACTGGTGACGGCGCTCTTCAGGGAAGAAGTTAATGATGCGGTCAAGCGCTTGGTTGGTCGAGTTGGCGTGCAGCGTCGACATACACAGGTGGCCGGTTTCGGCAAACGCAATCGCGTAATCCATGGTCTCACGGTCACGAATCTCACCGATCAAAATCACATCCGGCGCTTGCCGCAACGTGTTCTTCAGGGCCGCAAACCAATTGTCGGTATCCACGCCGATTTCGCGTTGTGTGACCACACAGTTTCTATGTTCATGGACATACTCAACCGGGTCTTCAATGGTGATGATGTGGCCAAACGTATTTTCATTCCGATAGCCGACCATCGCGGCTAGCGAGGTCGATTTGCCGGATCCGGTACCGCCGACCAAAATCACCAAACCGCGTTTGGTCATACAAACATCTTTGAGCACTTCGGGAAGGTTCAAATCTTCCATTTTCGGGATTGTCGTGGTGATGGTCCGCATCACCAAGCCAATCCGCCCCTGCTGGAAAAATGCATTCACCCGGAAGCGGCCAATGCCCGACGGCGAGATCGCGAAATTGCATTCTTTGGTCGCTTCAAATTCTGCAGTTTGCTTATCCGTCATTACCGATCGCGCGATTTCGCCGGTATGAACGGGCGATAAGCTTGACGATGAAACCGGTGTCATTTTTCCGTCGATTTTCATCGCGGGCGGAAAGCCGGCAGTGAGAAACAGATCAGAGCCTTTTTTGGCGATCATGGCACGCAATAACTCGTGCACAAATTTGAGGGCTTGTTCGCGTTCCATGGTTTCTCCTGGCTAAAATTAAGCTTGCGCTCAATTTCCTAATTTTCTTAATGAAAACGCGTTTAATTGAAAGCGTCTTTGTTGGAAGCTTTGTTGCGCGCTTCGGCCACGCTAATGACATTGCGGCGCACCAAATCAGCTAAATTTTGATCCATTGTTTGCATACCGATAGCCTGCCCGGTTTGGATCGCGGAATACATTTGCGCCACTTTTGCTTCGCGGATCAGGTTTCGAATTGCCGGTGTGCCGATCATGATTTCATGTGCCGCAACGCGACCCTGGCCGTCTTTGGTTTTGCACAACGTTTGGGAGATCACCGCCCGCAGACTCTCCGACAACATCGCGCGGATCATCTCTTTTTCAGCTGCAGGGAAGACGTCGATAATCCGATCTACCGTTTTGGCTGCCGATGAAGTATGCAGGGTGCCGAACACCAAGTGGCCGGTTTCAGCCGCTGTCATTGCAAGGCGGATTGTTTCCAAATCACGCATCTCGCCCACCAAAATAATGTCCGGATCCTCACGCAACGCGGATCTCAAGGCATTGGCGAACGACAAGGTATGGGGGCCAACTTCCCGTTGATTGACCAAGCATTTTTTGGATTCATGCACAAATTCAATCGGGTCTTCCACCGTGAGCACGTGGCCGAACTCGTTTTCATTCACGTAGTTCACCATCGCGGCCAACGTGGTGGACTTGCCTGAACCAGTCGGACCCGTTACCAACACCATGCCGCGAGGGGTCATCGCCAATTCGGAAAAAATTTTCGGGCAATTTAACTCTTCAAGCGACAATATTTTAGACGGAATCGTCCTCATCACCGCCCCGGAGCCCCGCTGGTGATTAAACGCATTCACCCGGAACCGCGCCAGGTTCGGGATCTCAAACGAGAAATCGCACTCCAAATTCTCTTCATACATCTTGCGCTGGCCGTCGTTCATGATGTCATAGACCATGCCGTGCACATCATCATGACTAAGCGCTGGAACGTTGATCCGGCGCACATCGCCGTGGACACGAATCATCGGTGGTAAACCTGCGGAAAGATGCAAGTCGGAAGCTTTGTTTTTTACGCCGAAGGCTAAGAGTTCTGCGATTTCCATTTATACTTTCCTTGGATGGTTTTGGTCTCGAATTATTCTGTAATTGTACCCACGAATTTGCGCGAGCCGCGCAATGAACGCACGCTGTGAACCCACTCAATGATTATGTCCCCAATCGAAGCGAACTTGCAACAAATTCACCGTGAGAAAGATGCCGTGATTGCGGGACGCCTCGCCAATTTGGATCAAAATTTACGTCAAAACGTCACATTAGTCGCCGTCTCCAAAACGAAACCGGCGGCAGTTATATTCGAAGCATTCCAAGCCGGGCAACGGCATTTCGGCGAGAACTACGTCCAGGAAGGTGTGGCAAAAGTGGCTGAATTAGCGGCACTCGGGCTCACGCGCAAACAGGGCTTGATTTGGCATTTCATTGGCCCTTTACAGAGCAACAAGGCCAAACTGGTGGCGCATCATTTTGATTGGGTGCACGGTGTGGATCGTTTGAAAATTGCAGTGGCATTGTCAAACCACCGTGATGCCAGCCTAGCGCCGCTTAATGTTTGCGTCCAAGTAAATGTCAGCGGCGAGGATAGTAAAAGTGGCGTTGATCCGCAAGAAGCGTTGAGTCTCGCCACAGAGATCGCCACTTTGCCCAACCTCAACTTGCGTGGACTGATGACAATTATCGAAAATACGCCTGCGGTTGCAACCCAACGGGCACAATTTCAGAAAATGCATGCATTGTGGCTTACATTGCGGCGTTACCCACCTCGTTCGGGCATGATGATTGATACTTTGTCTATGGGCATGTCGCAGGATTTTAAAATCGCGATTGAAGAAGGCTCAACGATGATCAGAATTGGCAGCGCTATTTTTGGCGCAAGGAATTAAGGTCAGATCCAATGTCAGAAACGGTCAAACTTGTTTTCATCGGCGGCGGCAACATGAGCCAAGCGATTCTGGGCGGCCTGATTGCCAAAGGTCAAGCGCTAGTTGATTGTTGGGTGATTGATCCATTCGAGCCTGCACGCGCCAAGATGGAGGAATTGGGGGTTCCGGTATCGGCCGAAGTCGATGATCGCGTCATGGAAACTCTGTTGGTAGCAACCGCGATTGTGTTGGCCGTAAAGCCGCAAATGATGGAAGCGGCGCTGGTACCGTTGTCTGGCAAACTGACGCGCCAATTGGTGATTAGCATTGCCGCTGGTGTCAGTATCGAATCGATGGCGAAGTGGCTTGGCACAGCGCAGCAACCCTACACGCAGATTGTGCGCACCATGCCCAACACACCAGCGCTGATCCAGGCGGGCATTACCGGACTTTACGCGCCGCCGAATGTGGCCGCTATTGACCGGACGATTGCCGAAAATTTGCTGCACGCGGTTGGCAAAACGGTTTGGTTTGAGAGCGAGGATATGTTGAACGCGGTGACAGCGGTCTCGGGTAGCGGCCCCGCTTACGTGTTCTATTTTATTGAGGCGCTTGAGGCGGCGGCAATAGAGCTGGGATTCCCGGTCGACGCGGCGCGGCTGTTTGCGCAGGAAACCTTTTTAGGCGGCGCAAAATTGGCAGCGCAAAGTTCAGATTCGCCGGCACAGTTGCGCGCAAAAGTTACCTCCAAACATGGCACAACGGAACGGGCCATTGAATATTTTGATGCCGTTGCGTTAAAGTCTATCTTTATCGATGGCGTGAAGGCGGCTTGTGCCCGATCGCGCGAGCTGGGTGAAACACTCAAAAATGAATAGGAGGAACAATTTGCAATATTGCCGTGGGAATTGCGATGGAAAACTTGGCGCTATGCCGCTGATGGGGCGGTTCCCGGAAGCGCGCCATTCATGTTGATCCAAGCCGTTATTTATGTTCTCACTACGTTGGTGAATCTGTTCGTATTGGCGGTGTTAATGCGGTTCTATGCGCAGGCATTTCGCGCGTCGTTTCGCAATCCAATTGCGCAATTTGTCGTCGCTTTCACTGACTGGGCAGTGAAGCCAACGCGTCGTATCGTGCCCCAACTTTTCGGCCTCGACAGCGCCTCGTTGATAGTGGCTTGGGTGGTTGAAATTGTACTCTGGGGCGTTGTTTTGGCGTTGTTGGGTGCGGCAGCTTTTGAAAACCCGATTTTTTGGGCAGCATTAGTGGCCTATGGCTTAGTAATGGTGATTAAACTCTCGATCTACTTATTGATGGGTGTGGTCGTGGTTCAAGCCGTGTTGTCGTGGGTGAATCCGTACCATCCCATCCAGCCTTTCTTTGATTCGCTATGCAAGCCGTTTTTACGTCCGTTCCAGCGCATCATTCCATTGGTGGGTGGTGTTGATCTTTCGCCAATGGTGTTGCTAATCGCGTTGCAGGTATTGTTGATGCTGCCAATTTCCTTGCTTGAGGGCACGGTTCGCCAAATCCTGCGGGATTTGCCTATTTAGGGGCGGCGGGCATCCCTAACTAGGTGTACGATATAGAAGATTTTGCCTCTATCGCGACGACAAAGTTAGAAAATAACCCGTTCTGTTGCAAAGGCTGATTCGACCAATGATTTTTGTCTTTAAATAGCTTAAAAATATTCCTAAATGCTTCTCTAAAGTGGCAACGATAAAAACCGTGGAATCCACCTCTCGCCTTGAATCTGAAATAGCTCGCTACCATGAATGGCGCACCGCTTTGTCACGCGCTGTGCATGACTATCATGATTGGCTGGAGCAGACGAATCAGCTAGACGTTCAACAGTCGATCCGGTTTTACGATCTGCTGGAAACGCTCAATAAAGGCCATATGCTGCTGGCATTTTTAGCCGAGTTTTCGCGCGGCAAATCTGAGCTTATTAACGCGCTGTTTTTTTCCAGTTTTAAAGAACGCCTGCTGCCTTCAGATGTGGGTCGCACCACGATGTGCCCTACCGAAATTTTTCATGATCCGAACGAGGAGCCCTATCTGAAGCTCTTGTCGGTTGAAACCCGCTACCGCGATGAATCGATCTCGCAACTTAAAAATATGCCAGTGGAATGGTCAAAAATCCGCTTAAATGTTGATGATCCGAAACAGATGAAACAAGCGCTATCCGCGCTGGCGGATACCAAACGGGTTTATGCGCTCGATGCCCGAATGATGGGCTTGATTCCCATGTTCGATGATTCGGGTGCAGCACCGAATGAAGACGATGTGGTCGAAGTACCAGCATGGCGTTACGCCATCATTAATTATCCGCACCCGCTGCTGATAAGTGGTTTATCAGTACTGGATACGCCGGGTTTAAACGCGCTCGGTTTGGAACCGGAACTGACCTTATCGACCGTACCCAATGCTCATGCGGTGTTATTTTTGCTAGGCATTGATACCGGTGTGACTAAAAGCGATTTGGAAATTTGGGAACGCTATGTCAAATCAGCGCTGCCCGCGAAAATGGCGGTGCTGAACAAAATTGACCTCATGTGGGACGAGCTGAAAACGCAGCCTGAAATCCAGGCAGGCGTTACGCGCATGATCGAAACCACTTGCCAGCAATTGCATTTAACGAGCGATAAAGTTTTCGCCGTGTCGGCGCAAAAAGCGCTGGTAGGGCGGATCAAAGATGATCCAGAAATGGTCGAACGTTCGGGTATTGGTCGCTTGGAAACCTATCTGGCCACTAAAATTATCCCGATTAAACGCCAAATTTTGGCCAAGGCCGTCACCAATGAAATTGGCACCATGATGGTGACGAGCCATCGCAGTTGTTCGCAAAAACTGGAAGCGAACAAAGTGCAGCTTGCAGAGCTCAACTTGCTGGCAGGTAAGGGGCGCGATCTGACGATGAAACTATGGCAAAAGGTCAGTGCAGAAAAAGAAAGTTATAACGCCGCACTAAGCGAATACAAAATGCAGCGCGCCGTATTTAATCAAAAGCGCAATGCCGTTATTGATGTTTTTAATCCGGCCAAATTGGATATTTTGTGTTCGCAGAGCCGTCAAGCAATCAGCGATTCATGGACCACAATGGGGCTCACGAAGGGGATGCGGGACCTGATTAAACGCATTAATACTGAGTTCAGCGGTGTCACGCTGGCAGGCGAAGATGTGTTGCGCTTGATGGAAGGGGTTTACAACACATTCCATGAGCGGTTTCAGTTTGAAAAAATGGAAATGCCGCCACTCGACTTTGAGGGGCCGCGCAATAAGCTGAAATTATTGGTGTATGAGACGGAGCAATTTTGTAAAGATCCGGTCAACATCGTGGTGCGCGCCAAGACGCCGATGATCCGGCGCTATTGGAGCATGTTGATTGACCAAGCCCGCAAGATTTTTAACGAAGCCCGCGCCGATACAGAACGTTGGTTAGCGGCCGTTCCGCTACCCCTTGAAACACAGATCCGCGACCACAAAGCGCAACTGGAGGCGCGTCTTGCCACGCTCGCTAAGATTAACGAGCGCGCCAGTGCCATGAAAGAAGAAGTCGCTAAACTGGAGGCGGAACGAAAAAAAATTCAGGGACAACTCGATTTAATTACCGGCCTGATTATGAAGGTTCGCGATGTGGGGCCGGCACCAGATGTGTCATCGGCGAGCCATACCGCATGGGCAAGCACTCCCACACCTGTGCCACTGGCGCCAACCATCAGCAGCACGGCCTTTGCCGAGACGGTGCGGTTTTCAGTTGCGCAGCCTGCCTCCGATAGCAGCGATAAAACGGCATTTATGGATACGGTGAAATTTGAATCATCCGCCAAGGTTTGAGAGCCTTTTGCGGCCGAACGATCGCCCGACCGGTGGTAGCGCAATCAGCGAAACGTTGAAGTTAAAGCGCAACGGCGTGGTGCCTGTGGGGTAAGTGCAGCGAGGCAAACTCAAACCAAAATCACATCAAACTGCTCCTGCGTATAAGAAGTTTCAACCGATAATGAAATCGGCTTTTTGATGAAATCCTCCAGCATTGTCACGCCCTGCGATTCTTCATCCAAGAATCGGTCAATGACACTTTGCGCGGCTAAAATACGAAATTCTTTGGCATCAAACTGACGAGCTGATCGCATAATTTCGCGTAGCACCTCATAACAAACCGTTTGCGCCGATTTAATCTCGCCTCGCCCCGAACAGGTCGGGCAGGATTCACACAATACATGCGCCAAACTTTCGCGGGTACGTTTGCGCGTCATCTCGACTAAGCCAAGTTGCGTGAAGCCATTAACGGTGATCCGTGTGCGATCACGCGAAAGCCCCTTGTTAAATTCGGCTAGCACAGCGTTTTTATGTTCATCGTTATCCATGTCGATAAAATCAACGATGATAATACCGCCCAAATTGCGCAGCCGCAGTTGGCGCGCAATCGCTTGCGTGGCTTCCAGATTGGTTTTAAATATAGTGTCGTCAAAGCTTCGGCCCGATACAAAGGCACCGGTATTCACGTCCACCGTGGTGAGCGCTTCGGTCTGATCGATAATCACATAGCCGCCAGATTTCAAGTCAACACGGCGCTTCAATGCGCGCTCAATTTCATCTTCCACGCCGAACAAATCAAACAGCGGACGGTCCCCCGCATAATGTTCCAGCACACTCAATGATTTTCGGCTGTATTGCTCGGCGAATTGCGTGAGCTTCAGATGTGTGTCGCGCGAATCGACGATAATGCGCTCAGTCTCCGACGTCACCAAATCACGCAACGCCCGCAGCGTCAAATCGAGATCTTGGTAGAGCAATGCTTGTGGCGCAGCGGTTTTTGATTTTCCCAAAATGCCACGCCAAAGCTTGATCAAGTATTCAATGTCAGCGGTTAACTCCTCATCAGTTGCCGTCTCGGCGACGGTGCGAACAATGAATCCGCCCGTCTCGCTCGGCGGCATGAGCGCATGCACCTTCTCGCGTAAATGTTCGCGTTCGGCTTCGTCTTCAATGCGCTGCGAAATGCCGATGTGCTGATCTTGCGGCAGGTACACCAGCAAGCGACCGGCAAATGAGATTTGCGTTGAGAGACGCGCGCCCTTGCTGCCAATCGGGTCTTTGATAACCTGCACAACAATGGTCTGACCTTCGTGCAGCAATTTTTCAATTGGTTTTTGCTCAGCCGTTTTGTTGCCCGACCAAACCTCGGCAACATGCAAAAAAGCCGCACGCGCCAAGCCGATTTCAATAAACGCCGACTGCATTCCCGGCAACACACGCCCGACGCGCCCAAGATAAACATTGCCCACCAGCCCTCGGTTGGAGCCACGTTCCACATGCAGCTCCTGCACCGCACCCTGTTCTAAGATCGCCACCCGCGATTCTTGCGGCGTGACGTTAATCAGTATTTGCTCGTTCAAAGAAGTGCTCCGCTAAAGTTTTAGTCTAGCTGGAGTTTACCTGATGCCTCGCATGTCGCGCTCGAATCAATTGTCGAAACTATTTGTGAAAAGCAGGAAATTTTACCTACACGATCAGAGCGCCTTGCCTTGAATATAACGGTACGCTTGGGTCAACCCCTGATAGTCTCACGAGTATCCGCGGACATCATGGATTACGATGTCACTTGTTGGGGCGAGTCAGCCAATGATGCCTTCGATTCAGGCAAACCCCCGACTAACATACAGCGCTTTCGCATCTTTGGTGTTGGTTCCTTCCGTGACCTTTATGTCGAAATGGCGTTTGTACACGTTGCCATGATCAAACTCACCACAGAAAAAGTCTACGGTGAGAATATGCTTGAAAAACACATACCCCAGCGTGCTGCGTATATGCCGCTCATACCGAGCCGCGTACTGGTTCAGGTTCAGCAAATCGAAGCTGAGCGCGTTCCTGAAATGGATATATTTCTCAAATTGAACGTCAAATACGGCGGTTAATAAAATGGTTTTGGCCACAAGCCAACTCAAACCCGAAGCCCCGCCTTACGCAACAACTCCGCCGTCTCAAATAAGGGTAAGCCCATCACGCCGGTATAGCTGCCGGAAATCTTGCTGATGAATTTTGCGGCATGGCCTTGGATACCGTACGCACCCGCTTTATCCATCGGTTCGCCAGTTTCGACGTAGCGTTTGATGTCGGCGTCAGATATGGCAGCAAAGGTGACAAAACTTGTTGAAAGTACGAAATCGGTTTCGCCGTGCGCGTAGACGGCCACTCCTGTTAACACTTGATGGGTTTGACCGGAAAGGCGTTTTAACATCCCGATCGCATCGGCTGCATCGATTGGCTTGCCTAAAATCCCATCGCCGATAGCGACGGTGGTGTCCGCTGTTAGAATTGGGCGCGATGATAGTTTGCGAGAACGCATCATACGCTGCGCTGTGTCGGCTTTGAGGCGCACAATACGCTCGACGTAGAGTCTTGGCAACTCTCCCTCGCGCGGCGATTCATCGACATCCAGATCGACTGGCAAGGCACGACCATCCTCACGCATCGCGTCCTGCTGCATGTGCGGAGCCTCTCGCATCATCAGCAATTCGTATTGCACCCCAATCTGCTTCAACAACTCGCGACGGCGCGGGCTTTTAGAAGCCAGATAGATTATTTTGGCTTGTACATGCTGGGGGTTTTGCTGCGGATTCACGATTTATTCTTTACCGGTTTGCTGTTGTCTGAGATTGGCTGTTATTCACGGTGATATGGGTGATTTTGGTTGATCGACCAGGCCCGATAAAGCTGCTCGGTCAACATTATGCGCACCATGCCATGTGGTAGCGTACAGCCCGATAGTGCAATCGTTTTGTCTGCGCTGGCTTTGAGCGATGGTGCCAAGCCGTCAGCGCTACCAATCATAAAGCAGGGGTTCACACCATCAGCCATCCATTGTTTTAACCATTCAGCAAGTTGTACGGTATTTACCTTGGCGCCTCGTTCGTCAAGCACCACACGCACCGCTGACTTCGGCAACGCGGCCTCGATTCGCACTGCTTCTTGCTCTAATACTTTTGCGACTTGTTTGCTGGCGCGGTCCTCCGGCTTTAGCTCAATCAATTCGATGCGCGCCTCAGGCGGCATGCGCTTGGCATATTCCGAAAAGCCGGTTTGAATCCATGCTGGCATTTTATGTCCGACTGCGATGATGTATAGCTTCACACGGTCGATTTACGGGCGGCAGGTTTTTTAGCAGCCAAAGTTTTGGCCGCTGGCTTCTTCGCTGCAGGCTTTTTTACATCGGGTTTTTTCGCCGCGGGTACTTTAGCCGCAGGCTTCTTTGCGACGGGTTTCTTCGCAACTGGCTTTTTGGCCGCGACGGTTTTTGCCGTCGGTTTTTTAGCAACCGGTTTCTTTGCAGGTGTCTTTTTGACCGCCACCTTTCTGCCAACGGTTTTTTTCTCAACAGCTTCTTCAGCAACCAAGTGCTTCACGACTTTAGGCCTTGGGAACTCAATTTTGCCTTCACGCCATAATTCTTCGAGTTTGTAATATTCGCGCACGGCGGGCTGCATGATGTGCACCACAATATCGCCGCAATCAACCAACACCCACTCACCGGTGCCTTCGCCCTCCGTGCCGATGATATGAAAGCCAGCCTCTTTAACCTTTTCGATCACGTTATTGGCAAGCGCTTTGGTTTGGCGCGTGGAATCGGCACTGGCGATCGCGATGTAATCGAAAACCGAAGTGATTTTCATTACGTTGACGAGCTGAATATCGCGCGCCTTGATGTCTTCAAGTGCATCGATCACGATATCCGTTAGATTTTTAGGTTGGGGTAGTTTTTTGGACCTGGTTTTGGATTCGAGTTTGATTTTTGCGGTAGCCATGTTGTGGGGGTATCTCCGAGAAATAAGCAGTATTTTTGTATTGATTGGAAGTGAATGGGAATTTAAGAAGAAGGTAAATAAAGCCGATGTTGCTCAATATAGTCGCAAACGGTGTTGGGTAGCAAACCGCGTATCGCCTCGCCGTTTTCAAGCCGCGCGCGAATATCGGTTGACGAGACCTTGGGCGGGATGGTTTTAAGTAATATGACGCACCCTGCGGGCGATTTGTCGACGTCCGTCGCGCCAGCAAAACGATATCGGGTTGAAATCATCGCGTTCAGATCGGCGCTCGCCGAGGATTCAATCGGCGCATCTCCCGGCCGCATCACGACAGCAAAATGGGTTAATTCAAACAACATTGACCAATCTTTCCAAGTATCAATTTTTGCAAACGCATCCGAGCCGATCAGCCAAATGAGCGGGATTTTCTCGCCTAGCTCGTTGCGCAATTCGCGCAAGGTATCAAATGTGTAGGTCGGCCCAGTGCGGTGCAACTCACGTTTATCAATCACCACCTTGGTCGCGCCAAGCCCCATCGCCATTGACAGCATCGCTACCCGATCACCGGCCTTTGCCAGTGGCATGCGACCACGCTGATAGGGGTTGCCCGCCGGTAACACGATTATTTTTTGCGGGTCAAACGCATCGGCCGCGGCTTGGGCAATCGCGACATGCCCGTGATGAACGGGATCAAACGTGCCGCCGAAAAGGACGATGGGTTTCAACTGAATTGACTGGCGGTGGTTTTGGGAGCCATGAATTTAAGTTTGACGATGTTAAGTTCGAATCTGGCCATCGCCAAACACCACCCATTTTTGTGACGTTAATCCTTCCAACCCCACCGGGCCGCGGGCATGGAGCTTGTCGGTCGAGATGCCAATCTCGGCCCCCAAACCGAATTCAAAACCGTCGGCAAAACGTGTTGAGGCATTAATCATCACCGAGGCCGAATCGACCTCACGCAAAAATCGCATTGCGTGCGAATAGTTTTCAGTAACGATGGCATCCGTGTGCGCGGAGCCGTATCGGGCAATATGCGCCATCGCCTCGTCTAAATCGGTAACTATTTTAATGGCGACAATTGGCGCAGAATATTCGGCGAACCAATCATCAATGCTTGCATCAGTCAGAAGTGCATAGTCGGCAAAATCGCCCGCCCCCGGTCGGCGGTCTCCATCGGCAGAGTCAAGCAGGGCGCGGCTTTCGGGGCAACAGCGCATTTCAACTTGCTTGGCGGCGTATATTTTTGCAATCGGAATCAACGTTTCCTTCGCGATGCTGCGTGCAATCAGCAATGTTTCCATTGTGTTGCAGGGCGCATAGCGTTGCGTCTTGGCGTTATCAGCAATGGCAATCGCTTTTTGGACATCGGCGGCAGAATCAATATAAACATGACATACGCCATCCAAATGTTTAATCACCGGTACCTTGGCCTCATTGGCGATTTTGGCGGTCAAGCTTTTACCACCGCGCGGAATGAGCACGTCAATGGTCCCGCGCATGTTGAGCATTTCGGTCACTGCTGCGCGGTCAGTGGTGCCAACGAGCTGCACACAGTCCGTGGATAAATTCGTGCTCCGCAAACCGGCCGTCACGCATTCATGAATCGCCCGATTGCTTTCAAAAGCCTCTGAGCCGCCGCGCAAAATGCACGCATTGCCCGATTTCAAACACAGTGCTGCTGCATCCGCGGTTACGTTCGGACGCGATTCGTAAATCATGCCAACCACGCCTAACGGCACGCGCATCTTGCCAACTTGAATGCCGGACGGACGGAATTTAAGTTCGGTTATTTCTCCTATTGGATCAGCAAGCGATGCGACTTCGCGCACACCACCGGCCATGGCGGAGATGGATTTTTCGGTTAGCGTTAAACGATCAATAAAAGCTTGATCAAATCCGCCGACTTTGGCACGTGCAGTGTCAATTGCATTGGCGCTCAAAATTTTCGGTATTGCCGCCAGAATGGCGTCAGCAGCCGCAATCAATGCTGCGTTTTTTTGCGTAGTACTGGCGCGTGTCAATACATGGGCGCTGGCTTTGGCGCGAACGCCAACATCGCGCATCATGTCAGCGATGTTTAAATTTTTTACCGGAAAAAGATTGTTGCTCATGTTCACTATTCTAACTGCTTCGAGTTTGTATCAGGTTTGATGACGGGCGTTGGGCAAATCTCAAGCGGCACGCCGCTTTGCCGCCGCTGACATGGGCGCCCGCACCCCACCGATGCCGCAAGCCAGCTGCGCCAGTGCATCCCAAGGATCGTTGCTGTCCAAGCCTTTAATCATGCGGTCAATCTTGGCGGCTTGGATGTTCAATGCGGTCAAGCTTTTTTTGGTATGCTTCCTCGAAACCTGTTCCAGCGCTCGTGCCTTCGACGGATGCGGTGGCCGCCCGCCACGGGTAAAGCCGCATAGCCGCATCAGCATTCGCAATTCGGTTGTCAGCACCCACAAAATCAACGGTGGCGCCTCACCTTCCGCCTTCATGCCGTCAAGCATGCGATACATTCGCGCCGCTTTAGTCGTATCTTGATCGCCCGCCTCGTACATTGCAGCAACCAACTGAAACGGATTAAACCGCGAAACATTGGTCACGCTATCTTCCAGCACTTTCAACGAAATCTCACCAGGCGGGCAGAGTAGTCCTAACTTTTTAATTTCCTGTTGCGCGGCGAGCAGATTACCTTCTACCCGATCCGCCAAAAACGCTAGTGCGCTTGCGTTGGCACTTTGTTGCTGGCGCGACAGGCGATGCGCCAGCCAGCGCGGCAGCTGGCTACGATCCACCGGCATCGCTTCAATCGCGGCGGCTTTGGCTTCTAGCGCAGAAAACCATTTCGTCTGTTTGCCTTGCCAATCCATTTCAGGCAGCAAAAACAAGGTGATCGTGTCGCCCGGCAGCCGTTGACAATAGGCTTCAATGGCGGCCGAGCCTTCTTTACCGGGCTTGCCGGTGGGGATGCGAACTTCGATCAAACGCAGGGTGGCGAATAGCGACAGCGCATTGCTCGCACCCGTCAATTTGCCCCAATCGAAGCCCGATTCAGCGATAAAAACTTCGCGCTCCGCATAGCCGGTTTTGCGTGCAATATCGCGCAAACAATCGGCCGCCTCTAACGCAGCAAGCGGCTCCGCGCCGTGGATCACATAAAGCGGCGCGAGTGATTTTGGCGGACGCTCTAAAAATTGTTCGGCGGTTTGGCGCATGGGTTAATGGTTTAGTTGCGGTTGGCTGTGGTGCAGTTTCTGGTCCGGGCTACTGCGCGGTCGAACCGGCACGCTTGACCACCACCATGCGGCGTAAAATTTGCCCCACAGCATCGCGCTCCATATCGGTATAGAGCAACGCTTCTTCCTGCTGCTTGGCGATGATTTTGCTGTCGTCATAAGCCAAAATCCGCACGAGCCGAATCTCACTCACCGGAATCACCGTCATCCCCTTGCCATCGTTTAATTGATACCGAACGACCATGCGCAGCTCGTATTCGCGCACCTTTCCCGAACCGGAAAGAGAGAGAATTTGCCGGTCCCGGCGTTCTTCCAAAATGTTGAGTTGTGCATCGGCATCTTTGAGCGATGGCATCACTCTCACATTGCTACCGGTTAATTCTCGGCGAATATTACTCGCCACCAGCGACGTCATGGGCGCGGCCACATAAACACCCTGATATGGCAATTCGTAAGAGCCGCGAAGTTGGAAACCGCAGCCCGCAAGCATCGCGATCAGAACGGTGAGGACAAGTTTTTTAGACGACGACATTGATCAGCTTTCCGGGCACGACGATTAATTTTTTAATCGGTTTACCCTCGGTATGTTTCGCCACACTCGCGTCAGCCAGTGCGAGCGTTTCGATTGCTTCTTTCGAAGCCGATGCGGGCACCGTGATCTGGCCGCGCAGTTTGCCGTTCACCTGCACGACGATTTGCACTTCATCTTGCACTAAGGCGGCGGCGTCAACTTGCGGCCATGCGGTATCGATAATTTCACCATCGGTTTTTGCAAAGCCCAATTCGTTCCACAAATGAAAATTCAAATGCGGTGCGATGGGATACAACATACGAATTAAAATCGATACGCTCTCACGCTTGATTGCCTGCGCCGCCGCCTCAAACTCCGCTCTGGGAGCGGTGTTTGAGGCATTTTCATCCTCCAATGTGTTCAACATCTTCATCGCCGCCGAGACTACTGTGTTGTATTGCAAGCGTTGGTAGTCGTGTGTAGCTTGCTTGAGAATACTGTGAATGGTGTGGCGAATGGCTTTTAATTCGCGCGGTAATTCGGCGGCATTAAAGCTTTTATCCGCGTTGATAATCGCTTCGCGTTGCGCATGTCCGTACACAAACAGCCTGCGCAAAAACCGGAACACCCCCTCAGCGCCGGAATCCGACCATGCCGCGCTTTGATCCGGTGGCCCGGCAAACATGACGTAAGCGCGCGCGGTGTCAGCACCAAATTTCGCAATGATGTCTTTGGGCTCGACGACATTGTTTTTCGACTTCGACATCTTTTCCATGCCGCCCAGCATCACGGCGCGGCCGTCCTCAACCGAGACCGCGCCTGTTGGACGGCCTTTGTCGTCGAAATGAACCGTCACTTCATCGGGGTAGTACCAGCGTTTTTTACCGTTGGAATCTTCGCGATAGAAACATTCGGCCGACAACATGCCCTGCGTAAACAGGTTCGTAAACGGCTCATCGAATTTAATCAAACCGAAATCGCGCATCACCTTCGTCCAGAAACGCGCGTAGAGCAAATGCAGAACCGCATGCTCAATACCGCCGATGTATTGATCCATCGGCATCCAATAATCATTGCGCGCGTCCACCATTGCATTGGCTGAATCGGGCGAACAGTAACGCATGAAATACCACGAGGAATCGACGAAGGTATCCATCGTGTCCGTCTCCCGACGGGCAGGCTTTTGGCATGTAGGGCACACGCATTTTAAAAACCGCTCGTCCTTATTGAGCGGATTGCCTGAGCCATCGGGCACTAAATCTTCGGGTAATTTCACCGGCAAATCGGCATAGGGGACCGGCACTGCACCGCAATCGCTGCAGTGAATAATCGGAATCGGTGTACCCCAATAGCGCTGACGTGAGATGCCCCAATCGCGAAGGCGGTATTGGATTTTTTTCTCGCCGCCGAATGGTTTTAGTTGGTCCGCGACGTAGTCAATGGCGGCGTTATAGTTCATGCCATTCATTGCGCCGGAATCGATGCAGGTGCCGAGATCGCTGTAACTCGGCTGCCATGCATCGAGCGAATACGCTTTCCCCGCCTCGATCACTTGCTTGACGAGCAAATCATATTTTTTTGCAAACGCAAAATCCCGCTCATCATGCGCGGGCACACCCATCACGGCGCCATCGCCGTAGGTCATCAATACATAATTGCCGACCCACACTGGCAACTGTTCTTGCGTGAGGGGATGGGTGACAAATAGTCCTGTCGCCATGCCTTTTTTCTCGGCTGTCGCCATATCCGCTTCAGCCACCCCACCGCGTTTGCAGTCTTCAATAAATTCGACAAGCGTTGGATTGTTCACCGCCGCAACGGTGGCAATGGGATGCTCTGCTGCCACCGCGCAAAACGTCACGCCCATGATCGTGTCGGCACGCGTGGTGAAAACAAATAATTTGCCGTCTTGTACCAACTTCCCGGCTGCATCGTTAATTTTATGCGGAAAGGCAAACCGCACACCGGTCGATTTGCCGATCCAATTTTCTTGCATGGTGCGCACGCGATCCGGCCAGCCAGTGAGTTTGGTTTTAACGCCTTCCAACAACTCTTCTGCATAAGATGTAATTGCCAAGTAATAGCCAGGGATCTCGCGTTTTTCTACCGGCACACCTGAGCGCCAGCCCTTGCCGTCGATCACTTGTTCATTCGCCAACACGGTCTGGTCAACCGGGTCCCAGTTCACAACTTGCGTCCGGCGGTAGGCAATGCCTTTTTCGAGCATCTTTAAGAACAACCATTGATTCCATTTGTAGTAATCCGGGTCACAGGTTGCCAACTCGCGCGACCAATCAAACGCTAACCCCAACGGCTGCATTTGCGCTTTCATGTCAGCAATATTGGCGCGCGTCCATTGCGCGGGCGGCACGTTGTTGGCAATCGCGGCGTTTTCGGCGGGCATCCCAAACGCATCCCAGCCCATCGGCATCAATACGTTATCGCCATTCATCCGGCGATAGCGCAGCATCACATCGTTGATTGTGTAGTTGCGCACATGGCCCATGTGTAGCTTGCCGGAAGGATAGGGCAGCATCGAGCAGGCGTAGAACTTTGGCTTGATGTTGCCGTTTTTATCTTTGGCGTTTTCGTTAACTTTGTACGCGTTCGTGCTGAGCCAATGCGCTTGGGCGCTGGCTTCAATTGCTTTGGGAAGGTATGCGGGATCCATCAGGAACAGTATGAAAGAGGGGGAAAAGGGGGAAAAGGGGGCAAAGGGTGTTAAGCAAGCTGAAATTATTGGATTTTCAGAGCGGGAATAACATAAAAATCATTATACATGGCGGATGTTTAATCGGCCTTGGTGCGTGCTAGTGCGAGGCTGGGCAAGCCAAAAGCACACCAAAAAGAGTGAGATCAAGCAGATCAGAAATTTGTCTTAACGACGAAACGCTAGTCTAGGCAAGCGTTTCCAAGGCAAAATGAATGAAGAGCCCCGTCTAATAAGGAGTTTGCCTAGCACAACGTTGATACCGCTTTCGCGCCACATAGCCCTTAACGGCAAATCACTGCCGTTTAGCCCTTACCATTTTTGCGATCAACCATTGAGCACCAAAACGGTGAAACGGAATAACGAAAGACAGGTAAATTTTCCCGAGGGTGTTATGGATCTTGCAAACAGTTGATGCGATCGCGCTTGATGTCGTCTCTACCGGTTTGTTTATGCTTGTCCCATCTGTTTTATTTGCGGTAACACAGTCCGCTGCGATTTCTACTTCCCGAAATATAGCGATACGAAAATCCAAATGTTTATCGTTGCGGCCTGCGATCCGTTCGGTTTCGGCCAGATTAAAAATTGGCCATGAGCCGATGCCGTCATTGCCCAAGAACAAGGGCTGGCGAGGACTTTTAGACGTTGACCTCCGAACAGATGAAGCTATTTCAGTCTAAAAGACTAAAAGCGGGCGTGATTTTTTGTTGGTGCTCAGACCGTTCAACAAGTCAGTTGAAAGAAATATTTATTGCACCACTGATTGAAATTCGGCAATCGTCGCGGGCTGTCTGCGCATCCATCTTGTGAAGGCGCGTTTGTCGCCGGTGTGCTGGTGCTCCATTAAATCCAATGCTTCGGGTGTGATCGTGCGTGCGCCGCAAAATGCAGCGCACGCCAAACCGGCTCGCATCCACCGGTTGGGAACTAAGATCACGGTCGCTCGCGAACGGCCGCGGGCTTGGCGTAATGCTTGGAGGTAGCTGGCAATAGTGCATTCTTCTGCACCAACGGCATCAACATCGCAGCCCAGCGCCCGCACCGTGCTGACAAGCGATAAACAGAGCGCAGCAAGATCATCGACGTGAATGGGTGCGATACTTTTAGTGTCTGACGGCAAGCAGAGTAACGGCAAGTATGACTGCATCAACAACAGCTGCGTTGCGGGGGAATCACGACCAAACACCAGAGAAGGCCTGACGATAATGGCACCCGAATGTGCACTACGAACAGCATCCTCGCCCCGACGTTTGCTTTGAAAATAATCGGTGTTGGCGGCGTTCTCCAAGCCCAGCATCGACACATGCAGGAACGATTTTTTAAGTGCGGCACAAGCCGCTGCTAGCGCAGCTGGCGCGTTAACATGGACTGCTTGGAATTCGGCTGAGTTGGCGTGCAAAAGGCCGACTGTGTTGATAATGGCATCAATGTTCGTGAGCCGGGATAACCATGCGGCAGTGTTGGTATCGGTTAGCAGGTCGCATTCAATCGTGCCGTCCGGATCTGACGCATTGCGCACACCAAGAATCACTTTGTGACCTGCCGCCGCACACATTGTTGCGATGTGGCGGCCGATAAAGCCGTTGCCGCCGACGATGAGGATATTTAGATGCGATTTCATGTTTGTCTCCTCGTCAACGATTCTGCTTTGACCGGTTTTTTATTTTCTTGGTAGGTTAGATACCCGCCAAGCATGCCACCGGCAAATATGCCGTGCGGCAGCACGAGTATCCAACCCTGGTAGCGATCTACTTCGATTGCTTACACCAACGCTAAACGCGCGGCTTCAAAGCTGGCCGACGGCGTCGAAATAAGTGGCGATCCAATCGCCGCGACGATGCAGCCGACCGCGCCAAATAATGCCCCGAACGCCGCACCCAGCATGGTGTTTGGCGGACCACCCGCTCTGAGCCAGATGGCAAAACACGCGCCACCGATGAGCGCGGGACCAGCTCCAAAGAGGTACGCGAACGCGATGGGGAATAAGGCCCAAAGATAGGGCAGCCCGCCAATGAGCGGTCCTACAAACACGGCTCTGCCCACAATTTTCCAAAAGCCTAGTTCGTTTGATGGCCTGCTCGCCGCCATGATTTTTTGGTCAAATCTGGTCGGCACAAATTGTGGCGATTCAAGATGATTGCTCAATTCTGTGCGGGGTTGGAGTGTCGTGTTCATACCATTCTCCTCATGCTTCGTCAGGTACAGCGTTGTAAGTTTTGCGTTGTCTAGCAACCAATGTACGGTTTAATCTTGCTCACTTGCTCACTTGCTCACTTGCTCACTTGCTCACTTGCTCACTTGCTCACTTGATGACGCGATGATGGCGCGCCGTTGGCAAGTGGGCGCGAGCCAGCGCCGAGCTCCTTCGTTGCTATGGCGCAACGGCCTAGACCGCTTTCGGGGCGGTCGATAGGGTGGCATTCGTCGCAGCATTGGCTACGATTGACACACGCCCCCAATATTGCTCGATACAAACATCACTGTGATGAACACGCCTATGAGCGCCAAGATGAGCGTGATGCGGGCAGCATCAGCCCAATCGACGTTAGTTTTACCGAACATCAGCACGAGCATGAGTGAACCGCTCAGCGCCAGCACCAGCACCTTAGCGGTTCTGAGCCAGAACTTGGCGCTGATTTCACTGCGATCGCAAAGCTCCATCAACACGCTTCGGCTGACGGGCCGCAGATACAGCATAGGCAACATGACGATGGCCAGGGTTAACGCGAGTGAGACAAAAAAGAGTCCGATTTGCATGATGGATTCCTTCATTTAATGGTTGGTGGTGCTAAACGATGTCGCACAATTTTTTCGATCCACCGCGCAGACTTGGCTTTGTGCATATGCCACTTTCGCCAGCGCTGTTTGTGTCGTGAGTTGGTCGGCACGCGCTTTGGCGCGCTTGGAAAATATTTCCAGCAACCGGTGCAAGCCAATTTTGGACATGCGATAGCGGTTGCGCACGATCCACGGATACAGTCGTGCCGCATAGGGTTTGATTAATCGGTGCGCCAAGATGCTGCTGACAACGCCCAGATCGGCAGCCGCGTAGCAGGCCACAAACACATCCACCCCGCGCAGCCATCGCCCCGCTGCATCGCGGGCGTGGATCATATTCATCATGGTTTCGCGGCTGGCTGGCAAGGCGCTGTCGTCAAAATCGACTGGGCTGCAATCAATTAAATTGAGCATCGGCGCGCTATTTTGTTGAATGGCGCGAATCACATCGCGCGCGACGAAATTTTGCATTTCGCCGCTGCAAAGGCGGCATGAACCATCAAAATAGACGGTGAGCGGGTAGGTGATCGCGACCTGGTTGCCGAGGCTGTTGGTCTCTTGCGGATTGGGCAAGGCATGCGTTGGCGTTTTTACGGTTGTCATCTTCACACAGGTTCCTTTCACTGCGAAATTTCAACGGCGCTTCAACACCATTTCAACTTCAATTGTTTTTTGTTTCTTTAGTTTCAGTAAATAATGAAATAAAAAGTTAAAAATTTTTCGCTTGTTTCTACTGCGGTACTGTTAAAGCCAACTTCAACCTCAGCTTCCACCCCGGTACCAAACCCTCACCAGAACAACCGAAAACCGACAACACCCGAATTACGCCGAACACCTCGCCCGGCGCGGAGTTTGACGGATTGAGCCAACGGCAGCATTCAGCTTGCATCCGACAAACCTGTTCTGTTAACTTTCCGACTTGCTGCGCACAAACTGCTGCACCTTCGCGCCCATCTTAATCACTTTCATCATCGTCTCGGGCTCCAGGCGAATCATCTCTGATGCCCATGATGAAAGCGCTTCCATTAATGCCAACGTCTCCTTAATCCGCAGCTGCGCGGCTTTATCCTCAGAGGCAATATCGCCGCTTTTCAAACAATCGCGCAATACCTCGATGGTGGGATCAAACTCGCGAGACTTGCGCTCCCGCACGACAGTGCGAAAAAGCTCCCACACATCGGTGGTCGTCTCGTAGTGATCGCGCCGATCACCCATCAGCGGTATCGAGCGGATGAGGTTCCAATTCGAGAGTTCTTTCAAACTCATGCTCACGTTTGACCGCGCCACGCCAAGCGTTTCGGTGATTTCATCGGCATTCATGGGGTGCCCAGAAATGAACAGCAACGCGTGGATTTGCGCCACGGTGCGGTTAACGCCCCAAGTGGTGCCCATTTCGCCCCAGTGGAGCACGAATTTTTTGGCGACGGGTTTGAGTTCCATATCAATAATTTACGCCTTCCAGTTATTTCAGTCAATACTGAAATAGAAAATATTTTACGACGACTTCATGCCCGACTCAGTTGATCGGCGTACCACCACTTATAATAAGACAAGCTTTCCCGCTTTCTTTCGGTGCACCCATGCAAGCCTCAGATCCCCAATCCCATGTCTCCCCCCGCCTGCTCGACAACCTCAATCCCGAACAACGCAACGCAGTCACCCTTGGTCGGGAGAGCGCATTGGTGCTGGCGGGCGCGGGCAGCGGCAAGACGCGAGTGCTCACGACACGCATTGCCTACCTAATCCAAACCGGCCAAGTCAGTCCCAGCGGTTTGTTGGCAGTGACGTTCACCAATAAAGCCTCGCGCGAGATGCTGACGCGTTTGACTTCAATGATGCCGATTAACACCCGAGGGATGTGGGTTGGCACGTTCCATGGCCTGTGTAATCGGATGCTGCGGGCGCATTATCGCGACGTGAATTTGCCGCAGACGTTTCAGATTCTTGATTCTGGCGATCAGCAATCAGCCATCAAACGATTGCTCAAAGCGCTGAATGTCGACGATGAAAAATTCAAACCACGCGAAATGTCGTGGTTTATCAACAGCGCTAAAGAACAAGGCCTGCGCTCGCATGTGGTGGAAGCCAAAGACGAGTTCACCCGCCGCCAAGTCGAAATTTACCAAGCCTACGACGAGCAATGCAACCGCGAGGGTGTGGTCGATTTTGCAGAATTGCTGCTACGCTGCTACGAATTGCTTAGCAAAAATAAACCGCTTTGCGAGCATTATCAAAACCGGTTCAAATTTATTTTGGTCGATGAGTTTCAAGACACCAACCGGCTGCAATACAAATGGATCCAGCTCTTGGCGGGTTCTCGCACGGCGGAGCAATCGAATGTGGTTTTCGCGGTTGGTGACGACGATCAATCGATCTACGGCTTTCGGGGTGCCGAAGTTGGCAATATGCGCGATTTTCAGCGCGATTTTGCCAATGGGAATGTCATTAAGCTCGAACAAAACTATCGATCAGAAGGCGCGATTCTGGATGCGGCGAACGCTGTTATTTCGCACAACAAAGATCGTCTTGGCAAAAATTTATGGACAGATGCAGGCAAAGGTGAAAACCTCCGCATCTATCCCGCTTCAACTGATTTGGATGAAGCTGAGTTTGTGGTGGAAGAAGCGCGAACGCTGAATCGCGAAGGCATGGCGTTTGCCGACATGGCGTTGCTCTATCGATCGAACGCACAATCGCGAGTCCTTGAGCACGCTCTTTTCAGGTCGGGAATTTCATATCGTGTTTATGGCGGATTGCGGTTTTTTGAACGGCTTGAAATTAAACATGCGCTCGCTTATTTGCGGCTCGCGGGCAACCCGGATGATGATGGTGCTTTCTCGCGGGTGGTGAATTTCCCGCCACGTGGCATTGGCGCGCGCTCGGTAGAGCAAGTGATGGACTTGGCCAAGCGCTACAATATTTCGCTTTATGCGGCGGCCGCCAACGGCATTGCGAACGGCGATTTGGCGGGGCGGGCGGGTTTGGCAGTGGGCTCGTTTTTGAAGATCTGCGAGGCGCTGAAATCGTCCTCGGGCAAGGTCTCGTTGGCCGAATTAGTTGATGAATGCTTGGAATTGAGTGGTCTCAAAACGCATTACGCCGCCGAGCGCGAAGGTGCAGATCGATTGGCAAACTTGAGCGAATTGGTCACTGCCTGCGCGCAGTTTGAGGAAACCTTCGAGGGACCGCTGGAAGGCGAAGAACCCACCGATGCGCTCACCAGCTTCCTAACCCACGCGAGCTTGGAAGCCGGCGAACATGAAGCAGGCGAGAGCGACGATGCGCTGCAACTGATGACGGTTCACGCTGCCAAGGGCTTGGAATTTAACGCGGTGTTTTTAAGCGGCTGCGAAGAAGGGTTGTTCCCGCACGAACAATCGATGAACGATTTTGACGGCTTGGAAGAAGAGCGGCGGCTGATGTACGTGGCAATCACCCGCGCCCGCAAACGGCTCTACCTAACCTATGCGGGCTCGCGTATGTTGCACGGCCAAACGCGCTACGGGGTAGTTTCGCGCTTTATCGATGAGATTCCGGAAGCGCTTTGCAAGTGGTTGGTGGTGCCGGATAAAAACGCAGCCTATGGAGCGCATTTTGGAGCAGGTGGTTTCAATGGTGGATACATTGGCAATAGTGGCGTTCGTGCCGGTGGCTTAGGTAGCGACAATGCTTCATCTGGCAGCGCGTATACTGGACATAAGCAGAGTTATTCATCCCAGCATTACGCCGAACAGGGCAATCAACCCTACGGCCGCCAAGGCGCGCCAGACACGACCCGCGCTGGTTTTGAAACCAAAAAAGCCGATACGCACCCGTTCGCGGTAGGTCAAAACGTGAAGCATGAAAAATTTGGCGAAGGTGTGGTGGTGAATTTTGAAGGCCGTGCCAACGACGCCCGCGTGCAGGTGAAATTCCGCACCGAAGGCGTAAAGTGGTTGTCGTTGCAGTATGCAAAGTTAAGTGTCTTGTAGTTTGACTTTGCAGCGATCGGCGGACGACCAACCTTCGCAAAAATACTGCCAGCAAATCGGCCAACGATAGACCTCGCGCAAGTTCCCCATTAACGATCTTGCCGCGCCACCCCAAAAAACATCGCGGCAAGATCGTTGTGGCATTTCACAGCAATGCCCTGCATCGGTGGCGTATTGGCAGCTAAGCCGGGCGTCGCCTTCTGAGGTAAAATCTTGCTTGAACGCTGCGGCTGATTTAAACGCAAATCTAACTAAATGCCTCAAGGTGGTCGCCAATGCTGGTGTTTGGCATGATTTACCAATAAAAGCAATATGCAAAAACTCGTCGTCATCGATTATGGAATGGGCAACTTGCGCTCGGTAGCGAAGGCGTTTGAGTTCGTCGTACGCGAGCACGCGCTACCGTTTCAGGTGTCGATTTCCGGCTCTCCACAAGACGTGGCAAACGCCGACCGCGTCGTATTTCCTGGGCAGGGCGCAATGCCCGACTGCATGAAATATTTGCGTGAAAGCGGTTTGGAACAAGCCGTGCGAGACGCGGCAAATTCGCCGACGAAATCAAAACCATTCTTCGGCGTTTGCGTCGGTATGCAGATGTTGTTTGACACCTCGGAAGAGGCGAATTTGCAAACCCATACCGACGGTCTCGGTATTTTTTCTGGCACCGTTCAAAAATTTCGCCCGACGGATACGTCCCTAAAAGTCCCGCACATGGGTTGGAATGAAGTTTACCAATGCGCGGGATTTTTCGGGATGCATCCGATATGGAAAAACATTCCCGATGCAGAACGTTTTTATTTCGTGCATAGTTATTACTGTGAGCCGTCGGAAGTCGAACCTGCAATGGGCAACGCGGATGAAACTGACCGAAATGCCAAAAGCAACAAAGCCAGCAATGTGCGTGCTGCCATGGCAAACTATGGTATTCAGTTCACCGCTGCGATTGCCCGCGATAATATTTTTGCCACACAATTTCATCCTGAAAAAAGTCATCACGCCGGTCTGACGCTCTACAAAAATTTCCTGCAATGGAATCCTTAAATTTCCCATCATGTTGATCATCCCGGCCATTGATATCAAAGACGGCAAATGCGTGCGCCTTGAAAAAGGTGAAATGGATTCTGCCAAAATTTTCTCTGATAATGCCGGCGAAACCGCCCGCAAATGGCTAGCCATGGGTGCCAGACGATTGCATGTCGTTGATCTCAACGGCGCGTTTGCCGGCAAGCCGAAAAACGAGAATGTGGTCAAACAAATCATTGCCGAAGTCGGCGATGAAATGGCAATCCAACTCGGCGGCGGCATTCGTGATTTAGATACCATTGAGCGCTATTTGGATGACGGTGTTTCCTATATTGTCATCGGCACGGCAGCGGTCAAAATTTCCGGTTTCCTGCACGAAGCCTGTGACGCATTCCCCGGACATATCATTGTGGCGCTGGATGCCAAAGACGGCAAAGTCGCTACCGATGGCTGGTCAAAGTTAACCGGCCATGATGTGATTGATTTAGCGGTGCGCTTCCAAGACTATGGCGTGGAGGCCGTTCTTTATACCGACATCGGCCGCGACGGCATGATGACCGGCGTGAACATAGAAGCTACAGTAAAGCTTGCCAAAGCGTTGTCGATTCCCGTCATCGCCAGCGGCGGTTTGAATAATATCGATAACGTAAAGCGCCTCATGGCCGTGGAAGACGAAGGCATCATGGGCGCGATCACAGGGCGGGCGATTTATGAAGGCAAGCTCGATTTTGCAAAGGCTTGTGAAATCGCGCATGCGACCGAATTGTAGTTCGGTGTTGTTGCTATTTCTCGCTTCGCTCTCATGGCAAAAATTTAAACCCTTGTATTAAAGCCGTTCTTCAGGCATTAATGGCTGAAACGCCGCGCCCACTCTAGACTTACTATGTTAGCCAAACGCATCATTCCCTGTCTCGACGTTAACGCTGGCCGTGTGGTCAAAGGCGTTAATTTCCTGAACCTGCGCGACGCGGGTGATCCGGTTGAAATCGCAAAAAAATATAACGATGAAAGTGCTGATGAAATTACCTTCCTCGACATCACGGCCAGCGCCGATCAACGCGGTTTGATTCTGGATATTATCGAGCGCGTGGCCGAGCAAGTTTTTATTCCGCTTACCGTCGGCGGCGGCGTGCGCGAGGTGAATGATGTACGCCGTTTGCTTAATGCAGGCGCAGACAAAATCAGCATCAATACTTCAGCGGTCACGAACCCGCAGTTAGTGAAAGAAGCCGCCGATAAATTCGGTTCGCAAGCGATTGTGGTGGCGATCGATGCGCGGAAAAAAGTCAACGCCGAGGGATGGGAAGTTTTCACCCACGGCGGTCGCAAAGCAACCGGGCTCGACGTTGTCGAATGGGCGCGGTACATGAACGCGCTGGGCGCAGGTGAAATTTTACTCACCAGCATGGATCGTGACGGCACCAAATCTGGTTTTGATTTAGCGCTCACCCGCGCCGTCGCTGAGGCCGTGAGCGTGCCGGTGATCGCGTCAGGTGGTGTTGGCACGCTCGATGATTTGGCGAATGGTGTGATCGACGGCAAGGCGGATGCGGTGTTGGCGGCCTCAATTTTTCACTTTGGCGAATTTACGGTCAGGCAGGCGAAGCAGCATTTGGCTTCGCGTGGGATTGAGATGCGATTATGAGTACGACGTTAGCCGCCGCCGTTAAGTGGAACGACCAAAACCTAGTCGCGGCCATCGCGCAAGATGCGACGACCAAAGACGTGTTGATGATGGCGTGGATGAGTCGTGAATCGCTTGCGTTAACACTTGAAACTGGCGATGCGCATTATTGGTCACGTTCGCGCCAAGCAATGTGGAAAAAAGGTGAGTCGTCCGGCCATATTCAGCATGTCAAATCGATCCGGCTTGATTGCGATGGCGATACTATTTTGCTCGTCGTGGAGCAGGTCGGCGGCATTGCTTGCCACACGGGGCGGGCGAATTGTTTTTTCAATTTAAACAATCATGGCGAATGGGTCGCCGATCCGCAGATGCGGGTGTTGTCATCGCCCGGAAATTTCACGGCTGATTAATAACGCTCACAAGCTGAGCAGATTAAATTTATGAACGATACGTTACAAAAACTCGAAGCCACCATCGCCGCTCGGCAAAACACCGCGCCAGAATCGTCCTACGTGGCGAAGCTGAACGCCAAAGGTTTGGACACAATCCTGAAAAAGCTAGGCGAAGAAGCGGTTGAAACCATTATCGCCGCCAAATCTGGCGACCGTGATGCGACTGTCTATGAGGCCGCCGATTTACTGTTTCATACGCTCGTCATGCTGGGCCATCAAAATATTAAATTAGCGGATGTGTTGGCCGAGCTGGATCGCCGCGAGGGCGTTTCGGGCATTGATGAAAAAAACGCACGGGATGGAAAGTAGCCGATGAGCTTTTTAGAAAACCCCACGATTTTCGGCAAAATTTTACGCGGTGAGATCCCGTGCAAAAAAGTCTATGAAGACGACGAAATTTTCGCTTTTCACGATATTCATCCGATTGCCGATGTTCATTTTTTGATTATTCCGAAGAAATTTATCCCGACGTTGGCTGATGTTCAACCTGACGATTCGGCACTCTTGGGCAAACTGCTCGCCATGGCACCCGTGTTGGCAAAAGCACAGGGCTTAACGGATGGTTTTCGCACGGCGATCAATACCGGCAAGTTAGGTGGGCAAGAAGTGTATCATTTGCATATTCATGTGTTTGGCAACCGCCCCGGCTCTGCCGCATTGCGAGTGATGGGCGGTTAGCCCCTTATTATTGAATGGGACGACGGGAACATTCGGCGCCGCCAGTAAGTCGAAGCATGTAGATGAAGCGTTAAAGTAGCTTAATTATGTTCAAAGAAGTTCATTTTTCAACCGCATCGTAGGCGTGAACACACCGCGCGCGATGCGGAAAATTTTATAGGAGGTTCTTATGGGCGGTTTTGGTAGCGTTACACACTGGATTATTCTGTTAGTGATCGTTCTGTTGGTTTTTGGCACGAAAAAATTACGCAATATCGGCGGCGACTTGGGTGGTGCGGTCAAAAATTTTAAAGACAGCATGAAGCCCGATGATGCTGATAAAAAACCCGAGCAACTTGTGGCTGAAAATTCGGGGCAGACCGTTGAGGGTGAAGTCAAAGACAAACAAAAATCGTAGCCGTTGCGAACGCTTCCGTGGTGGGCTTGATCAGGATGAACTGCGGCCGCACCGTTACATTTTGTTCTAGCACCGTGACGTCAGACTTCCGCTATGTTTGATATTAGTTTTTTTAAAATCGCCGTTATTGGTGCAGTCGCGCTTGTGGTTCTGGGACCCGAGCGCTTGCCCAAAGTCGCCAAGACGGCGGGGCACTTATTTGGTCGCATACAGCGCTATGTGAACGGTGTCAAAGCCGATATTGCCCGCGAGATAGAGTCTTCCGAATTGGCGAACATAAAAAAGGAAGTAGTGGATGCGGCGCGTTCATTCGAGCAAACACTGCAACAGCAGGCAGGCGATTTCAAAACGGAAGTAAAATCGCTGGAAGAATCGGCGCGAAACACGATAGGCGGGACTGTCGCAATGGCAGAAGCATCGCCCCAGACATGGCCTGACATGGTCGCGCTCGATTCAACCACTTATATGCCGGCCAGTGCGACAAGTGACTCATCCGCAACGGGGGGACTCCGTCAAAACGTCGCGCCCGTGCTTGGTTTGGGGGCAATATCTAGCAATGAATCTGTTGCGCCCGCCGATCATTTTGGCCAAGGATTGTTTGACTTTGGTGTAGAAGCAAAACGCCCTGTGCTCGCGAAAGCGAACGCAGGGTCCGCCTTACCCGTATCGTCATGAGTGCGGAATCGGAAGCCAGCGGCCAAGATACCTTCGTTTCGCATTTGATTGAGCTACGAAGCCGCTTGGTAACAGCGGCATTCGCGTGGGTGGCTGTGCTGATCCCGCTGGTAACGCCGCCGTGGTTTATCGCCGGGAAGCTCTATGATTTTGTGGCGCAACCGATGATAAATGCGCTGCCCGTAGGCTCAAAAATGATCGCCACTGGCGTGATCTCACCGTTTATGATTCCCTTCCAAATCGCCATGCTTGTCGCTTTTTTGGTGGCATTGCCGGTGATCTTGTACCAAGCTTGGGCATTTATTGCCCCCGGTCTTTATAAACACGAAAAACGCTTTGTACTCCCGCTGATTTTTAGCAGCACCCTGTTATTTTATGTGGGTATGGCGTTTTGCTATTTCGTGGTCTTTAAAATGGTGTTCAGCTTTATTGCGCAAATCGCGCCCAGCTCGATTACGGTCGCCCCCGATATCGAAAATTATCTCAACTTTGTGCTTGGTATGTTTCTGGCGTTTGGCTTGGCGTTTGAAACACCAATCGTGGTTGTTGTGCTGGTGGCAACCGGCTTGGTGAGTGTAAAAAAGCTCCGCGAGGTACGTGGCTACGTGATGGTCGGCGCGTTTGGCGTATCGGCGATAGCCACCCCGCCAGATGCAGCGTCGATGTTTGCCCTTGCGATTCCGCTCTGTATTTTGTATGAAATTGGGATTATTTTTGCGCGGTTTTTTGTCAAAGAGAAGGGTGCGGAGCCTGAACCCGTTGCCGATTAACAGCCGAAAAAACCCAGTCTGTCACGAGAATCGTGACGCGCTGAAAAATCCATTGCGCCCATTGGCTGGGTGGTTAATGTGAGGTCTTTCCGGCCGCGCTGCACCTTCGGCCGCTTGCCGATATTGACCGTCACGGTGTTTTCTTGCCGGTTGCGAACCAGCAAAAACGGGATCGCAACACCCGGCTTAAGCGCCGCAATGACGGCCATCGCGGCCACGCTGTCCTGAATCAGTTTGCCATCGATCGCGGTAATCACGTCGCCCGCCTTGAGTCCGGCGATATCGCCAGGTGAGCCTTTGCTGACATTTTCAACCAAGGCGCCGCGTGCGACCGGCAGCTTCAGGGCGTCGGCTAATTCGGGGGTAATGTCTTTTGGCGTGATACCGACAAAACCGCGTGTGACCGAACCTTCCGAAATAATTTGCTCCATCACGCCTTTGGCCATCGAAACGGGGATCGCAAATCCGATGCCGAGTGAGCCACCAGATTGGGAATAAATGACGCTATTGATGCCGATCAGATTGCCGTTTAGGTCCACTAACGCGCCGCCCGAATTGCCCGGGTTGATGGCCGCATCGGTCTGGATGAAATTCTCATAGCGGTTCACGCCTAATCGGTTGCGCCCCAATGCGCTTACGATGCCCATGGTGACCGTCTGGCCAACCCCAAACGGGTCGCCAACCGCCAGCACCACGTCGCCCACTTGTGCCTTTTCGGATTGGCCGAACGTGATGGGAGTAAGGCCTTTTCCCTCAACCCGCAGTACTGCCAAATCGCTCTCGGGGTCGGTGCCGATCACCTTGGCGGGGATCACCCGGCCGTCGGCAAATGAGATCTGGATAGTGTTGGCGCCGTTGACGACGTGATCGTTTGTAAGTACATACCCACCTTTATCGTCAGCGCTGACGATGACGCCGGAGCCTAGTCCTGCTTGTTGCTCGGCTTCAGAATCGCCGTCACCGCCGTCTTGCGGCGGCAAGAATTTGCGGAGCAACGGATCGCCTTGTAGCGGGTGACCCTTGGGGAGTTTCATTTCACGCGATGACGAAACATTGACGACTGAGACCATCGCCCTTTTGGCTGCGTCGGCGTAAGTTAGTCGGTTGGCGCTGTTGGAATTGGCGCTAACGCTTAGCAGTCCGCCCGGCGTGGATGATTCGCGAATTTCCACGACATTTCTACGCCATGGGTTCCAATCGGGACGAATCAGCGTGACAACGAAAACAATCGCCAGCGTGATGGTGACAAACTCAGCAAAAATAACCCAGAGACGGCGCATAGTGATTCTATAAAAAGTTGGCATTCATGAAAATTGCTGCGGAAACAACTAAACCACAAATCACATAATTAGTATGGGGGCGAGGCGTGAAAAAAACAACGCTCAAAATAAACAGGGCATTCACTTGGAATGCCCTGTTTGTAACGCAAAGTAACTAAAATGCGACGCTAATTAGATTTCTGCAAGTTTGAAGCGTTAAATCCTCGAAATAATGAGCTGTAGATTATAAAACTCACTGATGTCATTTTTTCAACGAATCGCGAATTTCGCGCAGCAAAACGACATCTTCCGGCGTCGGCGCAGGTGCTGCTGGCGGGACATCGTTTTTCATTTTATTCATTTGCTTGACGAGCATGAAAATGATTAGTGCCAAAATAGCAAAATTGATTACCACTGTAATGAAATTGCCGTAGGCAAAAACCGCGCCGAGTTTTTTAGCTTCCACGAGCGTCAACCCGGCCGCTTGATTGTTGAGGCCGATGAACATATTCGAAAAATCGAGGCCTCCGAAGATTTTGCCGACGATCGGCATTATCAAATCGCCCACCACAGAATCGACAATCTTGCCAAACGCCGCGCCAATAATGACGCCGACGGCTAGATCCATCACATTGCCCTTCACTGCAAACTCTTTGAATTCCGAGGAAAAACTCATACTTAGGTCCCTTTTTTAATGTGGATCAGCAAGGATAGCTGAACACCACGGAATGTATGCGCCTAGCGGGGTTATGTCAATAATCGAGTCAAAAAGTGACTTTGACGGATTTCTCAATGCAGACTACTTTGCCGTTTTCCTTCGATAAAGTCCCTCGATAGTTGCCTCCAATATCAGGGGCGGGCAGGAAACTTTTAATGGAATCAACCAACCAAAGCACGAAACCGCTGGTCGTCTGGTTGGGATTAACGCCTGATTTTTTTGTATTGCGTACTGCGTTGCTTGCTTGCTGACTTCATCGCGAACGCCCCATTAAACCGGCTAAGGAGGGAAACCAAGCCAAAATCGCCGATAAACCCAAGAATTCTGGTCACAATCTTCTACAGGGGGCTTAAGTTTATTGTTCGGTTCAGCTAAAATAACAGTTCTTTGCTTACTCTAATTGTTGCGCTTCTTTGCAGTGCAATCATTCGAACACGACTTGGCAGCTACAAAGTCAAAAAAATCCAACACTGATCCAACACTGATTCAACTCAGATTCACCACAAACACCACGAGACTGCTTATGAGCGCGATTGTCCTAGACGAAGTTGACCCCAAAAAACGCCGTATTTTAATTGCTGCCTCGGCGGGAGTCGGCGCGATCGCGGCGGCTTCCGTCGCCATCCCATTGGCGGTTAGTATGAAGCCGTCCGCGCGCGCGCTGGCCGCAGGGGCTGCTGTGCAGGTGCCACTAGGCACTATTGAGCCTGGCCAAATGTTGACCGTAGAATTCCGTGGCGCACCACACTGGATTTTGCGCCGCACGCCCGAAATGAGCGCCCAGCTAGCCAAAAACGACGGGCTGCTTTCAGATCCCGATTGCAAGAGCAGCAAACAGCCGTCCTATGTGAAGGGCGCTGGACGTTCGATCAAAGAGGAATGGTTTGTCGCCAAAGGCGTTTGCACGCACCTAGGCTGCTCGCCAACGCTTCGCAAGGAAATTGGTGCAGCTGATCTGGGCGCCGACTGGCCGGGTGGGTTTTTCTGCCCGTGTCATCAATCCAAATTCGATTTGGCTGGCCGTGTTTTTAAAGGGATGCCCGCACCATTGAATCTCGCAATTCCCTCATACACATTCGTCACCGATACGCTGTTGATGATCGGCGAAGATCCCAAAGGAGCATAACGTATGGCCAGCATTCCACAAACACCCGCCAAGCCGCAGCTTGGTGGCCTAGCCGGTAAGGCACTGGGCTGGGTCGATGATCGATTCCCGCTTTCAAAGCTGTACAACGAACATTTGGGTGAGTATTACGCACCCAAAAACTTTAACTTTTGGTACTACTTCGGCTCACTCGCATTGCTGATTTTGGTGATGCAGATTGTCACTGGCATTTTCCTGACGATGAACTACAAGCCTGATGCAAAGTTCGCTTTTGCATCTGTTGAATACATCATGCGTGATGTTTCATGGGGTTGGTTGATTCGCTATATGCATTCCACCGGCGCGTCGATGTTCTTCCTCGTTGTGTATCTACACATGATGCGCGGCTTGATGTATGGCTCGTATCGCAAGCCCCGCGAATTGCTATGGATTTTCGGCTGCATGATCTATCTGGCGCTGATGGCAGAGGCCTTTTTTGGCTACCTACTGCCTTGGGGGCAGATGTCGTATTGGGGCGCGCAAGTGATTATTAATTTGTTTGGCGCGATCCCGCTTGTTGGGGAAGATTTGGCGATCTGGATTCGAGGCGATTACAACATCGGTGATGCCACCCTAAACCGCTTTTTTGCGTTCCATGTCATTGCCATCCCAATGGTGCTGCTGGGCTTGGTCGCTGCGCATTTGGTGGCTTTGCATGAAGTGGGGTCAAATAATCCTGACGGTATTGATATCAAGAAAAACAAGGATCCCGTTAATGGCACCCCGCTGGACGGCATCCCATTCCACCCTTACTACACCGTAAAAGACTTAGTCGGCGTGGTGGTGTTCCTGGGTGCGTTTACCTCGATTGTGTTTTTTGCGCCCGAGATGGGGGGGTACTTTTTGGAAGGGCCAAACTTTGTTCCGGCTGATCCCCTGGTCACGCCGGCACACATCGCGCCCGTTTGGTATTTCACCCCATTCTACGCAATGCTACGCGCGGTACCTTCCATGCTCGGCTCTCAATTTCCAGGCGTGGCCGTGATGGGTGGGGCGACACTAATTCTGTTCACGCTGCCATGGCTTGACCGCGGCAAGGTACGCTCGGTGCGCTATCGCGGCCCGATTTATAAAGGCTTCCTGACCGCGTTTGTGGTGAGCTTTTTAATTCTTGGCTATTTGGGTGTCGTGCCCACCACGGTCTGGGGACAGCTTCCGAAAGGCGTGCCAATGTTAGGTGGCGTGGACACCGCAACACTGGTGTCACGCATGTTGACGATTGTCTATTTCTCATTCTTCATCTTGATGCCCTGGTATACCAAGATCGACAAAGAAAAACCAGAACCGACACGGGTTAACTACTGATGAAAACTTTGCTCAAAAATTTCCTTGCGGCACCGTTGCTGGCGCTGACCATTGCCGGGCCAGCGATGGCGAATACAGAAGAAGTGCGCCTTGATGCCGCGCCAATTAACCTGCGCGACCAGCCATCGTTGCAACGTGGCGCGAAAACGTTCGTCAACAATTGCCTGAATTGCCATAACGCGCAGTTCATGCGCTACAGCCACCTGACGCAAATCGGTTTAACGGAGGATCAGGTCAAGAAAAACCTGATGTTCACTACCGACAAAATAGCGGACAGCATGGTGTCCGCGCTTGATCCAAAAGACGCAAAAGAATGGTTTGGAAAGGTGCCGCCCGACCTAACTCTCGTTGCCCGCGTCCGTGGCGCGGATTGGCTCTATAGCTATTTGCGCAGCTATTACCGTGATGACGCGAGCCCCACCGGCTGGAATAACTTGGTATTCAAAAATGTCGGCATGCCGCATATTTTGCATGAGTTGCAAGGCACGCAGGTACTAACCAAGGTCGGCGAAAAGAAGGGTCATGGCGAGCATATGGAGCCGGTCATGAAGCTGACCATGGACAAGCCCGGCACAATGACCCCGGTTGAATACGATGCCTACGTGACCGACTTGGTGAATTATCTGACTTACATGGGCGAGCCAGCACGTCCACAACGCACCCAGCTGGGGGTGATTGCATTGTTTTTCTTGGTGCTTGCGTTTTTTGCAACCCTTTGGCTGAAGAACGAATATTGGAAAGATGTTAGGTAGTTTCACTTAACGGCAACAAACGCCGCGCAGCGAACAGCTAAAAAGCTATTCAGCGCGGCTTTGCGTTTTCATGTTTTGTTGATGTTCATGTTTTTGGTAAGTTTAATAAAGTTGTATAAAAAGAAAGTTGGTGATTCATCATGATGACGCTCTATTCCGGAACCACTTGTCCGTTTAGCCACCGCTGCCGTATTGTGCTTTACGAAAAAGGTATGGATTTCCAAATTTTGGATGTCGATCTCATGAATAAGCCTGAAGATTTGGCCGTCATGAATCCGTACAATCGCACGCCGGTATTAGTTGAGCGCGATTTGATTTTGTACGAATCCAACATCATCAACGAATACATTGACGAGCGTTTCCCACACCCCCAATTGATGCCTGCTGACCCCGTCATGCGGGCCCGCGCACGGTTGATTTTGTTCCGCATGGAGAATGAAATTTTCAATCACGTCGACGTCTTGGAGCGCGGCAAATCCAACACGCACGATAAAGCCCGCCTTTACGTGCGTGAAAATCTGATTCAGCTCGCCCCTATTTTTGTTAAACAAAAACACATGCTGGGTGACGAGTTTTCGATGCTCGACGTCGCAATTGCCCCCCTGTTATGGCGGCTGGAGCATTATCAAATTGAGATGCCCAAAACGGCTGCAGCATTGCTCAAATATGCGGAGCGGTTATTTTCTCGCCAGGCGTTTATTGACTCCATGACCGCGTCCGAAAAAGCGATGCGCAAGTAATTTCGCTGACACCATTCATCGTTAGCAAATTGCTTGGCGATGGGTGATCTTGAGATTCCCCCGATGGCTGAACTTTCCACCAAGCCCTACCTGATCCGCGCCATTTATGAATGGTGTGCGGATTGCGGTTTCACGCCGTATATCGGGGTGAATGTTGACCAAAACACCCGCGTGCCGATGGAGTACGTTAAAAAGGGTCAGATTGTTTTATCGATCGGCATGCAGGCAACACGCGATCTAACCATTGGTAATGACTTAATCCAGTTTTCCGCCCGTTTTAGCGGCGTATCGCGTGAGATTGCCGTCCCGATTTATGCCGTCGCTAGTATTTTTGCCCGCGAGAATGGTCAGGGAATGCATTTTGAACGCGAGCCGGCGCCCCTTACGTCGGTGCCTGCACCCACCAGTGTCCCGGAAAGCGGGCCAACGCTGGTTCTGCAGCCCCAGTTGCAAGTTCAGCCCCAGCTACAATCAGTTCATAGCGGCGTCGCTGCCGAAGTGGCGCCGGCGACAGAACATGTTGCAGCTCATTCAGCCCAAGATTTGGGGGCGACTGGCAAAAAACTCAACGATAACAAACCGACTGACGATAAAACGACTAACGATAAACCGACCGACGACGCCACGGCAAACGATAGTCCCCTAGGCCATAAACCCAAAGGCACGCCGCGCGGGAAGCTACGCATTATTAAATGACGTGAACGCGGCAAGTCGTATGTTAAGGAGCGGTGCAATTTGGTTGAATGCGGGATGGCGAAAAAGTGAGTAGCTCGGATTGGATTTTCTAAAAGCGCACACAGCTAACTTGCCAAAATTGCGTTGGCTAGTAGAGACTCCCGCACAAACCCTGTTGTTATGTTGTAATCGTGCGGATGCTGTTTATCTTTCACCATCATAGACAATCTAAACATGAATGCTACCGTTGCAGAACTGCTAAAAGATAAAGCCAAGCAAGCCTCGCAAACCGTCGCCAGCGCACTCTATGCAGTGGCGCCAGACTGTACCGTTGCCAACGCCGTTGCGCTGATGGTTGAACAAAAAATTAGCTCGGTTGTCATCAAAGACAATGAAGTAATGGTTGGGCTGATTACCCTGCGGGAATTGCTAAAGGGCATTCACCTGCATGGCGAAAAGCTAACCCAAGCCGAATGTCGCGACGTGATGAAAACTAACCCGCCCGTTGCCAGACTAGATGACTCGGTTGATCACCTGCGCGGCCTCATGACAGAGCTGCATATCACGCATGTGCCGGTGATGAATCAAGACCGACTTGTCGGCATTTTAAGCTTCCACGACATTGCCCGCAGCGCCATCAAAGATGCGGACTTTGAGAATAAATTACTCAAACAATATATTCGGAATTGGCCTGAATAATTTGCGGGGCGCCGCCGATAGCCGCGCGTATTTCCTGCGGACTCGTTTCTACAAACGCTAGCGTTGGCGCAGCTGCCAAGCATTTTTGGTTGTGTCTGAGTTCCCTTCCAAATTTATTGATTGGACAATAATTGTCTTCCCGCCCCCTCGAATGACCGCCCGTTTTTCCCCCAGAACGCACTAGGACTTACTCTGAAGATACTGATCATCAAGAGAGATAAACTCGGCGATCTGCTCCTAACCACGCCAATGCTGCGTATCCTTCGGGAGGCATGGCCGGACGCGGAAATTCATTTGCTCGCCAGCGACTACAGCGCATGGGTGGTGGAAGAAAACGCCTGCATCGATAAGCGTTGGGTTTACCGGCGGGTGCGGACAGGGCGCCGTATTGATTTCGGTGCCGCGATTCGGCAGATCGCGTTATTCTGGAAGCTCAAACGTGAAAAGTTCGATGTTGCTATTGCCGCAGGCGGCTCTGAATCACCGCGTGCGATTGGGCGAGCGTTGCATGTGGGTGCTATCAAAACGATTGCATGTGCCACCTCTGCAAAATGGCAAGCCAAGCTAACCGACGCGCAAACAATCAATGAGGCCGACCATGAATCGGTGCGTATCGCTAAGCATTTGCTGCCGCTCAATATTGCGCTTCCAGCCAGCTTGCCATTTCCAGAATATCAGCCGCCTGATTTCGCCTTGCAGTTTGCGGATGAGTGGCTTAAATCAAAATCAATTGCGCCACAAAAGTATTGGGTACTGGGGATTGGTGCCCGTGATACCGAAGTGCAGCCCACCACCCGACAAATTCTGAAATGGGCAGCATGGATGCACGAGCAACATGGCCTCACCACCGTTTTTATTTGGACGCCCGGCAAACCCAATAATCCGCTCTATCGGGGTGATGACGATATTGCGCAGCCGGTGCTGGATGCAAAGTTGCCCTACATAGTCTCGTTCCGCGGACCAATCAAAGAGGCCATTGGTTTGATCTGGCGGGCACGAACCTCGTTAATACCCGATAGCGGGTTGATGCATTTTGCCGCCGCAAGCCCGGGCGGCGTGTTGGGCTTGTTTGCCTATTCAAACTATTTGCCGAGCCCAGCGCAATGGGCGCCGATTGGTGCAAAGACGTCATTTTTGGATGCGCCTAAAAATGTCTACGAATTAAGCGACACCATCGTGTTCGAACACTTGGGGCATCTGCTCAAATAAATTTTAATGCTGCAACGATGTTTGGGCAGCGTAGAGCTGCGGATTCAGCTTGGGATCGTTATACATCTTGAATTGCCGGTAAAGATGGTACCGCGCCCGCCCCGCCGCGCAATCGGCAAGTAGCGTATCAAGACACGCCGCCAAATCGTCACGTTGCTCGTTTAAGCGCGCGAGCTTCTCACCGCAGGTCGCGCTATGCGCTGCATCTGCATCCCCGCGTAAAGTCTGTCCACGCATTGCGATGATCTTCAACGCCAGAATCGACAGGCGATCCATCATCATGCCGGCCGTTTCAGAATGGAGCCGTGCAGCGGGGTTTAACTGGTTAGCAAGTGCTTGCAAAAGTAAGTCGTCGATGCGTTCAACCGCATCATTACGCCGTTGATTAAAGCCATCGATATGCCGTTTATTTTGCGCAATCTCACCGTCTGCCACATGGCGGCGGCGCGCCAAATCTTCCTCATCCCACAACATACTGTTAAAGCGGTGGTTGGCCTCTATCCAGTGCCACGGCGAAACGGCGTCAGCAAATTTAACGGGCAAGACGGTCCCCCAACGCGGCGTGGCGAGGCAGGCATCATGAAACGCAATCAGATCGGTGGCGGTTGGAATATTCAAACGGCATGTCCTTTTGTGTGACATCAATTGTTTCGGCGTCGGTAATCAAAGAGACAACAGAGACCGCGTGCTATTCTCGCATTATGCCTGTTTTCGATTCTATGGTTGACCCTATGCTTGGTCCTATTTCTAGCGCAAAATCCATTGCCACGCAACCAGCGCAATCCGCCAAACTGCAAATGCCAGCAGCACATATTGCGGTGTCCATTGTCTGTTACCGCCCGGATTTTGATTGGCTCGACACGACGCTGCTCTCGTTGCATGAAGCCTTAAAGCATGCACAATCGCAAGGAAAAATTAGCCGTGCCGAGGTGATGTTGGTGGGCAATGGCTCGGACGCAGAAAATGAAACCATTCAAGCCGCACTCAAAAAATGGCTCGGCAATTCCCCGGTCTGGCTCCGCGCGCGGCTGATTGCAGGGCAGGGCAACGTGGGTTACGGCCGAGGCAATAATCTCGCGATCGTGGAAAGTACCAAAAGTGCTAAAAATACCGAAAGGGCGGAGCAGGCGAGAGCTGATATCCATTTGGTGCTCAATCCCGATGTGACGATCACCCGCGATGCGCTGACTGAAGCGTTGCAATATTTTCAGGTCACGCCGCGCTGCGTCATGATTACGCCCGTTGCCACCGCCGAGGACGGCACGCCGCAATATCTTGTCAAACGCTATCCGACCGTGCTGACGCTGGCGCTGCGCGGTTTTGCACCCAGCGTTATTCGGCAAGCCTTTGCCAGACGGCTCAGTCGGTACGAGCGTACGGAAACGCCATTTGATGCGCCCATGACCGATGCAGAAATTGTCAGCGGCTGCTTCATGTTGATACGCCGTTCCGCATTGGATGCAACTGGCGGATTTGACCCGGCGTTTTTTTTATATTTTGAAGATTTTGATTTGAGCTATCGCGTTTGCCGATCAAGTCCAGAAGCCGAAATTCATCGCGTGACGGGCTGCCGCATTGTCCATGGCGGCGGGCAGGCGGCCGGCAAAGGTGGGCGACATATTGCGTTGTTTTGTCGCTCGGCAATTCGTTTTTTTTCAAAACATGGATGGCGGATTGTCTAACGTGTATTCCCCCAACTTTTTAGCCAGTTGGCGCCAATACTTGGCCTACTCTTTCACTTTCTCTTTCGGAAAATAGCTCTCCAGCAACGGTAATTTTTTGCGCAATTCATTGGTTACGGCGCGTGCTTCATCATCGTTACTCATGACGACTGGGGTAATGAGCAACACCAATTCAGAGCGATTATTGGTGTATCCCTGCGTGCCGAAGAGGCCGCCAATGACAGGGATTTTTGATAGAAGTGGAAGGCCTGAGGTGTTGAAACTGGAAGTTTTTGAAATCAATCCAGCCAGCGGCAAAGTTTCGCCGGACGCGACATTAACCACCGTTTGCGCTTTCTTGGTAAAAATATCCGGATTTCCAGTGGTGGATGTCCCGGAGGTGTCACTCACCTCTTGGTTGATTTCCAGCGTGACGCGTCCGCCAGCGTTAATGCGCGGCGTAATGGTGAGCAACACACCGGTATCAATATAAGAAAATGAATTAACCGTATTGGCCGTGGTCGTGCCAACGGTTTGTCCGGTACTGACGGAAATTTTCTTCCCTACATTGATTGTCGCCTGTTCATTATCGAGCACGGTGATATTAGGTGTCGAAATAATCGTTGAGCGACCATCATCACCGAGCGCTTGCAGTACAGCCCGAATATTGCCGCCACCTGCCAAGTTTATAAGTTGCAAACCAAATGAGGGCCCTACGGCGGTGGGAACCGTTACGGTTGTGCCGGCCGTTGTCGTTGACGTCGATGGTAAAAATGTTGACGGAAGTAAAGAGGGAACAGAAGACGCTGCTGTGCCAAGTGCTCCATTTCTCAACGTACCTGTCGTGTTATTCCGCGTATTGATAAACCACTCGATACCGTATTTCAATTCGTCTTTTAGCTGCACCTCGGCGATTAACACTTCCACCTTTACCTGTCTGCGTTGCACGTCCAGTTGCTTTAAGGCGCTTAAGATAGTTTCATAATCCGATGGCGAAGCCAAAATCAACAGGGCATTGTTATCCACATCCGCGATGATGCGCGTATTTTGTGACACACCCAAGCCGCTGCTTTGGAAAGCGCTGGCGAGGGCTTGTAGCGGCGTTTGAGGCGTTGCCTGCGGGCGTTGTTGGTTCTGCTGAATATTGGGCGTTGTAGTGATCTGCGCGGCACGCTGGCCCGGTGCAACCGAGGGACTGGTACCGCCGCTACGGCTCCCGTTGCCATAAACATCACTCAATAATTGTGCAAGCTTATCGGCTTTGCCGTACTGCACTTGATACACATTGAGTCGCATTCCGCCCGCCACGCCACCCGCTTTGTCGAGGCGCTCGATCCACTTACGGGCTTCTTCCAAGTATTTTGGTTGCGTACTCACCACCAGCAAGCCGTTCATCCGCTCAATTGGAATAATACGAACGATTCCCGCGAGCGGGCTGACATTAGCGCCTGCCCCAGCCGCGCCGCCAAATAACCGATCCAAATCACCTGCCAATGATTTCACATCGGTCTGCATCGGGAACAAGCCAACTGAATAACCTGATAGAAAGTCGACATCAAAGATCTCGATGATATCGAGCAAATGCTTAAGCTCTCGCTGCGTTCCGCTCAAAATGACGAGGTTGCGTGCGTCGTCAGTTCGTACCGAAACCATCGGATCAATCGCGTAAGGTTCCAGAATGCGCTGCATATCTTTTGCGCCGACAAATTTAAGCTGCACCATTTGTACCGAATAACCGTTTGGTAGCGGCGTTGTGCCTGCCACTTGCGGGGTCGTTGTGCCGCGCGTGCTCACTGTTTGTGGGCGGATTTTGTAAATCCCTTCTTCACGCACCATCACCTGGCCGTTATCGCGCAGCAACATCTCTAACATTGGCACGAGATCTCGTTTGGCAACCGGTTGCGAGGTACGGATCGTCACTGTGCCGGTTACTTGTGGGTGAATAGTGAACGATTCACGCAGATAATCGCCCAAAATCGACTGGATTAGTACGCGAATATCTTGTGCTTCAAAATTCAGGTTGAAGCTTTCTTCACCACCTTTAGGCGCGGTCGGCTCAGGCGCCGCTTGCTTCACAAACTGGCCGGTGCCAGCGTAAACGCGGCTGTTGTCCGAGTTGCTATTGATTGTTAAGGGGAGGTTTGACGTCGAGTCGGCGGAGGCGCCGGTTGTAACAACAGCACTACGGCTTTTCGCCGATGCGCTTTCTGAATTGTTTGGCGGTGCTGGCGTAATCGTTGATTTTGGTGTCGAGCAACTTGCCAGTACAAGTATAGCCAACACGACGGAAGCCGCCAAACGATGCGGCGATTCTCGTTGACGGGCTTCAACAGACGACGATGGTTTTGTGTTCATCATTTTTAGGTTCTGGCTTTTTAAAAATATCGACAATGTTGCTGGCGTTGGTGGGTTATTGGAGAACTCGTTTGCTATTGCTGCGGTAAATTTTGGAAGCGGCGACGCCTGAGCACCGACGCCGCAGGATCGACCGGCGGCTGCGGCGCTACGCCAGAGAGCGAACTTGCTTCCGCTGGCGATTTTGGTGCGTTGGCAGAATTTGCTGCGCCAATTGGCGTCGCGTTTGCCGGTTGCCCTGGCAACTGCGGTCGCACACCGGCAAACTGGCCAGGCGCCTCACCCGGCATTCCCGGCGGGAATGGTGGCTGATTGGCTTGGGCATTGGTCCCATTGCTACCGTTAGGCAGTATCTGGCCGGGCGGCGCTTGATTTGCCGCCAAAGCCGCGGGCGATGGGCGTGGTGAGGTTGCCGTGCGAAGTGTTAACTCTTCAGTCTCATCGCCCTGCCGCAGCACCACGCGCGTTGCCTCAACCTTGTCGATTTTGATACCGCCGCTTTGCAAAACCTCCGCGCCGAGATTGGCTCGCAACCCTTTCCCGGTGGAAATTTCCACCAAATAGGCGACCGTCATGCCTGCGTTGATGGCAGTGCCAGTTAATTTGTATTGGCCTTTTCGCATGCTGGTCATCGTTGTCGAACCCGCAGGCGCCGGACGGCGGGTTGGTATAAACAACGGGCGCTCAACTGTTTCTTGATAGGTCGGGTCAATCGGCGGCATTGTGTAGCTAGGGAGCAACGCCTGTTCGGCGTTGGATGCAACAGTCTTTCGGGTTGGAACATCCGTAAGCGCAGCACCCTGTCCCCAATCCACCTCGTAACCAATGATCGCCGCGATGCCGACGCCTGAGGCGGCAAGCAATGCGGTAACGCCATAGCGGCGCAGCCATGGCGGATTCAATCGATTGGCAGTTGGGTTCATGATTTGCCCCCAGCGTCCGCAGCTGCGATCGTAGGCGTTATGTTCGAGTAGGCGGCAACATCAAATTCGACAAACATGTCAGGTTCTATTCCCGGCGCAGGCTTAAACCCGGCGGGAACCTGCGCTTGAACACGCAGGCCGTCAATAAATAAGTACGGCTCTTTGGATTCCAAGGCGTACAACACGCGGCGCAGATTTTGAATATTCACGCTCATCTGGATTTTTGTGGAAACTTGCCGATAGCCGCCGTCTTCCTTGTTGGCGATGGCTTGGGTGGACAATAATCGGCCGCCGTTGTTTTCAATGATTGCCTTGGCAATGTCTTGTAGCTCGGCAGTTGCTAAGGCGGGTGTGGCGCCTTTCAGATAGAATTTTTTCGCATCTTTTACACGCAACAATTCCACCGATTGCAGCAACATTGGCCGCGTTTGGTTCAACGATTTGTATGCGCCAAGCAAACGCGACGATTTGGCGTTTGCGGCATCGTAATGCTCGCGTGCCAAATACGTCGGCACTGCAATCAACGCGATTAGTGTCACGACCAAGAACGCTAGAATAACCAACGCGGCCAGACGATTCGCTCGCGGGGTTTGTAAATTTAAGCCATTGCGCTTCATGATGCCGTCCGATTGACGAACAGAGAGGGCGCAATGGTGGACTTGGTGGACTTGGCGCCGGCGGGCGCGGGCGGTTCAACCGAGCCGGGTGGCGGCAAGCCTGGAAAGCTCGTTGATGGGGCAGGCGACGGCGGGAGGGCAGGTGCGGCAGGAACAGGTAGCATGGCGGGTGAAGCACCGGATGGCATCGCTGGTGGCGAAACGTAAACGGGCGTTGGCTGCGATGTTTGTGCGGGTTTAGTGGTGACGGGTTTGAGCGGCGCAGATGCCGATGCGGCTGTGGCTGCGGAGGCAGCCTTGTTGGCCGTATTGTGTGCATCTGTATTACCGGTTGCGGAGGTGTGTGCAGCTGTGCTTGCGGCAGCGGGGCCGGCGGCTGTTGCTTGGTTTGGCGATGGAGATCGCGATGGCGTTGGTTTCGCCATGTCGGCAGGCTCAAGCGCTGCTACTGGCGCGGCTCCCAGGGCAATTAATGGCGAAGCTGCAGGCAGGGCGCGGGGTTTCAATTCAGTGGCAATTTGGAAGCGTTCCAAGTTGGGCTGGCTACCGCGTGTGGTTTGCGCACGCTGGGAGGCGTTTTGTAACAACTTCGATTGCTCCAACAGTTCAATCATTTTTGATGCCGATGCGGCCTCGCCCATCAATTGCACTTCACGTACGGCAGGGCCGGATTTGTTGGTGAGAGTTTTAATTTCCAGCGTTTGAATCCACGTGGTATCGGGCGAAATTCTTGATAGTTCTTCGACAATTTCCAAAACCGGCTGAACAGTATATTTTTTGCCCACTGCAAAGTTATATTCTTGCGATAAGCGGGTAAATTCTGCTTCTACTTTTTTGGTGACCTCGGCCTCGGTCTGCGCTTTTTGTAGCAATGGCTGCAGCGCAATTGCCTGTTCGCGCTTTTGCCAAATCGGTACCACAATCGCCACCACCACCAACAGTACTGCGAAGCCAAGCAATATAAAATTAATGACCTGCAAGCGCGTCAAACGACGCGCCGGCTTTTCCGCAGCAGGCAATAACTCAAAGCGGGGGCTGCCTGCGTCACCGGCGATGCCGATGCTGCGCACGCTGGCGCCCGCCTCCCGCAACGCCTGCAATCCCGGTTGCAAGGCCTGGCGCGGCACGGCGAGCAGATCAACGCCGACCATTGGGTTCGTCTCGGAACCCATGCCGCCGCCGACCACATGCGCACTATTTGCCCGTCGGGCATCAAAATAAACCTGCGATGCGTTAAATGGTGTTTGCCGATCCATATCAAAAGATACGACATCGTGTAAATTTTCCAGTGCCGCCGCCGGGTAAGTGACGTGCTTTTGCAGCGCCAAACATGGCGCGATGAGGAGATTAACGTCCTTAGCGCGGGCACTGAGTGCCGCGATGACCGCGTGTCTGAGTTCGTCCGGCGCGAGCGCTGCGCCGTCGGCGTTTCTCATGTCAATGCGATCAATGCCACCGTTGATGTTATTCGCGGCCACCCCAGCGAAAACGGGTTGGGTGAACACCAGCGAAACCCCGTCACACACTAGCGCCGAGATGTCTGCCTCGTTGTTTAACCAACGTACCGACCAAGGCTGAAAAAAATGGCGTAACTCGCCCGTCCACCAGCGCCAAAGATCAGTGATGCCGAATTTGGCCAGCGTGGATGCGGCGCTGCGGGTAATAGAGGATGCTGGAATAGAAGCCATGGTGCCTATTTTACCTTTGTTCCTAGCGGTGTTCCCTGCTTGGAAGGCTGTTGCGCCGCAGGAAAGGAAGATTGTTGCGTGGCGAGTGGCGATGCCTTCGCCGATAGTGAGCCCGATGTTGGGCCAAGGGCGCTGATTATTCCGCCTGCTGCCGCTTGTTCACGCCCCTCTTTCCACTGTAGAAATGCATAAAACCGCTTCGGGTTGCCGAGCTGCCGGCCTACCGCTTCGCGAATAAAACTCGAGCCATCCGGCAGCTTTGCTTCTGCGCGAATCCGCGTGATGTAGCCCGAACCTACCGACAAATATGCCGCGCCAGCAGTGAAAATAGGGATTGCGGCCTTTGCCTGCCGCGCCTGTTCGCGAAGCTGGATGTAGGCGTCAATTTGCTCCTCCGTCACATTTGGAATCGCCCGCAGCACCTCGCGCGACGCAATCTGCGAGTAAACGCCCGGCTGTCTAGCGTAAATCGTAATCAACGGCGCGATCTGATCATAAAGTTGCGGCGTCATGCCCAACACCAGTTTGAGTTCTTCGGGCGCCTGAAAAGCGGCGTTGGCGGGTTTATATTTCAACCCCGCCGCCGTATACTCCGCTTCTTCCGCGCCATGCAAACGCTTCAGCGAATCAGTATCGCGCCAATCGGCCATCGCATCGACCATAGCGACCGCGTCATCGGGCGTCATCCCTTGCGATTGGAACAGGCCGCGCAGCAAAGGTTCACTGGCGGTGTTGATATCAATCTTGCCCGCCTCATCATTCATCGTGATAATGAGGGCGGCATCCTGATAGCCCCATTCTCGCGGCACCCCGTCTGCCGCCCAGCGATCCGGTGTGTTGATCGGCTTGAACAACTCAAACATGGCCCGTTGAATGCCCGCATTGGCCGCTGCTTCCGCCTTGGCGCGCCCAATACTGTTGGTGACGAGCCGGACATCGCTGCGCATCACCACCACAAAGCTGGCGGCGATCAGCGACAACAACGTGATCACCCACAACACAATAATGAGTGCTATCCCGCGCTGCCCCTGCTGGGCACTTTGATGCCGACACGATTGGCGGCGCAATGGGTTGCACCATCCATGTTGAAGCTCAACTCTCACAGCGCCGCCCGCCGTGCGCCACATTGCCGCTGAAAATTATTGTCGTAACAGCCGGCTTCCTCACCAATGTGTGGTTGCACAATCAAGTCCGGCGTTTCGCGGCCATTTTCATTTTTGAAGATAAATTTAATCAACAACGGCATGCGTAGCGGGTTCTTCCATTCGTCGGCCCATTGCGGATCAACCGTGTCGTTTTCAGCGCCAAAATAGCTAATATCCATCGACGCAATTCCGCCCAATAGTTTGGTTGCTTGCGTCACGGGCACGTTATCAAGCCCAGTCCAGTCTTTGGCTTGCAGATCAAACGGCTCGCGTTTTAGATAGAGTGCCTTGCCGATTGAGCCACGTGCGTCGTCATCACGCAGTTGCAAATGCGCCCACTGCAAGCCGCCGTCTTTTATGCCCGCATCTAGGTTCAGCGCCGTGACAAAACGGATGTCGGTCTTGCCGCCTTCGAACGCAATTTTGGATTCGGGAATGCCGCGCCAACGCACCGGAAAAAGTTGCGAAAACTCGCGTCGCATGAAGGCTTGCGCAATGCGTTTTTGTCCGCCTTCGCCGACCCGCGCATCGCCCGCGTCCCAAGAGCGAATGCCAACATTGAGTGCCGAATAAACGAGCACCATCATCAACGCCAGCAGCGTTAAACCGATGAGCAATTCGATTAGCGTGAAGCCCTGTTGAGGTGGGCGCGGAATCCTGTTTGGCGTCACGTCTTCCCCCCAATCAGCAAGGTGTTTAACGTCACTTGCCGATCGCGGTTATCGTCGCTTTGGAAACTGACGGTCAGCGAAACATCAAATAGCTTCACGGCCATTAGCGATTCGATATCGACACCCCCATTTGCGGCCAAGGCGGTGGGGTCTTTGGGCGTTGGGTCAACAAAAGGTGTGACCTGTAAACGCCACTGAAAGCTGGCATCAAATTTGCCGGTTGTCTCACCTTCTTGCAGCACGCTTTCAATACCAACAGTAGCCAGCTTGGATTCGGCCATCATCGTTGCTTTGGCATATTGATCAGCCAACCCGGCGCCATTGACGCCGCGCGAGAATATCTGCATCAAAATGCCCATTGCTAATGCCAGCAATGTGAATGCGACAAGGATTTCTAAGATAGAAAAGCCGCGCGCGTAATCATGCCCGAACCCCAGTCTGGGCGCGGCGTTACGGGTCAAAATGCTTGGAACACGTCTATCCACGGCCACTTTGCGCCAATTCCAAAATAGTGACACGACCCGTTAGCCAATCTACATCGACCGCAAAATCACGCCCGCCAGCGCCGACGGTAATGCGCCCACCGTTCGACGAGCCATCGGGATAAAAACGAATGGCGCCAATTTTGTCCGACACCAGATCGGCTTGCGAGGTGAATAGCTTAACGTCAATTTTTTCGTTCAACTTATGTTGCTTGCCATCGTCTTGCACAGTAAACACGCGCGCGTCCAAGTCGATCGTCATCATCGCTTCACGTTTAGTGCTGATTGCCACGTCACGCGTGAGCCGCAAGCCAGTTGCGACGGCGCGTACATTTGATTTTAGTTCTGCCCCCGAGACACCGCCCAACGCCATCTTTGGCACGAGTGCGTAAGCCAAGCCAATGAGTGTGATGACGACCAATAGCTCAATTAGCGTAAAGCCAGCGCTACGAGCGCAGCCATTGCTGCAGCCGAGCTTCTCAGCGGACCAACGATAACGATCAAGGATTGAAGGCGCGGCACACATCGGCATGCATCGGCTTAATTTAGGGAAGAGGAGGGGAATATTGCCAGTTTGGCCGCTTATTGCCAGCTATTTAGGTCCTTGTTCACGCCCTCACCACCTTCGCGATTGTCCGCGCCTAGCGAAATGATTTCGTATGGGCGATTGTCGGTGCCGGGTGACCGGTAAATCATGTCATTTGTCCACGCATCCTTGATCGCGTTGGGATTCTTGGCATAAGGACCGTTCCAATTAGCGGCACCCGCAGGCGCTTGCAACAAGGCTTTTAATCCTTCAGCAGTGGTCGGGTAACGTCCTGTTTCGAGCTTGTATAAATCCAGTTGTCCCGTCAGCTCCGAGATGCGGCCTTTCGTGAGGCTGGCTTTAGCCGTCTCACCTTGGCCGAAAATCCGGCTAGCCGCAAACGCGAGGATTGAGCCGATGATGACAATAACGATCAAAATTTCGATCAGCGTGAAACCTTGGTGGTGGGGTCGTTGGCGAAATGGATGTGTGCGCATAAAAACCTCTGAAAAGCAGCATTAAAAAATAGTGAATTGGACAGCAAAAGGATCCTATTTGATCGCGTCCATCAGCGATAGCATTGGATCCAAAATTAAAAACATAATTAAACCGATGATCAGCGCAAGCCCAATAATCATCACCGGCTGTAGTAGCGCCAACGCACGTTTTGTGGCAGCAGCCACTTGCCGGTCGTAGACTTCGGCGACTTGAAACAGCATTTCATCTAAGCGTCCCGTTTCTTCTCCGACGCTAATCATTTGCGTGGCGAGCTTGGGGAATACCCCAGTTTCCATCATAGGTTTGGCCATCCCACGACCCTCTTTTAATTCACGCGCCACAAAATCCACTGCCTCGCGAAACACCGCGTTGCCGAGCGTATCTTTCAAAATGGTGAGGGACGCCAACAACGGCACACCGTTTTGCAACAACGTGCCGAGTGATCGAGAAAATTTTGCCATTTCGATCCGCGCAACCAGACCGCCCGCAATCGGCCATGTCAGCAATTTTCGATCCCACTTCGCTCTGGATCCGGGATGGGAAAACGAACGCATAACAATCCATAAAGCCGTTGCAACGCCAATTACTAACAGCAGCCAATAATCGCGAAAAAAAGTGCTAGCCGCTAGCAATCCTTGCGTGCCCAATGATAGCGTTGCCCCCGATTGCTCAAAAATTTGCTTGAACTGTGGCACCACCGCCGTCAAAATAACAATGATTGAAACGACGGAAACCAACATTAAAATCACCGGGTAAATCATTGCGGATTTGACGCCCTCTTTTAATTCCATCGCGCGATCCAAATGATCTGCCAAGCGCATCAACACCGCACCCAATGCGCCGCCCGCTTCGCCAGCTTTAACCATATTGATATAAAAACGCGAAAACACATCGCGATGCTGATCAAGCGCTTTTGAGAGAGCGGTACCGCCGCGAACTTCGTTGCGGATAGTCGTGAGCAGCGCCGCGATTTTTTCACGCTCGGCCAGGTTAATCAAAATCTCAAAGCTACGATCCAATGGCAGGCCAGCCTTCAACAACGTCGCAAGTTCACGGGTGATCAGCGATAAATCCGTGGCGTTTAAAGTTGCGCCCGCAAACAGTGATCTGCGGGGTGCGGACGCTCGAAGCCCGATCCCTGAAGGCAATGCGCTGGTGTTACCAGCAGCATCAACCTCTGCTGCCCGAATCGGAATCAAACCGAGCGATTGTAAATGTGCAATGACACCCGATTGCGTTGTGCCTTCGAGCACACCTTCTTTGATGTCGCCCTCCGCACTAACGGCTTTATATTGGAAGAGCGGCATTATCGCTTTCTAATCCTCGCGAGTAACACGCAAGACTTCATCCATCGTCGTCACACCCAACACCGCTTTTTTCAAACCGTTCTCATACATCGTTTCCATCCCCTCGCCAATGGCGGCGGTACGCAGCTCGCCCGATGTGGCGTGGCGCATCACTAGGCTCCTGAGGCCATCACTCATCGGCATGATTTCCATAATGGATTCACGACCAAAGTATCCAGTGTGGCCGCAGTGTTCGCAGCCTTTCGCTTGATGAAGCGTAATGCGCTCATCGCCGGCCGGGTTTGCTAAAAATCGTCGCAAGCCCATTTGCGCAACCACTTCTTCCACCGGGTGATAAGGCTCTTTGCAATGCGTGCACAGCAGCCGCACCAAGCGTTGTGCCTGAATGCCGACTACGGTGGAGGTCAACAAATAATCATCGACCCCCATATCAAGTAAGCGATTAAGCGATGACGCAGCATCGTTGGTATGCAAGGTGCTCAAAACCAAGTGCCCGGTGAGGGCGGACTGCACCGCGATTTGCGCAGTTTCCAAATCGCGGACCTCGCCAATCATGATCACGTCCGGGTCTTGGCGGACAATGGAGCGCAGCGCGTTGGCAAAGGTGAGATTAATCTGCGGCTTCACTTGAATTTGGTTGATGCCCGGCATTTGATATTCGACGGGGTCTTCAACCGTTAAGATTTTAACATCCGGCTGATTAAGCCGATCAAGTGCGGTATAGAGCGTGGTGGTTTTGCCCGAACCGGTGGGACCCGTGACTAAAATAATGCCGTGTGGTTGCGAGAGGATATCGGTGAAAATTTTTAAATTACGATCATCGAAGCCGAGCGCATGGAAATCAAGTGCTACTCCACCCTTGTCGAGAATACGCATCACCACCGATTCACCATGCATGGTGGGTACCGTTGAGACGCGCAGATCAATCTCTTTGCCCTGAATACGCAACTTGATGCGGCCGTCCTGCGGTAAACGTCGCTCGGCAATATCCAAATTCGCCATGATTTTGATCCGCGAAATCACGGCGGCCGATAAGCGTCGCGGCGGAGATTCGGTCTCGTGCAGAACACCGTCCACGCGGTAGCGAACAATTAGTCGATTCTCAAACGGCTCAATATGAATGTCCGAAGCCCGACGCTCAAGCGCATGGTTAATCACCAGATTGACGAGGCGGATGACCGGCGCTTCGGAGGCAAGATCTTTAAGTTGCTCGATGTCACCAAATTCCTGCTCTTCATCGCGCGTTGAAATATTGTCGACAATCTGACCCATCGACGATTTGCCGTTGCCGTACAAACGATCAAACAACAACTCAAAATCATTCAGTGGCAGGAGCTTGGTACGAATACGCTTTTGTGTGGCCGCGCCAAAGGCTTGCAGCGTGTAAGCGTCGGCCGGATCAGTCATCGCCACCAACACCTCATCGTCGGTGTCGGACAACGGAATGGCACGCGACTCGTGAATAAAACGCGATGAAACGGACTCTTCGAGAACCGGCAATTCGGGGAACTCGCTCGCCTCGACAATCACCCATCCGCGTTGATGCGCGAGGGCTTCGGCCAAATCGCGGCTGGATACCATACCAAGCCTGGTTAAAATGGAGCCTAATTTTTCAGTCGAGCCAAGCTCTACGCGAGCCGATTCTTGCACCTTGAGCGCGCGGTCCAAATTCGCGGCATCAAGCTTGCCGCGCGACACCAGAATTTCGCCTAATTTTTCTACGGTAGATACCAACTTACGCTTTCTTAGCCGGCCATTAAATTGAGTCCCAAAGTATAGCAGCCGCACCATTAGCCGCGGCGGCTTCCTTACTTTTAACTCAACTCAGCACAACTCAGCACAACTCAACACAGCGCCCCAACTTTATTCTTATACTTTGAGGGCAGTCAACGATTTAAGTTCGCATTAGCACGTCGGCGTTATAGAGCTTGCCCTATAAAATGCAATATTAAAACCCATTGCGGGCGACATGCTCACTTTCTGAAAGGAAGGCCTAATTGTTTTAAATACAGGGGAAATTTTTCTAGGTTTTGGCGCATGGTCATTAGAAACTGCTCGAAAACCGCAGTATTAATTTGCTGGCTTCTTAAATGTTCCAAAATAGCGTCTTGAACATTTTCGCCGCAAATGCCCGATTGCCAGCAAAGTTGCTCGCTCACGATGCCGCCGCTCCTACAGTCATCACCCATTTGGCACAATAAAAATGGAACGGCAAGGATTCGTAGTGCTGAAGCTTGTTCTGGCGGATAATCTTTTGTCAGGGCTCCGCTATTGGCGAGGCCGGCATACAAAAATCCTTCCATTGCGCCCAGCATGGGTTCCGAAATAATTTTCTCCATAAATTCTTTTGTGGCAACAGCATCACTACCAAAATTTTCTTTCTGCCCCGCTTTTACCAATCTGCGCCATTGTGAAGTGTTGGGTTGTGCATTAAATGCCACCCATTCATCGGCAGAGAGTGGTGAGCCTTCAAACAGTTTTGAGCATGCTTCAATGGATCGCGAGAGGGCGATCTGCCTTGTTGCTGGCGTCGCGCGCCCATACAATAGCTTATCAGTTTCACTTAGTTTCGCTACTGCATTAGCGCTGTCCTCAACAGTTTTCGCCGCTCCCCCGGGGCTCAAAAAGGACAAGCACTGTGTGTTTACACGCAAGCGAGCGTAATCGAGTTTCGCCATTTTATCGGATCGCAGGAGCGACCTTACTGGCTCGTTGAATAGCCCGATGCCGCTATTATTCAAAGCTCGTGACGTTAATTCATTACTTGTAGAAGTCACGACACTGCTGTGCTTAATGTCGGCAGCGACTGAAATCGGTTTTAGGTCAGTTGGAGCTGAAGAAACTGCTGCGTCTTCTTTATTGCTGGTTTGAAAGTACCAAACGCCCGCACCAATGATCGCTAGCCCCAAAAATATGTAAATTGTTTTTTTAATTCGCACTGGGTTTCTGCCCTGCTAGCACGGGTTTGTGTTGGCACAATCATTGACAGCTGCCTCTACCCCAACTGCCGAGGCGCAAAGACTAACTAGCCCCCAAACCCTTGGCAGACTCCTCTATTTAGCGTCGTTATGTCACCAACAGTCATTCGTGTACTCCATCCGGGGGTGCAGCTTTGTGACGCTTTTTTGCAAAAACGCTTGTCCGATTTAATGAGATCCGTAAACAGTGGCAAGGGAGGTGGGGTTGGATCAGAGGGAGGTAAAGTTCCGGTAGCTAGAGCCCATAACCAACCTAAAAATGACAACAGCTCGGTTGTGCCAGCTGAATCAGATAAATCGCCTAACGTACGGCCGGTAACAACTATTCTTTCCAATTTCACTTCCGGTTCGGGCGGCGGCGGTGTTTATGCGAAAGCCAGCGAGTTAAATGCGAAGAACAATACCAACGCAAGCGATCTTGTTACAACATTCATGACGATTCCCCCTTTGTGAAATTGAGCAAATTAACGATAAATCTTGATGAAAATCAATGTAACTGGATTTTTTGGCGGGGTCAAGCGTTATGTGAATAAAATATTTTACTTGGTAAAAAACTAACTATTGCTGAACTTGCTCGGGACTAATTTGAATGAGAAAGCGTGTATTTGCGGCTCGACGCTCATTGCTATTCAATCTTATTATGCGTTGATTTGAATTTTAAATGTTCATTTCGCGTAGCCTCGCCCGTTTGAGATTTTGTGTGCGTAGACGCAAATGCTGGACGACTGGCGAGACAATATCTGAAAAAATATTATTTAAACAGCCTTGCAACTTCCCTTCTGAGGTAATTGCGCAAAGCGCGTACTGGGTTGGTGTTGGGCGAGCGGCAATTCGAAACGTTAGCTGCCGCCACTAGCATCGCCAAGAATGGTGTCAACACCGCCCGCGTCTCAAATTTAGCTTTAACGTCGTTCAGTGCATGCTCGGCAATCGCATGGCGTACGGCCGCATCATCAATCAGCCGTTCGATTTGCGTACGCCAACTCGCCACCGTGTCATCAGCCAACAGCCCATTTTCGCCATCGCGTACATAATCGGTATAGGGCTGCGTATTCGAATAGACGCCCGCCGCACCACACGCCGTGATTTCGAGATATTTGTTTGGGCATTTACTGGCTTCAAAACGGGTACTGCCAACGGGCGCAATCAGTACATCTGGCGCGGCTTTGCAAACTATTTTGGCGTATGCAGCGTAGCTAAATTGATACGGCTGAAATGTAACTCGCCCTTCAGGGAGGACTGAGAGTTCTACCGGTAGTGCGTTCGACATAACGAAAATTTTTACTGCCGGCCGCGCGTGGGCGATTTCAACTAAGGCTTGAAACGGCTGCGCATTTTTGCGTATAGAGCCGACGTAACCAATGGTAACGTTACTACTTCCAACACGGGGCTGGCGTGGGAACGAAGCTAACGCTACATTTGTCGGCAGCAGCGTAAGGCGGTTAGTATTTTTTACATAAGGCTGTAAATCATCCGCCAAATGTTGGTTGTAGGTCAGCACGGTATCAGCGTTTTTCATGCAGTGCATGAATTGCTCAAACACCGGCTTGCCTGGCGTAAATAGTGGCGCGTATTCAGCCCATTCACGCCCCAGCCAAAACCAGTTGTCGTCCAACATGTATAGCGTGGCGATGTTGTTCGCGTTGCAAAAATCCATCAATGCCACGCCATTTTTACTTTTCACCCGGCTGAAAATAACCAGATCGCTGTCGGCCAAATCATCAGGGTGAGCGATGTCGTCAATGATCGAGCGCCACGACAGCAATCCCCAGTTTTTGACCAACGCAAAATAATTAAAAAAACAAAGCTGGTTGTGTACCGGTTCATTCACGCCGCCCAGCACCGTAATGCGAAGGCCCGCGCCGCCATTGACTTTCCGAGCATGTTGCACTTTCTGTTGCAGCGATCGTGACAACTGCGTCCATTGCGAATCGGAGCGCCAATCAATCGATTTTTCCAAGGTGCCCATCATGACTCGCACAGCGTCATCGGTCAGCGCGGCTAACGGCGCTGCAAACCGATAGCGATGCCAACTTTCTACCGGAATCGGTTGTAAGGGAAGGCTTTCGATTTTCGTCACTTCGCTGGCACGCAACGTGAAGTCCCACCAAAAACAGCGCTGTAGCAAAGCGTTTTCGGTGAAGCCCAATCGCCGGACAAAATCTGTTTTAACGAGCGCATTCGCCATCGGCACCAGGTCCAGCATTTGCAGCCAGGCGTGCGGATAATCGCTGGAGAAGCCGTCGTCAGGATGTACCAGCTGGCTCTCGGTACTGCCGATCGCTTGCAAGCGCGATTCACCCGCGCCGCGATAACCCGCGATGATGTTAGCGTTTCGCACCAAAGCGCCCGTTAGCAATTCCGCCTTGTTTGCATACCACGTGCTGATTTCTGTACCCGGCCAGCAAAATGAAACCCAGTCGGTTTTAACCGCTGCGACAGCTCGATTCGCCAACACCCCAGGCAAATCGGTGACATGCTCTAGCGTGACCACCGTGAGCCAAGGCGCCGTCAGTAAATCATCTGGTAATGCTCGGCGCCAATCGGCGCCATCGATCGCCACGGTAACGGAATCACTACTGGTCGACACTTCGCCGGCAACATCCGCACTCAGTTCAACAAAATAACGAAGCTCGCGCAGCAGACGAATCGCTTCATCTCTCAACGCATGAATGTCGCCAACGATCAGCGCAATGGTAGTGACGGCGGCGGAGCTGTCGGCATTGGAGGACATGGATTCGCCCGTCTAGACTCGCGCGGGGCTCAGGACCGAATTTTTATAATGCTGCACCACATCCGCCGTTGGCCCGTCCTCCCGGATGACGCCGTGATCCATCCAGATCGTACGGTTGCAATATTCGGTTAGCAGCTCCATCGAGTGTGACGAAAAAACTAAAATCTTTCCCTGATCCATAAATTCACGCATGCGTTTATTCGCCTTTTCGGTGAACGATAAATCGCCCGCGCCCATTACTTCATCGAGCAATAGAATTTCGGGGTTCACGGCCGTGGAAACGGCAAACGCCAAGCGCACGAACATGCCGGTCGAATAGGTTCGCACCGGATAATCCAGAAAATTTCCCAATTCGGAAAACGCGGCGATCTCCGGTAGCTTGGCTTCGATTTCATCCGGGGTCATGCCGAGCAACATGCCGCGTATACGAATATTTTCCCAACCGGAGCGGTGATATTCAAAGCCTGTCGCGAATTCAAATAACGGGCAGACGTGACCGCGGGTCACGGCAGTGCCTGTGACAGGCGGGTAGATGCCCGCCATGACTTTCAACAGCGTGGATTTACCCGCGCCGTTGTGGCCAATCAGACCGACCCGTTCGCCCGCCACAATTTTTACACTCACACCTTTGAGCGCGTCAACAAAGGGCGCCACATTTCGCCCGCCGGGGCCATTTTTAAGTGAGGCTAAGAAGCCTTTCAGCGTCTGCCCGTCAGCATTGCCGACTTGAAAGCGGACAACGGCATCGGTGACGGTGATGGAGAGAGGGGATGAGTTCATATCGATGTGTTCACAACATATAAACTACGCGTTTATCGAAGCGCTTGGCCACCGCAATCAACACTACAAATAGCAACACTAAATATCCGCCAGTAACCCCGTAAATTTCCATTGCGGCGGGCTCGGAAAAAACCAGTGGATGCCGTACTACCTCAATCAGGTAATACAGTGGGTTGAGTTGATAGATAAAATCAAGTCCGCGTTCTTTTAACGTTTTTACCGGGAAGAATATTGGCGTGACGAACATTAGCACTTGCAACAGCGATGTCATACCATGCGGTAAATCACGAAATCGCACCGAAGCATAGGCCATGATGCTGGCATGAAAATAGGCCGCAACCAGCAGCAGCATCAATCCCGGCAGAGCCCACAACGCACCCAAGCCAATCGGGTTGTTAAAAATCAGCATCACCAAAAAAAATATCGCGATACCAATCGCCAGCGGCACCGTGGCATTCACCATGACGCGCAGTACATAAATCTGTTTGGGATACGTGAACTGCTTGATGTAGCCTTCGGCGAACACGAAGGCATTGCCGCCGTCGGTTATGGTCTGCGCCAGAAAACCCCACACGACGAAACCGATAGTCAGAAACGGCAAATAGGACTGCACTTCCTGATGAAATAGTGCCGCGTATACAGTACCGATGCCGCCCACCCAAAGCGTTAAATTCAACAAAATCCATAAAGGGCCGACAAGCGAGCGCGCGAATTTATTGCGAATATCTGCCATGCCCAAATGGAACCAAACGCGCCAATTTTTGAGCGCTTTGAGATTATTGTTCAGCAGTTCTGTCGTAGCACTCATGGTGGCGTAACCTTCCAGCCCGCTGATGCCAATCTCTCCATAAACATAACCGGACGCACATTGCCACAGGTGGTGGGCCGGTCTGGAGCAATTTCATTAAATCCAACCGATTCATAAAGCCGGATTGCCCGCAAATTGTCTCGGTAGACTTCAAGAAACACGCGCTTCAATTCAAGCTCGCGGAAGCCAAAATCAACCAACTTCAAAATCGCATTGCGAATTATCCCTTTGCCGGATTCGCCGGGTGCTGCAATAAAACGCCCAACCTCGGCTTCACTTGCTTCACAATCGATGTTGTAAATCGAGACCTGACCTACCGGTACGCTGGCCTCGCTACGCTCAACGATAAACAGGTACGCCTTGTTGTCCAACAGGTGTTTGTCAAACCATTGCTGATGTTCGTGCATCGTAAGCACATCGTTGTGCTTGAACCAGCGCCGTATTTCATCGCAGTTACGCCACGAAAGAGTCAGTGACAAATCGTCGGCTGTTAGCAGGCGCAGGGTGATACCGTCCCCCGCAATTGCGGGCAATGTTTCTTTTGGCGGTAGCAGAGCAGGCAACAATTACGGCTCGGCAAATTCGATTACCGCCGCAACAATGCGATCTACATCGGCAATCGTCATGCGCAGATGCAACGGCAGGGAAATGATTTGATTGGAGGCCAAATTAGCGTTGGGACAAGTGCCGTGGCCGTAGGCAAACATTTTATATTCAGTGTTATCGCGGTAATGCACGCCGGGAAAAATTTTCACGCCATTCAATTTTGCCATGACATCATTACGGTTCTTTACGCGGATTTGGAACAGGTGCGTCGCCGATTCGCAGCCCGCCTCGATGGGAATAGTGCGGACGTTTGCGGCGCTGGCAAACCCTTCGCGGTAACGCGCTGCGAATGTGCGGCGAATCGTGTTGTCGGCGTCCAAATATTTAAGCTGAACCAAGCCAATCGCCGCCATGATCGAATTGCCATGATATTTGTAGCCCACGTGCTCGACATCGTACATCCACAAATAATTGCCCTGTGAAGCGGTGCGTGAATAGGTGTCTTTGTTGATGCCCAGCCAAGTGAGTTTGCGGCCCAACGCATCGTCCGCGGCATCGTTAAAACAAATCATCCCAGAATCGGCGGTGGGCAAGTTTTTTACCGCTTGAAAACTGAATACGGTGACATCTGCATCATGGCCAACATGCCGTTTTGCACCCGCAACGTACACTCTGGTGCCCGCCATATGTGCAGCATCCAAAATCATGGCTAAGCCCCGCTCTCGACAAAGCTTTAGCACTGCTGGGTAATCGCCGGCATTGCCGCCCAAGCCGACAAACATCACGCCGCGTGTGCGCGAGGTGATTTTTTTTGCGACGTCGGCTGCCGATAAACAAAGTGAATCGTCCACGTCAGCAAACACAGGCTTCATCTTCGCGTACAAAATCGCATGGCTATCGGACACAAACGTGAGCGGCGTAGTGATAATTTCATCGTCATCCGCCCAGCCGTGTTGCTTCTTTAGGACTTCAACCGCCAAATGCAAACCGACGGTGGCGGAGTTCAAAAAGTGTGCATGGGGTAAGCCGGTGTATTCTTTCCAAGCAGCTTCAAAAGCGACCGTTTTATAACCTAAACCTGTCCAGCCTTTTTCCAAACATTCGCGAATTTCGCTTAAGCATTCGTCGATGCGAAAAGTTGGGACGAAAAGCTGTATTGGCGTGATTGATGAAAGGATAGATGCGTTAGCCTCTAGGGATGGCGATGCTTCTCGTTGTAGGTGATCCTGCGATGGAAGGGCATTTCTCTCTTGAATACAAGCCATTAGCTGAGTCTGCCAGTCGCTCATGCTGATGTTTAGCGCCGCTTCAATTTTGCCGTTCGCCAACACAGAATATGCGGGGCGTTTGGCGGGCGCTTTAAACGCTTCGCTGGTGGTGGTCTCAACGGCGCTGGCGCGGCGCAGAGGATCCGTTGTTCCGTCAATAATCGCTGCGGCAAAACCGTGCCAAGAAGTTACGCCGCTGGCGGCAACGTGGTAAATACCGTTGGCTAATTTAAGATCGATACCACTCTGCGTAGGTGCAATCATCTTCTGGGCGACATCCGAAACCGCACGCACCCAGGTTGGCGAGCCCAACTGATCGTTGACCACGCTGAGGCTATCGCGCTCGCGGGCGAGCCTTAGCATCGTCAGCAGAAAGTTATGGCGGCGGTTTGAATACAGCCAACTGCAGCGAATAATCGCATAGCGTTTGGCGATTGCTTGAATCGCCTGTTCGCCAATTAATTTGGAGTGACCATAAATGTTTTGTGGTGCAACCGCATCGTCTTCCCGATAGGGTTTTATGGCATTGCCGGCAAACACATAGTCGGTCGAAAAATGAATCAATGGCACGCCAAGCAAATTTGCTTCCTCGGCCAAGATGCCGGGTGCGACCCCGTTGACCTGCATGGCAAGATGCGGCTCGCGCTCAGCTTGATCGACGGCGGTATAGGCCGCGGCATTGATGATGAGATGGGGTTTGATATCCCGCACTTTTCCCCGAATTTGCTCAGGATGGGTGAAGTCCATGGCGGCGCGATCCAGCGCGATTACTTCGCCCGCTTCACCCAATAATTCACTAAATCCGCGTGCCAATTCATAACCAAGCTGGCCGTTTTTGCCGGTAATCAGGACGCGAATTCGGCTCATGCAAATAAATCCGCTTCGGCTAGGGTTTTCCCATTCATGTCGGCGGCCTTGAGTTGTGGCGCGCCGCTTTGTGCCAACGGCCAATCAATGCCGAGCGCAGGATCATTCCAAAGCAAACTGCGCTCATGGGCTGGTGCATAGTAATCAGTTGTTTTGTAAAGCACCTCGGCGAAATCGGACACCGTTAGAAAACCGTGGGCGAAGCCCACAGGCACCCACAACATGCGTTTATTTTCTGCCGACAATCGCACCTCAACGTGTTGCCCAAAAGTGGGCGATGATTTGCGTATATCAACTGCCACATCAAAGATTTCGCCGACCACCGCCCGCACTAATTTGCCCTGTGCGGAGGCGATTTGATAGTGCAAGCCGCGCAATACACCGCGCACAGAGCGTGAGTGATTGTCTTGCACGAATGTCGGCTTTGCACCGACAGCATCGGCAAACGTGCGCTCATTGAAGCTCTCGTAAAAAAATCCGCGTGCGTCGCCAAACACGTTCGGCTCAATAATTTTTAAATCAGCAATTGCGGTTTCTATAATATTCATTTGCTCATGTTCGTTATTTTTGTTTGTCGCCTTCTTCGCGAAACGATCCGCAAACCACTAGCCATGAAGTTTTTCCGTCAACATCCGTAACAGGTACTGGCCGTAATTATTTTTTAGCATTGGTTTGGCCAGTGCTTCAATCTCAGCCGCACTCACCCAGCCTTGGCGATACGCCACTTCTTCAGGGCAGGCGATTTTTAAGCCTTGGCGGCGTTCAATGGTTTCGATATATTGCGATGCTTCGAGTAATGATTCATGGGTGCCAGTATCAAGCCACGCCATGCCGCGCCCCATGACTTCACAAGTGAGCTGGCCACGCTCCAGATAAAGGCGATTCAAATCGGTGATTTCTAACTCGCCACGTACGGAAGGTTTTAGGCTTGCCGCCAATTCGCATACTTGCTTATCGTAGAAATAGATGCCGGTGACGGCGTAACGTGATTTGGGCTTGGTTGGCTTTTCTTCGAGTGATATTACGCGCCCCGACACATCGAATTCCGCCACGCCGTAACGCTCTGGATCGTGTACGGTGTAGGCAAAAACGGTGGCACCGTCCTGGCGCGCATCAGCGCGTTGCAGTTGTGATGAAAAATCATGCCCATAAAAAATATTGTCGCCCAAAATCAACGCAGAAGGCGCACTACCGATAAACGATTCGCCAATCAAAAACGCTTGCGCCAAGCCATCCGGTGAGGGCTGCACGGCATACGATAAATTTAATCCCCATTTCTGGCCGTCGCCCAGCAGCTCTTGAAAGCGTGGCGTGTCTTGCGGGGTCGAGATGATGAGAATGTCACGTATCCCCGCGAGCATCAGCGTTGTCATGGGGTAGTACACCATCGGCTTATCGTAAATTGGTAACAACTGTTTGGAGACCACTTGCGTGACGGGATAAAGCCGTGTGCCTGAGCCACCGGCCAGAATAATACCTTTACGATTCACTAAAGTCCGCTCCTATCATTGGCACCATACTGAACATCGAGCCATTTCATATATTCGCCACTGGCCACCGACTGCACCCAATCTTGGTTGTTGAGATACCACGCAATTGTTTTGCGAATGCCGGTCTCAAAAGTTTCTTGCGCATGCCATCCGAGTTCTGTTTCGAGTTTGGTGGCGTCAATCGCGTAGCGGCGATCATGGCCAAGGCGGTCTTTAACAAAAGTGATTTGTGAGTTGTAATGTTTGCCATCCGCACGCGGCCTTAGCTCATCCAACAAAGCGCAAACAGTGTTGACCACTTCCATATTGGTGCGCTCATTGCGACCGCCAATATTATAGGTTTCGCCGACACGGCCATTTGCCAGCACCGCGCGAATTGCCGAGCAATGATCCGCCACATAGAGCCAATCACGGACGTTTTTCCCATCGCCATAGACCGGCAAAGGCTTCCCCTGCAAGGCGTTTTGAATCATCAGCGGTATCAGTTTTTCCGGGAAATGGTAGGGGCCGTAATTATTAGAGCAATTAGTGGTGAGAGTCGGCAATCCGTAGGTGTGGTGATAGGCCCGCACCAAATGATCTGAGGCCGCTTTGGAGGCCGAGTACGGGCTGTTAGGCTCGTACTGGCGCTTCTCGGAAAATGCAGCCTCGTGCATGCCCAGCGAGCCGTAAACCTCGTCGGTTGAGACATGCAAAAACCGAAATGCTTGTTTTTCATCTGCGGACAGTTGCGCAAAATACCCGCGCACTTCTTCGAGCAAATTGAAGGTGCCAACTATATTGGTTTGGATGAATTCATCCGCGCCCGCGATAGAGCGGTCCACGTGGCTTTCAGCCGCAAAATTAACGATGGCTGTTGGTTTGGCTTCCGCCAGCAGTCTGCCAACGAGGGCGCGATCGCCAATGTCACCGCGCACGAAGCGATATTGCGGATTGGACTCGACATCCGCTAATGATTTTAGATTGCCCGCGTACGTGAGCTTGTCAAGATTGAGCAGGCCTGCTTGCGCCCGATTGTCGGGTACAAAAAACGTCTCACCTAGCCAATCACGAATGAAGTTACAGCCAATAAACCCTGCACCACCGGTAACGATTATCATGGTTTCACACGAAAATGGGAGCTGACCAACAGTTGTTCAGCAAAGCCATGATTTTACCAGTGCCGGTGACGATTTCCCCATCGCGCTCATAAGCTTATGTAACGATAGGCTACCAGCCAAAAGGTACGAAGCAGGCTATTGCAGGCTCAGTACCCATTTTGCGAGGATCAGCGTATTTTCATCGCTGACAGCGGTATTTGGCGGCATCGGAATCACACCCCAAACATCTTTGCCGCCGTTCTTGATTTTGGTGGCAAGCATCGCATCCGCACCTTTTTTGCCTTTATATTTTGCTGCGACGTCTTTTAAGGCCGGACCAACGAGCTTTTTTTCCACTGCATGACACGCAGTACAACCGGATTTCTTAAACAATTCTTCAGAGGCATTTGCTGCCGTCTCCGCAAACATGCAAGTTGTGCCCAAGCTTAATGCCAGTATCATGGCAACAAGGTTTTTTTGATTCATGCTGATTCTCCCGAAAATCGTTTGAAAATAGCTAACAATAACAACGCTAAATTGCGTTACGCAGACAAGAACGTACCGTGCTGCCAATCGGTTGTCATCGATTCCGATTGAAAATACACTTAATAGTATGATGCAACAATAGTTTTATTTTTTTATGATGTTCACGAGGCCCCATCTGAACGCTTTGCTTTCATCACTTCGCGGACTCAATTTGCTTGCACTGCGGTGGCTGGCACGCGCTTGGCGCACGTTACAGTTTGCGGCGATGATTTTATCGTTGGCGCTCACGCCTTCCAGCTATGGTCGCGCCAATCGCCTGCCGATGGTTTCGCAAATTGCCAACGGCACTGGGATGAATGTGCTTTGGTTTACCGTTCTCTGTGCGCTGGTCAGCTTGATCCTGATCCGCATCGTGGTGGTGACCGCGTTTAGCTATGGGCTGTCAAAATTCGCGCTTGAAATGGTAGTGCGGGTACTGGTACTGGAGCTGATTCCGCTCACAGCTGCGGTGTTTGTGGCGCTGCGTTGCACACTGCCCGATGGCTTGGAGCTAGCGGATATGAGGTCCCGAGGCGATTTACAGCAGCTGGCGCGCGCCGGCATCGATCCGGTTCAGCGGGAAGCGCTACCGCGTGTCATGGCGGGCATATTTTCGGTGCTGCTCCTGGTCGCGGTTAGCTGCGTCACCGCACTCTTCCTGGCATACCTGACGATCTATGGCTTTTCGCCTTGGGGTTTTACCGGTTATACCCGTGTTGTCGGGCAGGTGTTCAGCCCCGAGGTGTCGATAATTCTTATTTTTAAAACGCTTGGATTTAGCTTGGCGGTGTCAATTATTCCGATGGCCTCAGCGCTATACGAGAAGGCGCAATCTGGCTTGGTGCCGTCCGTAGCGCCTTTTGTCGTTCCAATGCACGGCCGTGCGAAAGCGGCGCGCGAGTTGGCGAGTATGGTGAGATTGTTTTCCGTCATTTTGCTCATTGAGATACTCTCCCTGATGGTGAATTATTATTAGGTCAAGCTGACCCTACGGCATTGCAGACCAAAATCCGTGCCTCGCACATTTTGCAACGCACGCATTACAAATAGATCGAAGCGTAAATCTTATGAACGAACACCCATCATCGGCTTCCCCAACAGATTCTGGAAAAGGTGCTGAACACGTCAGTCTGGACTCGAACTCGAACTCGGACACGAACTCGGGCACAAACTCGGGCACAAACGTACACGCCGAAGAAAAACACAATTCGCAACCGAATCTGCAATCGAATCTGCAATTAAAAGCAGCAATACTGTTAGTCCTCATGGTGGCGTTGGTAAGCGGCTCCGTCTTATATCTGATGTACGCACGCGGCGTGTTTGAAACCACGCAAAAATTGATACTCGTCGCCGATGATTCGGAGGGTGTTTCGGTAGGCACGGATTTGACGTTCGCTGGCTTTCCCATTGGGCGAGTGCGCCGCATTGAGTTGAGTAACGAGGGTACAGCCCGCATTATTTTGGAAGTGCCCCGCCAAGATGCGCACTGGCTCAGGCGTTCCAGCATTTTTACCCTTGAACGCGGCCTCGTGGGCAACACAAAAATGCGCGCCTACACCGGTATTTTGACGGACCCGCCATTAGAAGATGGCGCAACCCGCAGTTTGTTAGTTGGCGATGCGAGTGCTGAGATTCCCAAGCTGGTGGCAGCCGCCAAAGATCTGATTCAAAATTTGAAAGCCTTAACCGCAACTGACTCTTCACTCGATGCCAGCTTGGCAAATGTGAAAACCCTTACCGATAAAATGAACGGCAAACAAGGTGCGCTTGGGGCTATTTTTGGCGATGAGAAAAATGCCGAAAAAATCACCACGACGTTGGACCGCACGAATTCGCTTTTGGCGAAGTTAGACGGCTTGGCCGGCAAAGCCGATTCCCAAGTATTTGGGCCCACCGGGCTGATGAAAGACACACAGGCGACCGTTGTGCAGCTCAACGGCTTGCTTGCCGACACCCGCGCGAGTTTGAAGAAAATTGATGCAGTGCTTGTTGAGGCGCAAGCAATTGGCGCGAACGTGCGCGCAGGCACGGTGGACTTGGGCGCGCTGCGTGCCGAGGTAGAATCAAGCCTGCGCAAAGTTGACCATTTGGTGAATGAAATCAATCGCAAATGGCCGTTTAAAACTGAGTCGGAGCTTAAGCTTCCATGATGAACGTCGTGAACATTGCCATGGTCCAGGGATCACACAAAAAACAACTCTCAAAATCGCCCGATGGCATGTTGGCCGTCATCTTCACTGCGAGCTTTTTATGCTATTTGCCGGCCTGCTCTAGCGGACCGCCTGCGCCGGATTGGCAGGCGAACGCGCAATCATCGATGGAGCGCTCAATTGAGGCCTATTTGGCTGGCAATGCAAGAGTGGATGCGCAAGAATTTAACCGTGCCAAAAGCGAAGTTGCCCGTACCGGCCGTGCCGATTTGATGGCCAGAATTGAGCTGATGCGTTGCGCCAGCCAAGTGGCCGGTTTGGCCGCACAGGATTGCGATGGCTTTGAAAGGTTAAGGCAGGATGCCGCCAAACCTGAGCGTGTTTACGCTGATTATTTGGCAGGCAAATCGCCACTTGTCGATGCTGAATTATTGCCGCCACAGCATCGCGCGGTAGCGATCGCTACTACTGATGTCATTGCTGCGCAGGCATTACAAACCATCGCTGATCCCGTTGCCAAACTCGTTGCGGCCGGCGTCATTTTCCGCCGTGGTCAAGCGAGTCCGGTCGTCATCTCTACGGCTATCGATACCGCATCCGCGCAGGGCTTTCGGCGACCACTGTTGGCTTGGCTTGGTGTGCAGCGGTTGCGCGCAGAAAAAGCGGGGGATTCCGTCGAAGTGGCGCGGATTCAGCGGCGCATAGCATTGGTAGGTGATGCGCCGCCGGTGGCTGTGTCGCCAGTACCACCCACGAAACCATAGACCAAGCGGTCGCTACTTTTGGCCAGATTTTTTGGATAATTCAATCAGCTTGGCGTATTTCGCAAACGCGGCAAAGCATCCGATCGCCACATGTGCAAAGCCGGCGCCGCCATCCAAGAAGCCGAGCCTTAGAAAATAAAATTTAATAAACCGTGCCAGCGGGCTCAACAAAAGTTTGCCATAACCAGCCCGAACGCCCTGATCAAACAACGCTTGCGCGTGAAGGCTGGAATAGCGGTTTTGCTTCGCGAGATAGGTGGTTACGTCCTCGGCTGATTCATGCATTAAATCGCCGCTGAGCGTGCCGACATCGGCCGTTGTGATGACCGTTTCGTGCACCTCATCATTGCTCCAACTGGCGTGCTGGCGATGGAAAAAACGCAGCGAATAATCGGGATAGCCTTCGCCGTGCTCGAGCCATTGCCCGAAGAACCGGTTGCGACGCGGCATACGGTAGGCGAAGTGTTTTGGTAATTCCATTTTAGCTGCAATGCTGGCGGCCAATTCTGGCGAAACGCGCTCATCGACGTCCAAACATAGCACCCAGTCAAAGGCTGCAATACTGACCGCAAACTGCTTTTGCCGCCCAAAGCCCAACCATTCATTTTCCACCACACGGCAGCCGCGCGCATCGGCAATGGCACGAGTTGCATCCTCCGAGCCAGAATCAACAACCAAAACCTCACCCGCAAAGGCAACGCTGTCAATGAGCGCGCCGATTTGCGAAGCGGCATTTTTGGCAATGATGACAACCGAGAGTGAAATTTTTGTAGGCACTATTTTTGTCTTTGGATGGATATTTTTCTGCGCATTCGTTCAGCAACATTGTAAATCGATTGCGTCCAACATTGATGTGGTTATGCCGCATTGATACTGCTACGCGAATGCCCTTCTTGCTCAGCTAGAATACAACCATGCGTATTCTCTTGGTCAAACTCTCTTCAATGGGTGACGTTATCCACAATTTACCGGTGGTAAGCGATATTGCACACGCGTTTCCGCACGCGGCCATTGATTGGGTCACAGAATCTGCGTATGTTGAGTTGGTCAAGTTGCATCCGCGCGTGAGGAAGGCGCTGCCGGTCAATCTGCGGACGCTTAAAAAACAATGGTGGAAGCCTGAACGTTGGTCGCAACTGGCGGCGCATCGGGCCGCGCTATCGGCGCAGGAATACGATGTCATCATTGATACGCAAGGCTTGGTCAAAAGCGCAATCGTTGCCGCGTGGGCGAATGGTGAGCGCTATGGCATGTCGTCCGGTTCGGCACGTGAACCACTCGCCGCCAAGTTTTATCAGCACCGATTTCATATCGCTAAAAATGAACACGCGGTAATGCGTAATCGCCAGCTCGCGGCTGCTGCATTGGGCTACCGATTAAATGTTGAAACGGATTACGGATTAATCGGGAAATCGCTGGGATCACCGCGCCCAGAATGGTTGCCCAACGACAATGGGTCGTCTCATGCAGCACATCGCTATATTGTTTTCCTGCACGCCACCAGTCGTCCCGACAAACAATGGCCCACCGCGCAGTGGATCGCGTTAGGAAAAAAGCTCCAAGCGCTTGGCTTCATTTTGGTATTGCCGTGGGGAAGTGCTACGGAAAAGCAAACGAGCGACTCTTTAGCCGCATTATTGGCACATTCCATTCAACCCATCGTGCCGCCAGCGATGGCATTGATCAAGGCCGCTACGATGCTGGCAGGCGCTGCCGCCGTCGTCGGTGTGGATACCGGGCTTGCGCATTTGGCAGTTGCGTTGGGGCGCCCAACGGTTGGCTTGTACATGACGACCTCGCCTCACTTAACGGGTTTGTTCGGCGCCAAAAGGGTCATCAATTTGGGTGGCGGCACCAAAGCCAGCCCCGCAAACCCTAGCATTGACGCGGTGTTTGGCGCTGTTTCCCCGTGGGTTAGTTGATATGTTACGCATCATTTACACATTGTGTTTTGCCTTGGTGATGCCGATTATTTTGGCACGGCTTTGGTGGCGTGGCCGCAAAGAAGTTGGCTATCGGCAACACATCGGCGAACGGTTTGGGCGCTATTCAAAACCCGCACACCCGGCGTTGAGCGGTGCGATTTGGATTCACGCAGTTTCGGTCGGCGAGGTTCGTGCTGCTGCACCGCTGATCCAAGCGTGCGAAAAACAGTTCCCCAACCAGCCGATTTTGCTCACCTGCATGACGCCAACCGGCCGTGCGATGGCAACAGAATTATTTTCAACCCGCGCTACGATTGCCTATCTGCCGTACGATTTTCCTTTTGCTATCCGTGGGCTGATCGTACATTTTAGGCCGAGTTGTTTATTGATTATGGAAACGGAGATTTGGTTTAATGTGGTGGCCACTTGCCGCGCCGAGAATCTACCGGTGTTGCTCGTCAATGCACGGCTTTCTGAGCAGTCCCGCGCGGGTTACGCCAAGCTGGCCCCCATCCGTGCACTGGTCGGCGAGGCACTCGGTAAGATCAATGTTGTGGGCGCACAATCAGCTGATGACGCCGCGCGATTCGCGTCGCTGGGTGCTAAAAACGTCGTCGTTACCGGCAATATGAAATTTGATTTCGTGCCCGATGAGGCGTTAGTGGCAATGGGCAAAGCTTGGCGTGCGGCGTTACCGTCGGCCAAGAAAAACGTGTTGCTGATCGCGAGTAGTCGTGAAGGCGAAGAGGCCATGTTATTTGCCGCCTACACGAAAATATTCGACGAAGCTGCACGCAGCAGCACGCTGCTCGTGGTCGTCCCCCGCCACCCGCAGCGCTTTGATGACGTGTTTGAGTTGATTAAAATCGCTGGACTATCAGTCGCTCGGCGCAGTCAATTTACTGCTGCGCCTGTGAACATCGACACCCAAGTTTGGCTGGGCGATTCCATGGGCGAAATGTCTGCCTACTATGCTCTATGCGATGTCGCCATCATCGGCGGCAGTTTCGCTAAACTAGGTGGCCAAAACTTAATTGAAGCAGCGGCGTTAGGCAAACCCGCGATTGTTGGCGAGCATGTGTTTAATTTTAGCGAGGCGGTAAGGCTGGGGAAAGAGGCCGGCGCGGTTTTACAGGTGGCAGGGGTGGGCGAGGCCATGACCAATGCAAACCGACTGCTTGAAAACAATGCGCTAAAGACGGAGATTTGTGTTGCTGCGTCGTTATTTGCGCAGCGTCATCGCGGGGCGACTGAGCGAACATTGGCACTCTTTGCTCAACGCTAGTCTCAAGCTGCTTTGCAAAATGTGACTTGAGATTTTCTGGTGAAAATAGACGGCTGCGCTGTGTCTTTGGTCGGTTCAAAGTACGGCTTTAGAGCGCGCTCAATTCAAACGCATATTCCCAAACATAAAACTAAAAAAGAATTCCGACTTTATCGAAAAAAATTTTTGTCACGGTTTCCTGCGCCCACCTAGAACCCATCACAATCGTAAGACTGATTGTTGACGAGGAAGAATTGCACGCGGCCGCTGGTCATGGAGCATCAAGGCTTTCCATGCCAGGCAAACTAAATGGCAGCATCAAGACTGGTGGCATTGATGCAGAATGTTTTGATTTGAAACTGAAAATAAACATTTCAGGCGAACATTTTCGAGAGCTTTTTTTGACCAGGAAACAACTTAACTTGTTACGCAAACGGTCAGTTGTTCCTGCAACGTATTCTTCGGCCAGTTCCCGCTGGTAGCAAATTCATTTCTGCATCGTTCGGCCAACTACTTTGCCAACAACCGATTAACTTCAGCTAAATCTTCTTCCTGTAAGCGTCCCACGCCCGATTTCAAGCGCAGTTGCGAGAGGATGGTGTTGTAGCGCGCTTGCTGCAGATCGCGTCTGGCTTGGAAGAGCTGTTGTTGCGCGTTCAAGATATCGACGTTGGTCCGTACACCGACTTCACGGCCAAGGATCGTGGAATCGAGTGAT
>JANYBL010000123.1 GCA_025360815.1 Burkholderiales bacterium
CGCAAGGCCATGTTCCGCGCCCAGCTAGGTCAAAGCAAATTTTTTCTGCGTGGCGTGTGAAGGCGGCATATCTTCACGGGTGCGAAAGACTTCCATCAAACCGTGCAAAGCCCAACCATTGCTAGGTGCCTGCGCGAGGGATTCACGAGACGCTTTTTCGGCATCGTCAATACCCCTGCGCGCAACAGCGCCGCGCCAAGCGATTGGCGGACAGGGTAGTTCCCGTGCGGAGGTCCGGTATACGGCAGGGCGCCTTGCACAAATACGGCGTTCTAGTCAGCTGTACTGCTGCAGCTTTGTCTCCACGGGCATCAGCGAGGCGTCCGAGGGCCACGAAGTGCGCAGTTTGTACGATTTCCTTGCCCAGAACATCCCATTTTACGAGCGGGGCGAAATCGCCATCTCGTTCAATGGACCCCGCTATGCAGATTTCCTTCTGCGCTTCCGAAAAATTGGCCTTGCGCGCAAACGCAATATGGCGGGCGCAGTGAGCGCGTCACAGCGTCTGTGGAGTGGATTGTATAGACACTTCAATCGAAGGCGTTCGTCGCGGCTTTACCCGAGTTCATCACCTGGAGCTTTCCAACGCTGTGTTGCCCGCTGTAATTTACCCAAAGGATCGCGCAACCAGGTTCCGAAATTGACATCCCCGAAGAGCAGCCTAGGCTGCTCAGGGGCTTCCAACTTCAACAAATAAGGGTGAATATGTTTGCACTATTAATGGGACTCAAAACCGTTTCGCCTGGCGAATTGCACCAAATAATTCTAAGGGGGCAAGCAACTATTATTGACGTCAATTCCCGTCAAAGCTGGATGCAGGCTCACGTTCCCGGGGCATTGAATCTTAATCCTGCCGACTACAATGAAAGCGATTTGCCGCGCGATAAAGAATCAAAGGTGGTTTTTTATTGCGCTAATCCGATGTGCAGAAAAGCGCCCAATGCGGCTCGCCGGGCTAAGAAAATGGGCTATAAATGTGCAACGGTTATGTCTGCCGGCATTACTGGCTGGATAGCAGCTAAGCTTCCGACAGAACGTGGTGAATAAGCCTGCCTGCGGTTGATTTCCAGATCGATTGCGCCCGTTTTCGCAGCGGACTAATCGTGGTTTGGATGTGCCTCTTCGCGCAGCAGAAAGCTTTTGGGCTGAGCTTGATTTGGATAACGGAATTTCTGGCGTTCCGACTTACGTCCCCTATCGCTATACAACTCGTTTACAGCGCGTCTACAGCAAGCCGAGGGCACGCCTATAACAACGCCTGCCGAACACGTCGTGAAACAGCATCAAATAAAATCACCATCGCAATAATCGCGATCAAAATCGTTGCCAGCCGTCCCCACTGAAACAGTGAAACTGCTTCCGACACCAATAATCCCAACCCGCCAGCGCCAATTAAGCCGAGCACTGTTGAGTCGCGCACATTGAATTCCCAAATGTAGAGGTGAGTGGAAATGAATTTGGGCAGCACATTCCGCCAGATGGCAAAGAGCAACACGCGAATCGGCGATGCACCGAGCGATAAGCCCGCTTCTAACAGGCTGCGCTCGACCGTCTCAATTGCCTCCGCATAAAGCTTGCCGTAAGTGCCCATGGAATGTGTTGCGATGGCCAAAATCCCAGCCGTTGGCCCCAAGCCGATAATGCCGACAAATAACAAACCAAAGACAAGCGAATGAATGGATCGCGCGATATCAAGGATGAATTTAGCTGCCCACGCGAGTGGCTTTGGTAGCGCCATATTTTTTGCGACGATGATGCCTAACGGTAAGGCGACGATGGCCGCAATGAGGGAGCCTAAGGTGGCAATTTTGATCGTCGTCCAAATCGCATCGACCAATCCCGCTAGGAATTTTCTTTCGGTTTCGCGCTGATTTTCTACCCTGAGTACGCGGCCATCGTCAGCTTTGTATTCCAAACGCTCATTGCCAAACCACATATCGAGCGCGCTCACTTGTGACAGCTCGGTAACGGTTCGTTGGAGGTTTTGCCAAGGCTTGCGACCCAATGATAGGTCGCCCGCGTTGATGAGGCTGGCGACGCAGATCGCGACGAGCGCAACGTAAAAAACGATGAATAGCTGCAGCCGGAATCGGGTGCTGCGATCATGGTCTTTCAGCTGATACACATCGTGACTCATGTCGCGTCCACCAAAATTTCGATCCCTTTAAAACGACATTCCCGTCGGCGCGACGGGAATAAACGATGATGGCAACATTGGCAACTGTAATGATAGAACCAGCCAAACTCTAGCACTGGTGCGGCGTTTTCGAGGGGGACGCCTGAATGCGCGCAGCCAGTTTCGCGGTTGTTGTTCTAATCAGACGCGAGGCCTTCTGTGCCAGAGCGTGTTATTTCTTAACCGGCGTTAACTTTCCCGTCGCTAAGCCTGCATCACGAATCGGGCCGTAGTATCGATTGTCTTTGGCGACAAAGCCAGTGTAATTATTGGGCAATAAATTTGGCTGCGCCTTGAGTTCCGCACCGATTTCTTCCAGCGCTTTGACCAGCTTGGCGGTGAATGCTTTGTCTTTGGCTAACTCGGCTGACACCGCAAAAGCATCGTTGGGCAAAGGCGATGATGTCCAGAATATTTTGCTGTCGGACGCTTTAATTAAGCCCTGCTCAATCATCGCATCACGATTACGGTTATAGTCAGCGCCAGCATCCAACTCACCGCGCGTAACTTGGGTCTCGATGGCTTGGTGTTTGGTGTAGATCACTTTAGAGAAATAGGTATCGACATCTAATTTTCGTTTGTAAAATTCATGAAATGGAATTAGATAACCTGAAGTGGAACCTTTGTCGCCGAAGGCAAAGGTTTTGCCTTTTAAATCTTCAATTGAATTGATACCGCTTGTTGGGCTCGTGACCATGATTGCAAAATATTCGGGTTTGCCTTGATAGAGAATTGTTGCGACGGCTTCTGCGCCTGCTTGATGGTTCGCCAATACATAACCCCATGGCCCCATGAGCGCCATGTCAGTCTCGGACGAGGCTAGTGATTTAGCCAGCCCTTCCCAAGTATCAACGGTGCGGAGTTTGACTTCACGGCCTAATTTTTTGGAAAGGTATTCAGCGAGCGGTTTGTAGGTCGCGTCATTTTTTTCTTTATCGGGTTGGAACAGGCCGACACCGAATTCTAACGGGCGATTTGATGCCGCGGATGGTGCGGATTGCGCAAAGGCCAGGTTAGCCGCACCGACCATAACAATACTGATTGCGATAGCGCTCGATAAGATAACACGCAGCGAGGCCGTACAAAAAGCCGCTGCGGAGATGCCAACGTCAAAAACGTTCGATACGAATTTCGATGCTAATGTCATCATGACTCCATTGATGTTGGCTTAGGGATTTGGGTTAGTCGATCAAATACAATCAATATCACGCGATGATCGCACGACAAGATGCAGGATGCAAACAAACCTATTTAAACGGCGATGGAAGCGCTATTGTGCATTGAATCGGAGGACAGTCCCGCTGCAATGCTCCGGGGCTTGCGCTTGGTTTGGTGCGTTACCTTCGGATCAAGGCTCACCACATTAGCGCTTTGTCCAGTGTGCGGCGCCTCAATTACAAAGCCCGAGGATTTTCTCTTCGGCCGTGCATTTTTTAATAGGCTTGAGGAGTGCCTTGACTTTGCTGGGCTTGCTTTTATTCTTCAAACACGTGCGAATCTCGCGCGTGGTTGGCGGATAGTAAAGCCAACCGGGTGCCAGTGGCGGCAGTGCGAGATCAACTTCGCGCCATTTGGGGTGGCCTTCCGCCTGCAACGTTGCAAAATTCTCACACAGCGCGCGACCAAACTGTCCTAGGTGGCTCACGGTATCGCGCAGGTTGAAATCATAAGTGACAAGGAACGCGCCGACTGAAATCGTGGTGAAGTTTTGCGTCAGAATATTCGGATAACTTTCTGCCCGTACCGTTGCGGGCGAATAGACAGTGAGCGGTTGCTTGCTGCTTGGATGCTCAGGGTCAAATTTCAGAAGCTTGATAAATTTCTGTGCTTCCGGCTTCATATTTGAAATCAACGGCGCAGGCTGGCCTGCGGCGACCACCACAACATCAATCGATTTGTCGGAGATCAGCTTCACCAGTGCTTCTTCGTTGGACAAATAACTCGCATTGGCTTCGGGCACGGGGCCGTTGAACATCATGCGATAAAGCGTGTGGGTGATCAATGCGGCACCGCTACCGACCAAGCCGCCGTTGATTTTGGCGTTTTTGATGTCGTGCAGATAATTTAATTCCGAATCTGCCCGCACGATGTAATGAATCTCAGTGTTGTAGAGCGGCATGATGACGCGCAACGGGCGAATAATCGAGTTTGCTTCAGTGTTGCCGGTGATGGATCGATCAATGAATGCTTGGAACACATCAGCCTGAACGACGGCAAATTTCACCCCTGGCTCATAGCGCAGCAGCTTGACGTTGGCGGCTGACCCGGCGGTTGCCAGCACTTCAAGTTTAAGATCGGCGGCCGGCGCAACAAATTTGGCGAGGTCGTTGCCGATCGCAAAATAGGTGCCTTTTTCAGATGCCGTGGCGATTTTATATTCAGCACCGGCATGCGCGACCGTCGGTGCCAGAAAGCCAGCCAACAGGGCGACAACGAATAAGGTCTCCATGCGCGAGAACAGCGGGCGGATTAACTTTATATTTAGTGTATTCATGGCATCACTTCCGTGGGGTGGATTCAAGCGAACAAAGGCCAAGTGCCGCAACTGCCTCTGTGCATGGGCGGACGGGCGGTGGGGTGGGGCGGGTGCTAGATGCTGTTGTCGGAAGATTGGACTGCGCGTTCGATTGCCTCGGGGTAAGCGCACTATCGTCTGCGGCGACACCAGCACTGGTCTGGCGGTTGCGACGCCGCTCGCGGCTTTCATTGCTACGTCCGCTTTTTTGCGCTGCGACCTGACTGGTTTCAGCATTGGCTGCCGATTCAGCGGGCGTTTCCGCCACAGCCGGCCTCCCGTTAGTCTTCGATGAGGCGCTATCGTTGCTGACCGTCACGGGTGATGGCAGCGCTAATGCAGATGGCGCTGCCGGGGCAACCGCTGTTGGCGTGGGCGGCACTGTTGGCATTGTTTTTTGAATAGTGCCCGCGTTGATCGCCGCTGACTCGGGCTGATTGACGGAATCAGGCGTCGGCGTCGTGTAGCGGCGATAGCCAACCAGCCCTGCCACTACAATCACGAGCACGAGAATCGTACCCGCGGTTTTATTAAAGCGCACTTCCGGCACGATGCTCGATGGCTCTATTGCTTTGATCGACGCCAAACTGGGGAAGTAAACGCCAGTTTTGGCGGCATCGCCATCGCGGGCGGAATCGACGAATGAATCGACGAATGATTCGGGGACCGTTTCGTTGACGGGCGCTGACGCGGGCTCAACCAAACCGGCAGGAATGACTTCCGACTCAACGGGGTCTGCGGCAAACGCTAATTTGCAATGGCACTTGTAGCATTCCGCAGCAGTAAGCTCGTTAACGGCGGCGCAGCTTGGACATGGCGCCAAACGAAATGGCGAGCCGCAAGCTTTACAAAACTCCGGCGCTCCGGGACTGGGTGCGCCAGAATAATCACAAAATCGACATCGGGAGTGGGCCATATCGAGTCTTTTCGCTCATATTATTGTCAATGTTTTAAATAGTATATTGCGGAATGACGGGCGGCGCTACTGAGCCAGGGCCACGATGATTGGCAGCGACGTTCTACCCTTGCAAATTTTCAATGTTCATTTTGTGGCTTCTTACGGTTTTATACATTGCCAACGCTTTATCGCGCTGTGTGGCGTGGTCTACGACCGGTCGCGGGTAGTCACGGCCGATAATGATGCCGATGGCCTGCTGCTCCAAGGGCGGCGTGAGCCACGGCGCGTGGATAAATTTATCGGGAATGTGTTTGAGCGCTGGCAGATATTTGCGAATGAATTTGCCAGCCGGATCAAACCGCTCCGATTGGGTGATGGGATTGAAAATACGAAAATACGGCTGTGCATCGCAGCCGGTGGAAGCCGCCCACTGCCAGCCACCGTTGTTGGCCGATAAATCAAAATCGTTTAATTGATCAGCAAAATATTGCTCGCCACGCCGCCAATCGATCAGCAAGTCTTTGGTCAAAAAACTCGCCACGATCATGCGCAAGCGGTTGTGCATATAACCCGTCTGGTTAAGCTGCTGCATCGCCGCATCAATGATCGGGTAACCGGTACGTGCCTCGCACCACGCCGCGAACAGCGCGTCGTCGTTTTCCCATTCGAGTGCATCGTATTCAGGCTTATAGGCACTGATGGCGGCATGCGGCTTATGCCAGATAATTTGAAAATAAAATTCACGCCAAATTAGCTCTGCAAGCCAGGTTTCTGCGCCGACATTTTTCTGTTTTTGGGTTTCGGCATAGGCCGCTTTGTATGCAACGCGCGCAAGCTGGCGAATCGAAATCGTACCGAAGCGATTATGTACGGATAAATACGAAACACCCTTTACGCTAGGAATATCCCGCGCCTCTTTATAGTCGGCCATGCGTTGCTGAAAATCCTCAAACAACTCCGCCGCGCCCGACATGCCAGCCTTGATAAATGTGCGCAAATTGGTGCGCTCGAAACCCATCAATTCCAAGCTGGGTACCGAATCCGCATTATCCGACTTTGCAAAATTGGCGGACAGCGGTGCAATTTCATGCTCGGCCAGGTTTTCATGCGTGAGGCGTTTGAGCCAGGCGTTTTTATACGGCGTGAAGACGCTGAATGTGCCGCCGGATTGGGTCAATACCTCGCTTTTTTCGAAAATAACGGTGTCTTTGCAGCGGTAAAATTCGATGCCGTTTTGTCGCAGCTGCTCATAAACACGGTCATCGCGCGCCACCGCATCCGGCTCATAATCTTGATTGGTAAAAACGGCATGCACCCGCAAACGCCGCGCCAGTGCTGGTATTTCAGCCTCCGCGCTGGCTTGACGGACAATCAAATCGCCACCCATGGCCTGCAATGCGGCTTTTAATTCAACAACCGACTCCCAAATGAACTCAACCCGCCGATCCTGTTTAGAGGGCAACTTGTCCAGAATGTCGCGGTCGAAAACGAAGACTGCATAAACCTTCTTTGATTCCATTAAAGCGCGACGCAGACCAACATTGTCGTGGGAGCGTAAATCACGGCGAAACCAGAAAAGCGAAGATTGCATAATAGAGTGCGGGAATCTGAGGTTAAGCGTAAAATAACGCAAGCCAAAATTATGACGCCAGATGACTGCAATAGCCAATTTAATTGATCTGACGAACCACTTCTTAATCGCCATGCCAGGCATGGCTGATCCGCGTTTTTCTAAAACGCTCACATTCATTTGTGAACACAACGCTCAAGGCGCGGTTGGGGTCGTTGTCAATCGGCCGATCGAATTGACCGTGGCCACACTGCTTGAGCAAGTCAACATTGCCTTGCCCGCTCGACCAACGCCGAACGGCGCACTGCTTCGCGAAACCAATGTTCTATTCGGCGGACCGGTACTGACCGATCGTGGCTTCGTTTTACACCAACCGCTGGGCGATTGGAACTCGACGCTAAAAGTGAACAATGAAACGGGACTCACCACTTCAAAGGATATTCTCGAAGCCATCGCGGAAGGTGACGGGCCGCGCCATGTTTTGGTTACGCTAGGGTATGCCGGCTGGGGGCCGGGACAGTTGGAAGACGAACTTGGGCGGAATGGTTGGCTCAGCGTAAAGGCTGATACCCGCCTGATGTTTGATTTACCGCCCAAGGCCCGCCTCGCGGCGGCGATGGGCATGTTGGGGCTCAACTACGGCAATCTGAGCGACAGCGTGGGGCACGCATAATGACGACTGTCACGCCTACGTCCGGTGCCGGTTCCCACTGCGTAATGGGCTTTGATTTCGGCGTCAAGCGCGTCGGTGTTGCGGTAGGCGAAACCTCAATTGGCATTGCGCATGCGATTGTGACGATCCACGCGGAATCGAATGCGGAAAAGATGAACGCCATCGATGTGCTGGTCGCCGAATGGAAGCCGTCAGTGCTGGTGGTAGGTGAAGCAACGCATGAAAATCCTCATGAATCAGCGCAAGAAAACCCCGATGCCCCTAAAGCGGCACCGCATCCGGTTGCATTGCTGGCGCACAAATTTGGCAATCGCTTGAAAGAGCGGCATCGCTTGCCGGTTGAGTACATTAACGAGTTTTTAAGCTCCAGCGAAGCCAGCGGCAATCTTGCCGCCCAAGGCCTTAAAGGCCGTGCACAAAAAGCGCGGTTAGATGCCGCCGCCGCGCAGGTGATTTTGCAATCCTATTTTGATAGCCGACAAACCGCATTAAACATAAAGGCAAACAATGCAGCTTGATGCCGAACACCTCATCGCTGACCTCGCCAAAAAAATCGGCACGCTCCCACCGGAAACCGCCATTGTCGGCATCCACACCGGTGGCGCATGGGTGGCGGAGCGCCTGCTGCCGCTGCTCGGCGATGTGACGCGCCGCTACGGCACACTTGCCGTGACGCTGCACCGTGATGATTTTTCCGCCATCGGTTTGCATCCACAAAAAAAGTCTACCGAGATCGATTTTGAAGTGGAAGGCCGCCATATTTTGCTCGTCGATGACGTGATCTACACCGGACGATCCATTCGCGCCGCACTCAATGAGCTGTTCGATTTTGGCCGTCCTGCCAGCGTAAAACTGGCCTGCTTGGTTGATCGCGGTGGCCGCGCATTACCGTTCAGCGCCGACTATCTCGGTATGACCATGAACCTGCCCTCAACTGAGGAATTGGCACTCGTCAAAGATTCTGTTTCGGGCAACATGCATTTCGATATTCATACAAAATTGCCGCAAAATAATTAGGAAAAATTGTGTTGACCGTCAACCCGCAACTAACCGCCGATAAAAAACTCAAGCACCTTTTAACCACCGAAGGCTTGCCCAAAAAATTAATTGAGCAAATTTTAGAAACCGCTGATCAGTTTGTGAGCGTCGGTGATCGGGAAGTCAAAAAAGTGCCTCTCCTGCGCGGCAAATCTGTGTTCAATTTGTTTTTTGAAAACTCCACACGCACCCGCACGACTTTTGAAATTGCGGCGAAGCGTTTATCGGCAGATGTTATTAATTTAAATATCAACGCTTCTTCGGCCAGTAAAGGCGAATCCCTGCTCGACACCATTGATAATTTGGCTGCGATGAATGCTGATATGTTCATCGTCAGGCACGCGCAATCTGGTGCGCCGCATCTGATCGCGCAGCACGTCAAATCCGGCATCGCCGTCATCAACGCGGGCGACGGCCGCCATGCACACCCGACCCAGGGCCTGCTCGACATGTACACGATCCGCCACTATAAAAAATCGTTTCACAATCTATCAGTCGCGATTGTCGGCGATATTTTGCACTCACGTGTCGCCCGCTCGGGGATCCATGCCCTCACCACACTGGGCTGCCCCGACGTGCGCGTGATCGGTCCCGCAACCCTGATCCCGACTGAGGTTTCACGGATGGGGGTTTCGGTACATCACGATATGCATCGCGGTTTGGAAGGCGTCGACGTGGTGATGATGTTAAGGCTACAAAACGAGCGCATGTCGGGCCCACTACTGCCGAGTGCGCATGAATTTTTTAAGAATTACGGCTTGAACGCCGAGAAGTTGTCGCGCGCCAAGCCCGATGCAATCGTCATGCATCCAGGGCCGATGAATCGCGGCGTGGAGATTGAATCGGGCATTGCGGATGGTCGGCAGAGTGTGATTTTGCCGCAGGTGACGTTTGGCATTGCAGTGCGCATGGCGGTGATGGCGATGGTGACGGGGAATTGAGAAGAAAATGAAGATAGAAATTAAAAATGGCCGGTTGATTCACTCCACAACCGAACCCGCCCCCAGTCGCAACGAGAACGCCTCTCTCTATATCGACAATGGCTCAATCGCCAGCATTGGCGAGGCTCCCGAAGGGTTTGTCGCTGATAAAGTGATCGATGCGGCTGGCAAAATTGTCTGCCCGGGGCTGGTTGATTTATGTGCCCGTTTGCGCGAGCCCGGCTTTGAATATCGCGCCACGTTAGAATCGGAAATGCGTGCGGCCGTGGCCGGCGGCGTGACCTCGCTTGTGTGCCCGCCTGACACCGATCCGGTGCTCGACGAGCCCGGGCTGGTCGAAATGTTAAAGCGCCGCGCCACGATGGCAAACCTAGCGAGAGTCTATCCGCTCGGTGCGCTCACCCTCGGTTTAAAAGGCGAAAAATTGGCGGAAATGACTGAGCTGCATGAAGCCGGTTGCGTCGGGTTTTTCCAGGCCGATCATCCGATACGCGACACGATGGTGCTGTATCGGGCGATGCAATATGCGGCAACATTTGGCTATACCGTATGGCTGCGACCGCAGGAGGCCTATCTGGCCGCGGACGGGATTGCGCATGACGGTGAGGTGGCCACGCGCTTGGGGCTTGCCGGTATACCGGTCAGTGCCGAAACCGTGGCGATTGCGGCCATCACAACGCTGATGCGCGAAACGGGCGCAAAAGTCCATTTAGCGAGGCTATCCAGCGCGGCGGGTGTTGATCTGGTGCGCCGCGCTAAGGCAGACGGCTTGCCAATGACGTGTGACGTCGGCATTCATCATTTGCTGTTGACCGATCGCGACATCGGTTACTTTAATTCGCAATATCGTTTCACCCCCCCGCTTCGCAGTATGGCCGATCGCGATGCGTTAAGCCGTGGTCTCGTTGATAACACCATTGATGCTATTTGTTCTGACCACACCCCCCATGATGATGACGCCAAGCATGTGCCTTTCGGGGAGGCCGAAGCCGGTGCGACGGCATTAGAAACCTTGCTCGCCCTGACGCTGAAATGGGCCGACACCCAGCAGGTGCCGCTGCCGTTTGCATTGCAAAAAATCACTGCCGATCCGGCCCGCGTCGTGGGCCTGAATGCCGGCCAATTGAAGGTGGGCGCACCAGCTGATGTCTGCATTTTTAACCCACAGGCATTCTGGGTGGTGGCTGGGCAAACGCTGATGAGTCAAGGCAAGAACACACCTTATTTGTCCTGCGAATTGCAGGGTAAGGTGACCCATACCCTCGTCAACGGCCAACTCGTTTTCCCCGGCTAAACGCTTGACCAGCATATATTAATTTATTACAAGCCCAATCTATTGCAAACATTTAATCGCGAGTATCAAATGGCTATCCCCGCTACCCCAATATCCACCACACCGTCCAGCTCCAATCCACTGCTTGATTTCACCGGCTTACCCCGATTTGCAGCAATTTTGCCTTCGCATATTCAACCAGCGATTACGCAGCTTACCGAAGAGGCGAACACGACGATTGCGAACCTTACTGCGGTCGCCGCCCCACCGACATGGCAAAATTTCGTCATGCCGCTCGACGATGCGCATGAACGTCTGGCGCGGGCTTGGGGGATTGTTGGTCACCTGAATGCCGTTCTAAATTCCCCCGAAATCCGAGAGGCTTATAACGGGACGCTACCTGCTGTCACCCAATATTGGACGAACGTTTCGCAAAATTTGGCGCTCTACAATCGTTATAAATTATTGTTGCAAACCGCCACCTCTGCTCCACTAACACCCACACCCACACCAACACCCACACCAACACCCGCACTCACGGCTGCACAGCGAACCGTGGTAGCCAACGAAGTACGCGATTTTAGGCTGGGTGGTGCCGAATTGAGTGATGAGAAAAAAGCGCAGTATCGAACAGTACAGGAGGAATTATCAACGCTGATGTCCACCTTCAACGACAATGTACTCGATGCTACCAACGCTTTCGCGCACATCGTGACCGATGAGGCCGAACTGCTGGGTTTGCCGGCGGATGTGGTCCAGGCGGCAAAGGAAGCCGCACAAAAAAATAACCGGGCGGGCTGGAAATTTACACTGCACGCGCCGTCTTATATGCCGGTAATGCAATACGCGAACAGCCGCACGCTTCGTGAGACGCTGTACCGCGCCTACGTGACCCGCGCGTCGGAATTGGGTTCGGACGACAAATGGGATAACACACCCGTGATCAGTCGAATCTTGGCATTGCGCCGGGAGGCCGCGCAGTTGCTGGGGTTAGAGACCTTCGCCGAGCTGTCATTAGCCACCAAAATGGCGGATACACCCAATGAGGTGATTGCGTTTTTGGCTGACATGGCGGCAAAAGCCAAACCGTTTGCGGTCAATGATTGGGCGGCATTGACCGCGTTCGCGGTCGAATCCGGATACGTGGCGGCGGCGCACGATGTAGCCGCGTGGGATGTGGCTTATTTATCGGAAAGATTACGAGAGCAGCGCTACGCTTTTTCGGATTTGGAGGTCAAGCAATATTTCCCCGAGCCCCAGGTGCTGGCCGGATTGTTCCGGGTAGTGGAAACAATTTACGGTGTGCAAATGAAACCGGCGAAGGCGGATGTTTGGCATCCCGATGCGCGGTTCTTTGATGTGCGCAACCTTGATGGCGGACTCATTGGGCAGTTCTATTTAGATCTCTACGCACGCGATGCCAAGCGCGGCGGGGCATGGATGGATGATGTGATCAATCGCCGTCGCGTTGCCAGCGGGGTTCAGCATCCCGTTGCATTTTTGACCTGTAATTTTTCGCCGCCAGCTGCCGTTAACGACGGTGTCAACATCGGCGGAATCCACCTCGGCGCACCGGCCTTGTTTACCCACGACGAAGTCATTACGCTATTTCATGAGTTTGGCCATGGCTTGCATCAATTGCTGACTGAAGTGGATGAGCTTTCGATTTCTGGCATTAACGGGGTCGAATGGGATGCGGTTGAGCTGCCGTCGCAAATAATGGAAAATTTTTGCTGGGAATGGGATGTATTGAAACACATGACCCGGCATGCCGAGACCGGCGAGCCTTTGCCGCGAGCGTTATTCGACAAAATGATCGCGGCCAAAAATTTTCAAGCGGGAATGGGTTTTGTCAGGCAGCTTGAATTCGCACTTTTCGATATGCGTTTGCACAGTGATTTTGATGCCACTAAAGGCACGCCGTTGCAATTGATTAGTGCCGTGCGCGCGGAGGTGGCCGTCGTTCCTGCACCCGCATTTAATCGCATGCCAAATACGTTCGGACATATTTTTGGCGGCGGCTATGCAGCGGGTTACTACAGCTATAAATGGGCGGAGGTTCTGTCTGCTGATGCATACGCACTGTTTGAAGAGACCGGCGTGCTCAGTGCAGAAACCGGCGCGCGTTTTCGCCGTGAGGTGTTGGCGCGCGGGAGTAGCCGTCCAGCGTTAGAATCATTCGTTGCGTTTCGTGGCCGCAAGCCAGAAAGTGACGCGCTGCTACGGCACAACGGTATGAGGCTGGCCGCTTAGTTTGATTCAGTTAGGATAACGGACATGAAAAAAATTCGATTGTGTTTAAGATATAGTGCGGCGACAGCGATAGTTGCCGTGTCGGCATCGTTACTGGCCGCGCCCGAACTTTATCGTTGGGTCGATAAAAACGGCAACGTGACCTATTCCGATACGCCACCGCCCAAAGATGCGGTGAGCTCGCAGAAAAAAAAGTTGGGGGACAACAGTGTCGATGGCGGCGAAGGTGTACTACCGTATGCGTTGAAGTTGGCGGTGCAACGTAACCCGGTTATTTTATACGTCAACAATTGCGGCGAAATTTGTGACCAAGCGCGTGCGTTGCTAGTCAAGCGCGGCATTCCGTTTGTCAGCCGAAATCCGGAGACTGATCCCGGCGCCTCGGAGGCGTTAAAAGAATTAATTGGCGCGTTGAGTGTGCCCAGCTTGGCTGTTGGGTCAGTTAGTCAAACCGGCTTTAATGAAAGTGGCTGGAACAGCGCGTTGGATGGTGCGGGCTATCCAAAGTTTAATGTTCTTAGCGCAAATTTAAAAACGCCGCCGAAGCCGATTGTTGAGCCGCTCAAAGCGCCCGCTTCTGCGGCGCGCGCTGATCCGGCTGCGCCGGCCACCACAACGCAATCGCTTTCGCCAAGCCCACAATGAAGCTCGTGACGTGGAATGTTAATTCGTTGAACGTGCGTTTGCAGCATGTATTGGACTGGCTAAAGGAACATCAGCCCGAGGCGCTTTGTTTACAAGAATTGAAAATGGAAAACGCCAAGTTCCCCACCGAGGCGTTTGACGAAATCGGCTACTACGCGGCGTTCGAGGGCCAAAAAACCTATAACGGTGTTGCCATCTTGTCCCGCTCTAAACCCGATGATGTGGTCAAAGGGATGGCTGGCTTCGACGACGAGCAACGGC
>JANYBL010000124.1 GCA_025360815.1 Burkholderiales bacterium
TCGGGTCGGTATCGAAGCCGCTATCTCGGTAAAGCAAAATTCGAACTCGATCGTTGAAGCGATTTCAGCTGAAGATATCGGCAAGCTGCCAGACAACAGTATTGCCGAATCGATTGCGCGTTTGCCAGGCTTGGCTGCACAACGCGTCGCTGGCCGTGCTTCGACGATTAGCATTCGCGGTCTCTCTGGTGATTTCGCCGGCACTGTGTTGAATGGTCGCGAGCAAGTCAGCACCGGTGATAACCGTGCCGTTGAATTCGATCAATACCCGTCGGAATTATTGAGCGGCGTAGTGGTTTATAAAACACCTGATGCTGCGCTGATCGGCCAAGGCCTGTCAGGCACTGTTGATTTACAAACAGTGCGTCCGTTGCAATTTAGCAAGCGCACCGTTGCCGTTAGTTTGCGCGGCGAAAAAAATTCGCTTGGTAAAGTAAACAAGGACACGCCCGATACCGGCAATCGCTTCAATGTTTCGTACATTGACCAATCGGTTGATCGCACCTTCGGTATTGCGCTGGGCTACTCGCGCAACGAGACTGCATCGCAGGCACAGCGCTGGGAAGCTTGGGGCTATCCAACAGCACCGGCAGGTATCCCTAACATTCCACAAGATACGATCGCATTGGGCGGTAGCAAGCAGTTCGGTGATTCCACCAAAGCGACACGCGATGGTTTTATGGGTGTGTTGGAATTTAAGCCAAACGCCAATTTCTCCAGCTTGCTCGATATTTATTATTCGAAGTTCGACCAAAAAACAGTCCTGCGCGGATATGAGGCTGGCTTAGTTTGGGGTGGTGATCAATTCTCGAACCCAGTGCTCGTCGGCGATACGATCAAAAGCATTACCTGGACGGGCGTGAAACCGGTTATTCGTAATGACGTAAACAAGCGGACCGATGATTTGGTTGCTGTGGGTTGGAATAATAAACTGAAACTGGATGGTGGTTGGACAGCAGTTGGCGATTTGAGTTATTCGAAGGCCAAACGTGATGAGTCTATTCTTGAAACCTATGCAGGCACGGCAGGCGTAAAAGATACGGTCAGCTATACGACCGACGGAAACGGCGTCCCTACCTTTAAATATGGCTTGAACTATGCTGATCCGTCGATCATCAAGCTCACAGATTCCGGTGGTTGGGGACAAGACGGCTATATTAAGTTCCCTAAAGTCACGGATGAATTGAAGGCTGTTCGCGGAAGCGTTAGAAAAGACCTGGATGGCGGATTTTTTAGCGCCTTTGATGTCGGTGTTAATTACTCTGAGCGCGCCAAGACACGCAATGTTGACGAATACTTTTTGACGCTCAAGAATGGCCCGACAACCACGGTGCCAGGAAATCTGCTGGTATCGCCAACCTCGTTGGGTTTTGTGGGTGTTCCCGGCATTTTAAGCTATGACGCAGAGGGCGCATTGGGTAGCTTGTACAACCTTCGCCGCAACATCAATAACCGCGATATTATCAATAAAGCCTGGACGGTTAGGGAAAAGGTTACCACCGTCTATACAAAGCTTGATATCGATACCGATTTGGGTAGTGTCAGCTTGCGCGGCAATGTTGGCGCTCAGTTTGTGAGCACCAATCAAAGCTCCGACGCGTCGGCAGTAAGCACGGGGACCGGGAATAGCTCAACGGCTTACAGCGCATCGGATAGCTACACCAATGTGTTGCCCAGCTTGAATTTGGCGTTTGGGTTGCAGAATGAGCAGACCATCCGTTTGGGTGTCGCCAAAACAATGGCGAGGGCAAGACTGGATCAATTGCGTGCCAGCACAAACTTTGGCTTTGATATTACCAAGCGTTTGTTCTCGGGTGATGGTGGCAATACGAAGCTGCGCCCATTCTTGGCCGATTCGTACGATCTTTCGTACGAGAAGTACTTTGGCACCAAGGCATACTTCAGCTTGGCAGTATTCTATAAAGACTTGAAGTCATATATTTATCAAGACAAGATTGCCAAGGACTTTACCGGTGTTCCAAATCCAACAACGGTTCCGGCGGTATCCAATATTGGTTCGTTTGACTCACCAGTTAATGGCCAAGGTGGGCACATCAGCGGTTCAGAAGTCACCGTATCGCTGCCGTTTAATTTGCTCACTCCAGTGCTTGACGGCTTCGGCGCGATCGTCAGCTACTCCGATACGGATAGTTCGATCAAGCCGAACGGTCCTAACGGCGGCACTCAGCCGTTACCGGGCTTGTCGCGTCGCGTTACGAACAGCACCGTTTATTACGAGAAGTATGGTTTCTCAACCCGCGTCAGCCAGCGTGAGCGTTCAGCATTCGTCGGTGAGGTAACTGGTTTCGGTGCGGACCGTGAGTTCCGCTACATCAAAGCCGAGCGCATTATCGACTTGCAACTGGGTTACTCGTTTGATCAGGGTTATCTGAAAGGCTTGTCGGTATTGTTCCAGATTAACAACTTAAACAATACGCCGTATGCGACTTACGACAGCACACCAAACAAACCCAACCAGTTCACCAAATACGGCCGGACAACATTGTTGGGTGTGAACTACAAGTTCTAAATCAGCTGCTGCTTAATAAACCCTGTCGGTTCATGCTGACAGGGTTTTTTTACGTATGCTGAATTTTTTATGCAACGCACCGCCGCGTTTGAGTTGCATAAACGGGTCTAACATCGTAAATTGCCAAGAAATCAATATGAAACAATATGCAATAACACGCAGAATCGGACGCTATCGTGCGATCCGGGATTAGTAATGAAGGTACGACTATGCAAGACAATCAATCGGATCATCGCGTCAAAAATATTGTCATCGTCGGTGGCGGCACCGCTGGCTGGATGGTGGCTTCGGCATTTTCAAAAGTGCTCAGCCGTGAATACAACATCCGGCTCATTGAGTCTGATGAAATCTCCACCGTAGGGGTCGGTGAAGCAACGATTCCGCAAATCAAATTATTCAATCAGGTGCTCGAGTTGGATGAAGATGATTTTGTAAGGAAAACCCAAGGTACCTTCAAGCTCGGAATTGAGTTTGTCGATTGGACGCGAAAAGGACATTCCTACATTCACGGTTTCGGCGCTATCGGCCAAGATTTAGGATTGATCCAGTTTCATCACTATTGGTTAAAAATGCGGCACGAAGGGCGTGCTGATGAAATCGGCGCCTACTCACTCAACACGGCGGCCGCGCCCAAAGGCAAGTTTATGCGCGCCTTGAATGTTGAAAATTCACCGCTCTCAAACATTGCCTACGCATATCATTTTGATGCGGGGCTATACGCTAAATATTTGCGCAACTATAGCGAGGAGCGAGGCGTGAAGCGCACCGAGGGTAAGATTCTCAGCACGCAACTGCGCGCCGCTGATGGTTTTATTGAATCGGTGACGATGGAAAACGGCGAGGTTATTGGTGGTGAACTGTTTATTGATTGCTCCGGGTTTCGCGGCCTGTTGATCGAGCAAGCCTTAAAGACGGGCTATGAGGATTGGTCTCATTGGCTGCCCGCCAGCCGCGCCGTCGCCGTCCCTTGCGCCCGTGTTGCCGACCCCACACCTTACACCCGCTCCACCGCCCGTGCGGCGGGCTGGCAATGGCGCATTCCGCTTCAGCATCGCACGGGTAACGGCTATGTGTTTTCTGATCAATTTATTTCAGAAGATGAAGCCACTGCGACGCTCATTGCAAATCTTGACGGCGCGGCACTTGCTGAGCCTCGCGTGTTGCGATTTGTGACGGGCCGCCGAAAAAAATTCTGGAATAAAAACTGTGTGGCTGTTGGCTTATCGAGCGGCTTTATGGAGCCGCTAGAGTCGACGAGTATTCACCTCATCCAATCGACGATTGCGCGCCTCATCAGCTTTTTCCCAGACAAGAGTTTTAACCAAGTCAACATCAATAAATTTAACGAGCAAGCTGATTTTGAATTTGAGCGGATACGTGACTTTCTGATTCTTCACTACATGGCAACCGAGCGTGACGATACCCCGTTCTGGAACTACGTTCGCACGATGGAAATCCCCGCCGAGCTACAAGAAAAAATTGATATTTTCAAAGGTAGCGGGCGTTTTTTCCGAGAGAGCGATGAAATGTTTGGCGTCACGAGCTGGGTACAGGTGATGCTCGGCCAAGGCATCGAGCCGACTAGCTATCATCCGATGGTAGATTTGTTGACTAAAGATGAGCTGGGAGAATTTGTAGGCGGTATTAAAAATGTGCTCGCAAAATGTGTAGAGGTGATGCCGACTCATCAAGAATTCATCGCTAAAAATTGCGCTGCCCTGCGGATGTAGCGCTGGGTTGATGTGATTTGCTGTAACGTTGTTGGGTTCTAAGACTATCGTGCAAGTTGCGCGTGGTTACAGTGTGATTTTTAGCATAAAAGGCCATCAATAATGGCGCCAGACTCTCATGGCACTCGGTTAAGGTTTCTGTGCGCAAGAATTTGGTCACGCGCAACTTGACGCGGTACGGTTAACAGCGGAAGGTTTTTCGGTCGTCGCTTCTTAGCGCGGGGCTCAATCCGGTTGGGTCGATCTGTGTTGGTCCGCCCGCGGTTATCGTGAAAGGTTCCGCTTCCGTGATGATCGCTGGCAAGCCCGCCGCGCGCCTGGGCGACCCTACCGGTCACGGTGGCGCGATCGTGGCGGGATGTCCTACCGCGCTGATCGGTGGATAACGCATGCGAATTTTAAGTGTTTTGGAAATGACCTGAAGTGGGATCAACTTTAAATACGCGTTGCCAGCGTTCGCGGGGTGATCACCGCGGGTTGCACGTTGCGGTCGTTATTGATGCATATTGGGCAGGTTTGCAACAACATGGTGTCGTCCGTCGTGATTGTCAAACCGGCATTGCAATGGGTATCAAACCAACAAATCAAGGGAGAAAAAAAGTGCAACTATTTCATAACCGCCGATTTAGCACGACAGGCTGCACCGTTTGGGTGCTGGCCGTCGCGCTTGGCCTCTACGTTGCTCGTGTAAAGGCACAGCCGGTCCAGCCGGTCGAACCTGTGCAGCATGAGTTCATCATCAAAGACTTCAAAACGGAAAGCGGCGTGATACTCCCGGTGGCGCGAATCACCTATGGCACCTACGGAAAATTGAATGCGGCGGGCGACAATGCCATCTTGCTGCCCAGCCACTACATGGCAAAATTTACCGGCTACGGTTGGCTGATCGGCCCCGGCAAGGCGCTTGATCCCGACAAATTATTTCTCATCAGCACAGAGCTGTTTGGCAACGGCCGATCATCGTCGCCAAGCAATACACCAGCGCCCTTAAATGGTTCGCGTTTCCCGTTGATGAGCGTGCGCGACAATGTCCGTTCTGTTCACCGCTTAATCAAGGATGAATTGAAAATCAATCATCTTCGCGCGGTGATTGGTTTTTCGATGGGGGCGCAACAAGCCTTCCAATGGGCGGTGAGCTACCCCGATTTCATGGATCGAATCGTAGCTACGGCCGGAACCGCCAAGACCCACGGACACGGGATCGTGCGCCTCGAAGGTCAGATCGCGGCAATAACTGCCGATGAAACTTTCAAGGGCGGTGACTACACTAGCCCACCGGTAAAAGGGCTTGAGGCGTTCGCCGTCGTTTGGACCGGATGGCTCTATTCGCAGGAATGGTGGCGGCTAGAGCGCTGGAAAGACAATGCACCCGCGGGGACCACGCTTGCGCAAGTAGTTGAGCAGCGTCGCAAGCGATTCATCCCGGATGCCGATACCAACGACTTGATCCTACAGATGCGCACATGGCAAAACCATAATGTGGCTGATACTCCACCATTCAACGGCGATCTCGAAGCAGCGCTTCGTTCCATCAAGGTGCCTGTGCTATACATGCCATCCGAAACCGATCTCTACTTTCCGCTAACGGACGCGCGCTATGAAGTGGGTTTCATTGCAAATGGTGTTTTGCTGCCCATCCCGTCGATTTGGGGGCACACGGCTGGCGCGGCGTCCAACCCGGCGGACGCAAAATTTCTGAATGAGAATATCGCCGCATTCCTCAATGGAAAATTGCCTAGCAGATAGGCTACTGATCGCGGCGGCCAACAGCGAGGTGCCCGCAGCAAGTGATCAATGAAAAAAGGTGAGTCAAAAATATGCGCGCAGAGCCTACTAACGCCCTATTGGAAAATAGCCAACTGGCAAACCGCTAAATTTGGGCGCGCGTAGTCGAAAAGGCTTGGAAACCCCCGTCACTAGCCGGGCTTGCTGTTTTTAAAGCAGAAAAACGAAAGGCGTGTAGACTCAGTTCATGGAGCTCCATCAACTCGTCTATTGCAGCATTGCCACCCAAGATATGTCGGCCATGGCATTAGGTGCGCTTTTGGAAGAATCGCGGATCAACAATGCCGTGCGCGGTGTTACGGGCATGCTCATTTACTATCGCCAACAATTCACCCAGCTGTTGGAGGGCGACAAAAAGGACATCTTTGCGCTGTACGACAGGATCGTTGCGGACAGGCGTAACCAGAAAAATATTCTGATGTGGGATGAGCCCATTACCGAACGATTTTTCCCGAAGTGGTCAATGGCCTTCTTGGTACCTGAAGAATCTGCCATCAGGGATCGGCTTGGGTATTCCGATTTTTTGGAGGCAAGGGGCCAATTACTTGGGCAAAGCGCCACCATTTCCGTAGGCAAAAAATTCCTCTTTTCGCTCCGCGATGATTTTTTAATGCGAGAGGATGATCCAATCACGCAGAGAAAAAACGCGATGTAATTTGGCTGGCGCGTCAAAATCCTGTCATCGATAACAATCACGTAGCCCTAGGCGCAATGCGGAGCTCCACCTTTTCGCCAAGCAACTTTTTGGCAAGAAACCGGCATGGCGCTTTCCGGGCAGCGTTTCGGCGACGACGTTCAACCGCGCTTCCGCTCAACGGTCCAGAAACGCGCGATTTTCAGATTTAGAACAGAACGGGTAATTTCTGCGAATGCGGAGTGGCAGCAAGCTCGTCGAGGGCAGTGGTTCCGCAATTGTTAATATTTGTGAGGCCATGTTGAAATGTGACCTGCAACACAGATTTCTGTCGAGATCGTGTGAGCAACAATGATATTTTAGTGCGATAACTCGCCAGTTGAGTTGATGAAGACACTTGGTTTAGTTGACTGCACAATTTCAAACGACGGGCGCTAGACAAGAAGCACGCTAAACGTCCGCGTTGGGGGGAGATGCGCAACTTTTTTCATCGCGATAACGCATGCATTGCGCGAATCAACGTTGCTGGATACGCTGAAAACTGATGGCATGGGGTCCGTTTCCCTCGCGAAGATTCTAGGGCGAGAGATTTATCGGGAATTTTCAGCCTAAAATGCCCAATCAGCGCACCAGTACTAGTGTTTTATGGTGGACATGGTGGGCGGCACATGATCTGCCTTATGCTCATTGCCTTATGCTCATTGCCTTTTGCTCATCGCCGTTTGCTCATTGCCTTACGCTCCGTGGCTATGCACCGTGCCTATGCTCCGTGGCTATGCTCCGTGCCTTGCGAACCATGCCTTACGCGTCACGTTAGCGGTCGGGCGAATGACAAGTGCGCCTCAGGTTAAAATCCAGCCAGTGCCAACAAGACATTCATAAGGACGCGTTGATGCTCTGGATTTTGGTTTCATTATTTTTCTGTTGGCTTATTTTCCGAGAGTTTCGCTCGCGCTTCGTGGCGTCCGCTGGTTATGATCGGCCGGAATCGGAGCCTATCTCCGTTCCGTATGTCGCGACGCTCACGGTGCTGGCGCTGGTATTCGCGTGGCCACCTTTTAACCTCTGGCGGTTTGAGCGATTTCTGGCCGTCAAAGCATCGGAGTTGGCCGATTCCAAGCGGGCTAGTGTGCACTGCAACACGGTGTTCGATTCGTTTTTTGATAGTAACTATTTGGCAGCGGGACATGCGAATCCGCAGACCGGTGAAATCGTCATTCAATATCCTTGGTGCGACACACTTAAAAATTATCGCAAACACCCGCAACGCGCCAACCGTGAAGAGCTTAACAGCCTCAATTTATTGACCCATGAAAGTATGCATGTGCGCGGTGAACTCAACGAAGCGTTAACCGAGTGCCAAGCGGTTCAACGCAACTATCGTGCAGCGAAAATGCTGGGTGTTCCTGATGATATTGCGCGTAAAAATGCGCTTGATTATTACCTGGGCGTGTATCGGGATCGCGGCAAAATCGGCGGCATGCAAGCGCCGTACTTTTCCGATCAATGTGCGCCAGGCAAGGCGATGGATGAGCGCTTGAGTGACTCGGCGTGGGCGGGCTTGCCCCAGCAAACAATACAAGCTATGCCGTGAACACCACGAAAACGAACCAACAAAAACTGAACTCACTCTTCATCGTTAAAAATTGTCGAATGGTCGGGGACTACGACCACCGCATTGCCCATAACAATCCGCGCCAAAGGGTCACTTTGGTTCATCGCCGACTGCGCTTTTAGCAATGCCTCCGCTGCGGCGGTTTGCACTGCGTTAGTGGATGCACCCTTGGCAAAAATACCTACCCCACAGCACACCACCGGCGCGACCATCTTGCCGGGTGCGATTTCCAAAGGGCTTTTTTCAATAATACTCTGCAGTCTCGCGATGGTCTCATTCGGCTGTGTGTTGCCCTGAAAACCAACGGCAAACAACTGTTCGCTCCATCGCACAACCCAATCGGATTTGCGCAGATTGTGCTCCAACAATGAGGCAACATGGCGGATCACGGTGTCGACGGAGTCGTTGCCATATTCGGCTGCGTATTGGTTGAGACCGTCCATTGACATGAACGAAAAATGCAGCGAACTGTTATGCCGTTCAGCGCGCGCAACATCCTCCCCAAGTCTTCGCCGGCCGCTGTTGCGGGCATAAAAACCGGTAAGCGGATCGGTCTCATCGGACTGCAAAAGATAGTCGGCATCCTTGCGAGCGCGACGCGCGAGGTAACCAGCATCGCGCATCAACTGGCCGACCACGTCTGTGTATTGTGTTGGGAGGTTAACGATCGCCCGTCGCTCCAGATGGTTGCGAAGTTCGGCAGCGGTATGATGCAGCGGCGCGAGGAGAAAACTGATCAAAATATAGGTGACGAGCCAAGTGCCGAGACCAAAACTTGCCAAGATCAAAACCAAACCCGGCTCGAGCGGGCTGTTGTTGATAAATTTAAGTGCCACATAGATCACGAGCGTGAGTTGCGAGGCGATAAACAGCGTAAGCCCAAGCTTGCGCTCGAAATGCGTTCGTGCCCAAGGAATAGAATTCAGCAAGTGGTAGAGCTTCATGGCAAAGTGCTTATTGTCAAGGTGCTCATTGTTATTGTTCGCATGGTCAGATCCGGCGAGTGTAATTTACGTGATGCAAGGTGCTGGTTAAAATCCCCATGCGGGCTGACATTTTTATGGTCTGCAACGAGTTATCCCTTGCAGCGCGCTAAGCTCGTTAGCTGATGAGTGTCAATGTTCATATTTTAGCGCCAATGCTAGTCTGCATATTGTTAAATTTGATGAGGAAAAATAATGAGGCCTTATTTGAGTACATCCTTCCCGGCCGCTGTTATCGGCTTGGCGACTGCTTTCCTCGTGGCGTGCAGTAGTCTGCCACCCGTTGCAAACTCTGTCTCGTTATCCACCGCCGCCTATTTTGACAACACCAATCGCAGCGACGTGTTGAGCGGTGGCGTCAAACTGATACCGATCACAACACCGAAGGGCACGTTCAACGTTTGGACGAAGCGTGTGGGCAGTAACCCGACGATGAAGGTGTTATTGCTGCACGGTGGACCCGCCGCGACGCACGAATATTTTGAGGCGTTCGACAGCTATTTCCCCGGTGCCAATATTGAGTATTACTACTACGACCAGCTCGGCTCTGCGTACAGCGATCAGCCCGACGAGCCGTCTTTATGGGAGATCCCCCGCTTTGTCGAAGAGGTCGAACAAGTGCGCGTGGCACTCGGTCTGAATCGCGATAATTTTTACGTTCTTGGCCATTCATGGGGTGGCATTTTGGCGATTGAATACGCGCTGAAGTATCAACAGAATTTGAAAGGTATGATCATCTCCAACATGATGGCCAGCATCCCGGCGTACAACGATTATGCGAACAAAGTGTTGATGCCCGCGATGGATCAAAAAGCGTTGGCGGAAATAAAAGCGCTTGAGGCGCAGGGCAAATATGAAGATCCGCGCTACATGGAGTTGTTGATGCCGCATCATTATCAATATCATATCCTCCGCATGCCGCCGGACCAGTGGCCTGATCCTGTGAACCGCGCGTTCAAACGCCTCAACACCAAGATATACATCCCCATGCAAGGGCCCAGTGAGCTCGGCGCGAGCGGCAAATTATTGAACTGGGATCGCACCCGCGACCTCGCGCGTATTAACGTGCCAACGCTGGTGATCGGTGGTCGCTACGATACGATGGATCCAAAGCACATGGAATGGATGGCAGGGGCGTTTCCGAAGGGGCGCTATCTTTACTGTGCGGCCGGTAGCCATATGTCGATGTACGACGATCAGTTGACCTATTTCAACGGCTTGATCCGGTTCGTTAAAGACTTGGACACGAAGGACGTGGACACGAAGCGGTAGTGCTGGCAAAAATGGCGTTACTCACGCAGACAGCAGCGCAGAGACCGGCGCTGGCACTAGTGTCGGCACGAGCGCACATACCAACAAAAGCATAGGCACCAAAACACGCAGAAACTACCGCGCAGCGATTTGCGCTATATTCTGCATCCGTGTTTCACTTTTATGTCCATTTTAATTTCATTTCGTTTCTCCCCAGCCCACCCATCCCATAAGGATTCCGCGCTATGACCGCAAGACTACCCTCGCTCTTGTTCGCATCACTACTGTCAGTCTTTTCACTCAACGCCCAAGCCGAAGAAGGCATGTGGACATTTGATAATTTGCCCGTCGATGGCCTGAAGGCCAACTATCAATTCACGCCCGACAAAGTGTGGGTTGACCACGCGATGCGTGCCTCGGTGAATCTGGGCGGTTGCTCGGCATCATTCATCTCACCGCAGGGCTTGATTATGACCAACCACCATTGCGTGGCGGGTTGCTTGCAACAGATTTCGAGTGCCAAGAAAAACTATCTGCTGGACGGTTTTTTAGCGCGTAAAAACGAAGATGAAATGCGATGTCCAGTCACAGAGGCCAGCCGCCTGGAGCAAATCACGGATGTGACTAACGTTGTCAACGCCGCCACCAAAGGCCTGACGGGCGAAGCTTATAAAAATGCGCAAAATGCCATCGACGCTAAGCTCACTGCAGATTGCGTTGGCGACAAAGCGGCGACGGTTCGTTGTAGCGTCGTGACCCTTTACCAGGGCGGACAATATCATTTGTATCGCTACCATCGCTTCTCGGATGTGCGCCTTGTCTGGGCGCCTGAAGAGGCAGCATCAGATTTTGGCGGCGATCCGGATAATTTTAATTACCCGCGTTTTGGGCTTGATGCCTCGATGTTGCGCGCCTATGAAAACGGTAAGCCTGCCATGGTCAAAGACTTTTTCCCGTTCAGTGCCGACGGTGCGAAAGCGGGCGATCTGGTCTTTACTTCCGGCAACCCGGGGCGCACGAATCGTTTGTTGACGGTTTCGCAACTCGAAACTTTGCGCGATGTCGGGCTGATTTCCCGCATCCGCAACGGCTATGAATTGCGCGGCAACTTGACGCAATATCGCAAGCTCGGTGCCGAGCAAGCGAGGCTGGGATCAAATGATCTGTTCTTTTTAGAAAACGGCTTGAAGGTCGCGACGGGCGAATTGGCGGCATTGCAATCGCCTGAATTGATGACCGCGAAGCGCCGTGATGAAGTATCGCTGCAAAAATTTGTTGCCGCCTCGGTTGCCGCCAAGCCGGCGATGAAAGACACCGTCGGGGCCTGGGATGCCATCACTAAAGCGCAGGCTGTCTACCGCGACATGGCAAGAGAATATAACGCCATCGAAGGCGGTCAATCGTTTAGCACGCGTTACTTTGCCTTGGCCCGCACCATCGTGCGTGGTGCGGACGAACGGGTGAAAGCAAACGGCGATCGCCTGCCGGAGTTTTCATCCGCACGTCTGCCTTTGGTAGAGCGCCAAATCAGTTCGCCAGCGCCGATCTATCCTGAATTCGAGAAACTCAAGCTTGAATTTTCGCTCACCAAAATGCGCGAACTACTCGGCACCGACGACCCGTTTGTGGTTAAAGTATTGGGGAAAGAATCGCCAGAGCAAGTCGCCAAGCGCTTGATTGACGCCACCAAGCTCGGTGATGCCGCCTTCCGCAAGTCGTTGTGGGCAGGCGATGCCGCAGCGATCGCCCAATCAGACGATCCATTTATCAAGCTGGTTCGTGAGATTGACGCGCAAGCCCGCGCCATTCGCAAGCGTTACGAGAACGAAGTGACCGCCGTGGTGCAAAAGAATGCCGAGCTGATCGCCCGCGCACGTTTTGCCCAGCTGGGAAGTAAGGTTTACCCGGATGCGACCGGCACCCTGCGCTTAAGCTATGGCCGCGCAGATGGTTGGTTGGAACGCGGCAAACCTGTTGCACCGTTCACCGATTTTGCTGGCGCCTTCAACCGGAATACCGGCGCTGAACCCTATGCGTTGCCGCCCGCATGGCTTGCCGCAAAAGACAAAATTAACCTGATGCAAAACTATAATTTTGTTTCCACCAACGATATCATCGGCGGCAACTCCGGCAGCCCGATGATCAACCGCAATGCCGAAATTGTCGGTTTGGCATTTGACGGCAATGTGCATTCGCACGGCGGCAGTTTTTGGTTTGATCCCAAACTCAACCGCACCATTAGTGTGACCAGCAACGGGATGCGCGAGGCGCTGAAAAATATTTATGGCGCGACCGAATTGTTGGCGGAAATTAATGGAAAGTGACTGATGGATGGTCACTCGTGGATTTTTGTTGACGTTCTAGCGAAAAATTCAAAATACTAGGATAGGAGCGGCGTTCCAGCCATTTTTGGCCGAAACGCCGCTCCTGATAACGAGTTTTAAAATTGGCTTGCAAATTGTAGATATTAAAAAATCGATCGCCCTGTCAGGTTCGTCAACATTTCCAGCGCTAGTGATCCCGCGTGTGAATTGCCAGTTTCTTCCAGCGCGGGGCTCCAGACACAGATGCCGCATTCGCCCGGCATGACGGCGACAATCCCCCCGCCCACGCCACTCTTGGCCGGCAGGCCAACCCGAAATGCGAAATCGCCTGCTGCGTCATAGGTTCCGCAGGTCAGCATTAACGCGCTTAAGCGTTTGGCAGAACTTTTATCGAGCACCGCATCACCGTTCCACGGCAGCGCACCGCCGTTCGCTAAGAAGGTGACGGCCCGCGCAAGATCGGTAGCGGTCATCGTGATCGCGCAGTGCTTGCAGTAGGCATCGAGCACGGCCTCCACCGGGTTATGCAGATTGCCAAAACTTTTCATGAAATGCGCCATCGCAGAATTGCGATCGGAGGTGTTGCGCTCAGACTTTGCGACCGCCTCATCAAAGCCGATGTCGGGGTTGTGCGAGATTTTTCGAATAAATTGCAGTAGCGCATTTTCGGCGTGCGTGAAGCGCGTACACAACATATCGGTGACAACCAAGGCGCCCGCGTTGATGAACGGATTACGCGGCTTGCCTGCCTCGCGTTCGAGCTGCACCAATGAATTGAACGGATTGCCAGATGGCTCGCGCCCAACGCGCAGCCAAATGGCGTCGCCTTGCAAATGGAACGCCAGCGTTAGCGCAAACAGTTTGGAGATGGATTGAATCGAAAACACAGTATTGGCATCGCCCACCGCGTAAACATTGCCGTGCAAATCAACAATCGCCATACCGAAATGGGCCGGTGAAACCTTGGCCAATTCGGGAATATAGCTCGCGACTTTACCCACGCCGATTTGTGGCTGGATGTCAGTATAGATGTGGTCGAGAATGGCTTGGTAGTTCATGTCCAGCATGATGCCAGCTAATGGCGATGCATTGCGAAGGTTGAATTGGCGGTGCAAAAAAGAGCGTTGGTTAAATGTGCCTGCGGGGTGTCTGTAGCGTGTCGGCAACCTTCCCACGAAATTCCCGCAGCATTCCCACGGTGATCCCGCGACGTGAGCGCAATTTTTCCGGCCTCACAATTACCGTAACATGGCACATTCATAAATTGTGTTCAGGAGAAAGCTATGCAGAAACGATATCGCTTGTTGCCAGTTTTATTGTCTGAAGCCACGAACGACGTTCTAAAATCCGCTATCGACGGTGCTATGAAGGGCGCTACGAACAGTGCTATGAACAGTGCGATGAAAGCCGCTATGGCGCGCCTTAAAATCACCCTCGCTATTGTTGTTTTGGGGTTCTCAACAATGGCCTTCAACTTACATGCCGCTGAGTTCACTTTTCAGTTTATTAACAACAACGAAAGGCCGATCAATCTGAAGCTCTTTGCGCGCGGCGAATCGCAGCAGGAATGGCCAACGAAAACAAAGTTCTACTCCCTCAAGCCTGAATCAGCAGTGCAACAGCTTAAAATTAGTTGCGAGGAAGGGACGCAAATTTGTTGGGGTGCTTGGATTGTTGAGCAGACGGAGTCTGGCGAAATCGGCGCATCAGGCAAGCGCAATGTGCGGTCCGGCAAGCTTATGTTTGGCGCGGGCGAACGTGGGACTCGCTCTTGTCCGCACTGCTGCCACGTCTGCAAAGTGGATGCGTCAACACCGATTATTAAATTGCATGATTCTGGCATTAACGCGGAGTGAATTATCGTTGTCGCAAGTCAGCGTTTGGCTTTGGGTTGCCTGCTGATCAAGTCCGAAACAGCTGGGTAGAAGCTGAACACAGCTTCAGAAGATTTGCTCAGCGTAGCGAGCTAAAAGCTCAGGAATGATCGCCAATTTCCCACGCGTTATTCTGCATCAGACCAAAATTTTACGGACTGGCAGCATGAAGATGCGGTTTCATTGTTGTGAAAACCGAATGGCAGCTTTGCAGAAGCGGTAAATGACCGTTGTCGGACAAGTGCAGTCATAGAATTTTTCGAAAGCGGTCATTCAATTTTTAGCCCTGCACAGCTATCGGACTCATTTTTTAGGTTGCAGATCGCCCAAGGTATATTTCGCAGATGGATAGTGTTTTTCCACAATCTCGGGAAATGGAAGCAGCGAGACAGTGACTGAAATCGAGGAACCGTTGCGGCCGCTTTGGCTCAAGGCATTGAGGATCATCGTCGCGCTGTGCCTAATCGCCTGTGCTAGCTTTGGTCTCGCACCGTAACACAGCACGCCATTGCGGCCAATGCGCTGTATGTGCAAACGCTCGACGGCGGCACGATTCGGATTTGGCATTGGATTACAAGAGCGAAAAAATCGGTACCGTTGAAATTGCCTTTTGAAGGTGCTGCCAGCCTTACCGACAACGAATCGAGCGCCGCTGGCATCTATTTTGAGCTGGTTTCGTGGACCAGGCCACGAGCGCATTTTAGATACGATTCAAAGGCCGGGATTGTCGTACCACCCATCTCGCTCCACCGGACCCGGTCGATATGTCCAACATTGAGTTCGTTAACATAAAGGTAAAGTTATACGATGGCGCAATCATTCCGCTCGTGATTATTTACAAAAAAGATTGAAGCGTGATGGCATAAATCCGACGTAGATGGCTGGCTATGGCGCATACGGCGTCGAGTACACTTCGCCGGTTTCCGTTACCCAGAGCTTGCCTTGGCTCGAACTCGCCGGCGTCATGCCATGGACGGGGATTCGCGGTGGCGGCGAATACGGGGAGGAATGGCATCAAGCCGGCTTTCAAAAAACCACGCAGAACACTTGGAAAGATTTTATCGCTTGCGCGGAATACGTCATTGCAGAGAAATACACCTCGTTTGCACATCTCGCGATTCGCGGCGGGAGTGCGGGCGGAATTTTGATCAGCAATACCATTGCCGAGTGGCCAGAGCTGTTCGGTGCGGCCATTAATAACGTCGACATCAACGACACAATTCGATATGAGACGACCTCGAACGGCGTTCCGAACAGCCAAGAATTCGGCTCGACGAAGACCGAAGCGGGTTTTAAAAACCTGTTGGCGATGGATGGATATTTGAAAATCAGGAATGGCGTGAAATACCCGGCTGTACTTTTAACGACCGGAATCAACGACCCGCGCGTTGAACCGTAGATGCCGGCAAAAATGGCGGCACAGCTGCAAGCTGCTTCATCCAGCGGCAAACCGGTCTTGCTAAGCGTCGACTACGACGCTTGACATGGCAGAGGTTCAACAAAGGAACAGCGCAATAAACAGCTCGCGGACGAATATGCGCTTTTGTTTGAGCAACTGGGTTCTCCCAGCGCGAAACCTGACAAGACGAACAAAAATCATTGAGATTGGAATCGGTTGTAAAGGCCACAGGTGGCCACGATGAAGCGAATTGGAACCGCGCATTGAATGGCCGCTATGGGGCGAAATTTGACGCTCGCATGTTGTTCACGGTATCTTGAGCAATCGAACATAGTGGTTACAATCTCGGAAAAACGCAGAAAAGATATGCGAATCGCGCGCCTCGTTGCTTCGGATGCTCCTCAGTACCGTGAACTCATGCTTGAAGCTTACGAGAAGTCGGCGGACGCATTCACGTCCACGGCCGAGGAACGTGCGCGTGAGCCTCTTGCCTGGTGGGAGAAGCGAATCGCCGGCGCGGACGGACTAAGCGAATCCTTTGGCGCCTTCGAGGACACGTCGCTAGTCGGAACAATCGCTCTTGAATACTCATCAAAGCCGAAGACGCGGCATTCTGCCTTGGTCATCGGTATGTATGTCGTGCCCGCTTATCGAGGTCGCGGCGCGGCGAAAGCGCTCCTGCAAACAGCAGTCGGGGCAGTCCAAGCGCGGCCAGAGATTCGAGGGTTCCGGCTCACAGTGACCGAAGGCAATGAACCCGCGATACGCCTCTATTCCGCAAACGGTTTCGTCGCGTGGGGCACGGAACCCCAAGCGATTCGAACGGGGGCAGGGTTCAAAGGCAAGGTTCATATGTCTCTACTGCTTCCGCGTAAGGCGACTGCGGCTTGACGCCCCTCTAAAACGGATATTTTGTAGCGTAGGCCAGCATGCGGAAGAAAAAAAGACAGTCAGCGATGAACGATTTAAGGCGATCCTGAATTTCAGCACGGATGGCGGCTTTGAGGCGCATTGCGGCATTCGATGCGTTCCCTGATACGGTTGCGGCTATCTGCGGCTATCTGCGGCCTCTTGTTGTCCACCTATACCTTGACCGCAGATTAAACTGAACCGACACTAAATATAACTGTTTCTCGAGGGCACAAAGTCTTGGAGATCGTTCGTTGTAGAGATTGCAATGGAGGAACATTTCCAAGCGATCGTTTGGCTGTAAAGCCCCGCCAGTCAACGAGTTCCTCCAATTGCTCATCACCGCATAAAGCGCCCGTCCTTGCCAATGATGCTCAGTTCCACGACCTCGGAGCCGGTGTGGTCGGTTGGGCTAAACGTCAGCAGATACCCGCCGTAATCCACGCTGCGCATATTTTCAAGTGCGATGACCAAGCTTTCACGTGTTGTTTTGCCGCCAGTGCGTTTGATCGCATCCACCAGCACGCGGGCATTGATATAGCCTTCCATCCCCGCATACGACTGGGGCAACTTATATTCGGCGGCAAGTTTCTGAAAGTCATTCGAGACCGCCGTTACCACCGAGTATGGCGACGGAAAGACCTGTGTCACAATCACGCCACGTGAGAATTCGCCCAGTTCTTTCACATAGGAGCTGGATGCTGTATTCGAGAGCGATAAAAAGCGGCCGGTGTAACCCGCTCCTCGCAACTCCTTCACCAAATGTGCACATGGCTTTGAGACGCAGAGGCCAATGATCGCATCGGGCTTAGCTGCCATCAATTTGGCAACGGCGTCGTCTACTTTCGGATCGCCGCGCGGTATCGACACCATCGCAACGGCCTCCGACTTGGCGGCGGTCATACCGGCTTTGAAACCTTCCAAAGCATCCAACCCAAACGCATCATCGGTGTAGACGGTGGCGAGTTTGGTGGTTCCTTGGGCCAATAATTGACCAATCGCGCGTTCTACTTCTAGTCGATACGGTGGCCGCAAATTAAAAAAATAGCGCTTGGCTGGAGAATGCATCACTAACGATCCGCCCACGAATCCCAGCACGGGCAATTTCGCGCCCATTACCACGGGAATCACCGCCTCGGCGTTGGCGGTGCCGCGCCCCAAGATGAGCGCCAACACATTCTTTTCATCAAGCTGTTTGGCATTCGCAGCCGATAATTTTGGATCGTATTTATCGTCCACACTAATGATCTTGAGCTGGCGGCCATCGATGCCACCCGCCTTATTAATTTTGTCGAGATAAGCAAATGCGGCATCGCTCATTTCCTTTACATTTGCCATCTGCACGCCTGAAAGATCGGCTGTTTGGCCAATAAGAATATCGGCCTTGCCGGTATTCTCGGCGGACGCGGACATACCAGCCGCAAAGAGACTGCATACGGCTGTCACTTTCCACGCTGCTCCAAGTAACCGGGGAAATGATGCCAAACCGCGACCGCTAGAGCGGGAGTAGGTGTTCATTGTTTTCTTTCCTTTTCGCACTATTCATTTGAGACTCGATTAAAATAGTAAAAAACTTATAGCAGTACTCAAACAGTCATCACTCACGACGGGGAGCATCATGCAAAATGCAGCCAACGCATTGAACGCAATCGTTCCGCAACGCTACTGGGCTTGGGCAAGCTGCATTGTTTTAAGTGCGCTGTGCATGGGCATGGCACTCATCACGGTCAACCTGTTTTGGCTCTGGCCTACATTGATGATGTTTATGCTAAGCATTGTCGGACTGGTTGACTACTGTCAGAACCGACAGGCTATACGCCGGAACTATCCTGTGTTAGCACATTTCAGGTTCTTCTTTGAATTTATCCGCCCCGAGATCCGCCAATACTTTATTGAGGCCGATACAGAGGAGCTTCCCTTCTCGCGCGCGCAACGCGCGATTGTCTATCAGCGCGCCAAACATGTGGGTGACAAGCGCCCGTTTGGTACGCAAATCAATGTTTATGCGCCCGATTACGAGTGGGTCAATCATTCGATTGCGCCAGTTGAAATTTTAAGCCACGATTTCCGTATCACGATTGGTGGCGCTGATTGTAAACAGCCTTATTCGGCGAGCGTATTCAACATTTCAGCAATGAGTTTCGGCGCGCTGTCGGCGAACGCGATTCTGTCGCTCAACGAAGGCGCACTGCGTGGCAAGTTTTATCACGACACCGGTGAAGGTTCGATCTCGCGTTACCACCGCGCGCAGGTCGACGGCAAATATATCGGCAGCGGCGGCGGCGATATTGTTTGGGAGCTTGGTTCCGGCTATTTTGGTTGTCGCGGCGCGGACGGCAAATTTGATGCGGAAAAATTTGCCGCCAATGCAAAATCCGATCAAGTGAAAATGATCGAAATTAAGCTGTCCCAAGGCGCAAAGCCCGGCCACGGTGGGGTATTACCGGGCGCTAAAGTGACAGTCGAGATCGCCGAGGCACGCGGCGTTAAGGTAGGCGAGGATTGCATTTCGCCCGCCAAACACTCGGCATTTTCCACACCGCTGGCGTTGCTGGGTTTTGTGAAAAAACTGCGTGAGTTGTCGGGCGGTAAGCCGGTCGGAATCAAGCTGGCCATAGGCCATCCTTGGGAATGGTTCGCGATTGTGAAAGCGATGTTGCAAACCGGTATCACACCGGATTTTATTGTGGTCGATGGTGGCGAGGGCGGCACGGGCGCGGCGCCGTTAGAGTTCACCGATCATGTCGGTGCACCGTTACGCGAAGCGCTGATGCTGGTGCACAACACGCTGGTCGGCGTGGCCTTGCGTGACCGAATCAAAATCGGCGCATCGGGGAAAATCGTAACCGCCTTCGACATCGCCAGAACGCTCGCAATGGGCGCTGATTGGTGCAATTCTGCCCGCGGCTTTATGTTTGCGTTGGGTTGTCTGCAAGCGCAGACCTGCCATACCGGGCACTGTCCGACGGGGGTAACCACGCAAGATCCGAAGCGTATGCGAGCACTCGTGGTGCCGGAAAAGTCAGAACGTGTTTATCAATTTCATAAAAATACGCTGGAAGCGTTAAAAGAATTAATTGCGGCGGCCGGCTTAAACCATACGTCTGAGATTGGTCCAGAGCATGTGATTCGCCGTGTATCGTCCACCGAGGTGCGCTCATTGGCGGCGTTGCATAGCTGGGCGAAACACGGCGAGTTACTGGAAGATGTTTTTGATCCGGATCGCGCCCATCCCGTGTTCAAGGTGTTTTGGCAGGTATCGCGTGCCGATAGCTTTGCAGCGCCGCCGAACGTGTTATCGAAACGCGGTAGTAAAGAGGTTTAGCCTCTGCGGCTTGGCATCCGCACAACATTCGCCGCTTATTTTTCCATCTGCTTGCGGTCGTGCAAATAATATGGCACGATTAGTGTCATTAATTTTTTGCGTCCGTAATTTTGCCGCCCATCCTTAAATCCATTCAAGCAAAGCCATCATGAATCTTGATCCGAACGAAACCGAACAAGCCTTTCGCACCGAAGTGAGGGCCTTTGTTGAACAATCTTTGCCAGACGATATCCGCCAGACTGTACTAAACGGGCGCGAACTGGGCAAAGACGACTATCTGCGCTGGCAACGCATTTTGCACCAACGCGGCTGGGGCGCGCCGGGCTGGCCGAAGGCATTCGGTGGTACCGGCTGGACTGCGCTGCAAAAGCATATTTTTGACGAGGAAACAACCACCGCCGGTGCCCCCGGACAGGTTGCGTTTGGGCTCCACATGGTGGCGCCGGTGATTATGGCGTTCGGCACGCCGGAGCAGCAGCAGCGCTTCTTACCGCGCATCTTGACTGGGGAGGACTGGTGGTGCCAAGGTTATTCAGAGCCTGGCTCCGGGTCTGATTTGGCATCGCTTAAAATGCGTGCCACGCTCAGCCCAGATGGCAAAAACTACGTATTGAACGGGCAAAAAACTTGGAACACATTGGGGCAGCACGCGGACTGGATTTTTTGTTTGGTGCGCACCAACACTGAAGGCCGCCAGCAAGCCGGTATTAGTTTTGTCTTGGTCGATATGAAATCGCCAGGCATCACCGTGCGTCCAATCATCATGCTTGATGGCGGGCACGAGATTAACGATGTGTTTTTTGACAACGTCATCGTGCCAGTGAGCGATCGGATTGGTGAAGAAAACAGAGGCTGGTCGTACGCGAAATTTTTGCTTGGTCATGAACGCACCGGCTTGGCGCTGATTGGCCAGTCAAAACGCGCGCTTAAACGCTTGAAAATGATTGCGAAATTTGAGCAAGCCAATGGCAAGCCACTCGTTGAAGATCAACGCTTCCGCGACCGTATGGCAAGGGCGGAAATTGATTTAACGGCATTGGATATTACGATGATGCTGTTGCTATCGGTGGATGAGTCCAAGCCGCTCGGCCCCGAAGTATCGATGCTTAAAATTCGCGGCACTGAAATTTTGCAGGTGCTAACCGAACTGACTATGCAAGCCTGTGGACACGCGGCGCTGGCCTCATTGCCACAAGCGCTCAAGCCCGGTTGGGAAGGTGTTCCGATAGGGCATATCTATACGCCGCCGGTGGCAGGCTGGTATTTCAATATGCGCAAGCTCAGCATTTTTGGCGGCTCGAACGAGATCCAAAAAAATATTATTTCACAGATGATTTTGGGTTTGTAGTTCATTCATCGGTGAATTTGCATCATTCGGGAATCAACAGGAATCAATAGGAATTAAGATGAATCTCAATTTATCAGACGAACAATTGGCATTGAAAGAAACGCTTAGGCGTTTTGTGGCAAAAGACTACAGCTTTAAAACACGACATGACATTATTCATTCTGAAGAGGGGATTTCTGCCGCACATTGGGCGCAGTTTGCCGAGCTTGGTTTGCTAGCATTGCCCTTTGCCGAAGCGCATGGCGGCTTGGGGGGTAATGCAGTCGATACGATGTTGGTGATGGAAGCGATTGGCTCGGGCTTGATGGTGGAGCCTTACTTGGCCACGGTCGTACTCGCGGGTGGTTTGGTTCAGGACGCCGGAACTGAGGCGCAAAAAAATGCGCTGCTGCCAAATATTGCCGACGGCAGTTTGCGAATGGCGTTTGCGCATTACGAGCCGGGTGGGCGCTATGAAATGTCGCAGGTGTCGCTGCGAGCCGAGCGCCTGGCAGATGGCTATGCACTCGATGGCGTGAAGACATTTGTCCTTCACGGTGCGCAGGCCGCTAAACTAGTCGTTTCCGCTCAGGACGGGGCCGGACTTTCGATGTTCATTGTTGATTCAGAAGCCGACGGCGTCAGCGTTCGTGGCTATGTGACCCAAGACAATTTACGTGCTGCTGAGATCACCTTCAATGCGGTCAAGGTTGGCGCAGCGGCTTTGCTGGGCGCGGCGGGAGACGCGGAGCCTGCCATTTTGCGTGCGCTCGATGCCGCGAATGCCGCCCTTTGCGCAGAGGCCGTCGGGGCGATGGATGCGTTAAACCAGGCGACACTGGAATATCTTAAAACCCGCAAACAATTCGGCGTCGCGATTGGTTCATTCCAAGCGCTGCAACATCGCATGGTGGATATGTTCACCGCCGCAACACAAGCACGCTCTATGGCAATTTTGGCCAGCATTCGCGTGGCCTCGGGAACTACCGAAGAACGCCGCTGGGCGTGTGCGGCGGCCAAGGTATTGGTGAGCGAATCTGCGCGTTTGGTCGGCCAGCAAGCTGTGCAACTGCACGGCGGCATGGGTGTGACCGATGAGCTAAGTGTCAGCCACTATTTCAAGCGGTTGACCTGTATTTGCGCGAGCTTTGGCGATGCAGATTATCACTTGGACTATGTTAGTAGTCGATTGTTGGCTGCCTAAATTTGCCGCATTATGTTTCACGGTTTCACATACTCGTAAAGCGGTTTGCCCTTATCCACGACATGTACGGTAAATAATTTTAGCGATTTATCACCGACCACTTTATAGCCACCGTGGACCACGCCGCGTAGGTTTAAAATCGGCGCGCCAGTCTCTAATTTGACCGGTTCCTTACCCGGATATTGCACGGTTGCCCCTTGCAAGATGTAGCCGCTTTCCACACCATGGTGCGAGTGTAGCCCGACCTCATCCCCAACTTTGAATTCAACGATCGAGCTGATGACTTCCATACCAGCGGGTGGCATCGCCATCGTTAAATCGGCGCGCTTCATCTCGGTTCGGCCGGGAGAATCTTGGGCGGTCGCTGACATGGCGCCAACAAAAAGCATGCAACAGACAACGCGTTTAAGCGCAAATTTTACTGGGCGCATTGGATTTCTGACGACAACGTTCGTACTGGCCTTCGTCGTACTGGCTTTCATCTCTCTCTCCTTCGGAATGGCGCCGAACGGGCCGCGCGACTACTAAACCTTGAACACTGGACATTGAACAAGCGCCAACTAAGTGTGCGCTAACCGGCAGGTAGATTCAAGTCAGAGGTAAGCGGTAAGCAGTAAGCAGGCAGTTGTTATACTCCATTCACTATCATTCGCAGATAACGGTCTAAGGTCAAACATGGCGTTAAAACCAAGCGCACCAAAAAGTACCGCAGCGCGAAAAGTGGCAGCAAATGCCATGCCAGGGGCTGCCGAATCTACGCGACGTTACGACGTAATCCTTTACGGCGCTACTGGTTTTGTGGGCAAACAAACAGCTGCATATTTTGCCGAAAATGCTGGAGAGCTGCGCTGGGCAATCGCAGGCCGCGACGGGGCCAAACTCGGCGCGTTGCGAGCGACCTTGGGACTCGTCGCTGCACGGGTCGGTGTGATCGTCGCTGATGCTACGGACGCCAAAGCGCTGACACAATTGGCTTCCCAAGCGCATGTCGTGCTGAGCTCGGCAGGGCCCTTTGCCTTGTATGGCAGTAGATTGGTTGCCGCGTGCGTTGCCCGACGGACGCATTATGTAGACATCACCGGTGAGACACCATGGGTGCGAAAGTTGATTGATCGGCACCAACGTCAGGCGTCAACAGACGGCACGCGGATTATCCCCTGTTGCGGATTCGATTCGATTCCGTCTGACTTGGGTGCGTGGATGGCAGCCGATGCGCTCATGCAACAAACAGGGGAGCCGTGTGTCAGCGTGAAAGCCTGCTTCTCGATTCGCGGCGGACTCAATGGCGGCACGTTTGCGTCGCTGATGAACGTCATGGAATCGGGGGAAGGCGAGTCGTTTAGGCAACCCTTTTTGCTAAACCCGACGCGCTCAGTGCCAAGCGATGAAAGTTCGCATGCCGATCCGATCGTGCCGCACCATGACGCAGATTTTAGCGCTTGGCTCGGCCCATTTTTTATGGGGCCCATCAATACAAGGGTGGTGCGGCGATCCGCAGCATTGTCCTCAGTCGACGCTAAATCGCCCTATGCACATGATTTCCATTATCAAGAATATTTGCGCTTTGGGCGCGGCATAACGGCTGCAATGACAGCGGCCGGCATGAGCGCCGGCATGGGCATCGGACAGAACGCGATGCGCTTTGGCATGGCGCGCCGATTGGCAAAAATGTTTGCGCCGGCGCCGGGTAAGGGGCCATCCGAACGCAGCATGAACGGCGGCGGCTTTCGTTGCGAGTTAATTGGTAAAAATGCCAGCGGCGATCTGGTGCATGTAACCATTGCCGATCAAGGCGACCCCGGCAATCGCGCCACGACCAAGTTTGTCTGCGAGGCCGCGATGGCATTGGCGGTCAATCAAAAATCGTTGCCAGGCGGCACCTCCTTTGGCGGCGTTTTGACGCCAGCCAGCGGTTTGGGTAGCGTGTTGGTGAAGCGTCTTGTTGCGGCCGGAATGAGGCTTGACATTCGCACAATTGAAAAAGACGCTTCTCGTCCGCGATGAAATAATAACGGAAAAGTTTCTGGAGAGATCATGTCGACCGCAGCACCTTTTGAAACGACACCGCTCGCGTTCAAGGAAAAGCCAGCGGCTGAAATGCAAATGTGCGCAAATGATTTTTATCGGGAAATGAATTTTCGCCGCACCGTACGCGATTTTTCCAGTAGGCCAGTTTCGCGCTGCGTCATTGAAGCATGCCTGCTCACGGCGGGCACCTCGCCATCGGGCGCGAACTAGCAACCATGGCGATTCGTCGTGGTCAGCGATGCGGCGACGAAATCAACTATTCGTGTCGCTGCGGAAGCCGAAGAGCATAAATTCTACGAGTGCCGCGCCACCGATGAATGGCGCAATGCGTTGGCATCGCTTGGCACAGATGCAAATAAACCGTTTCTGGAAACGGTACCTTACCTGATTGCCGTTTTTTATGAAGCGCACGGCTTGAGTGTTGACGGTAAAAAGGAAAAACGCGACCACCCCGCCGATTTAACGGGTGTTGCCTGTGGCCTGCTGTCGTAGCCCTACACTAGGCGGGACTTGCGACGCTGACGCACATCCCGAGTCCGATGGCATTTTTAAACGAAATTTTGAATCGGCCTGGCAATGAGCGTCCGTTTCTGCGCTTGGTCGTCGCCTATCCCGCAGAGGGAGCCTGCGTGCCGAATATTTCCCGCAAATCATTGGCCGAAATTGCGCAGCTTATTTAGCAGAGCAGAAAGGCGAATTCTTGTCGTGTGTCCTCTCAGGATTTGCGATGGTAAAGCTATAAACCGAAAACATCGGTCGGTGAAGCTGAAACGGTTGAAGGTGACGGCTCAGCGTTGGTGGGGTTCAAAAATATTGCATCTCTCAGATTGTTGATTTTTAATGTTGACGCGCAGCGCAGGCATGGCAAAGTGGCATGGCAAAGTGAATAGGGCGGGCGCGAAGAGGCGTTTTTGTTGGGCTCTGAAAATCATCACGTCACCGTTTGGGGCGAGCACGGCACTTCGGCTGCCATCGAAAGAAAACCGCACGATAGATGGCAAAATTATTACGGCAATATCGCCGCGCATTTACCAACCGTGCGCCCTCATCATCACCCCGGAAGGGAACACCGTTGCGACACAGCGGCCATAATGTTGCGATAAAATTTCAAGCAAAAAAAGGCGCAAAATAGGCGCTCGAAATTGACGCGAATACGTCAATAACGATGCTCGAATACCATGCGCGAATATCAATCGAAAAATGCAAACATCGGCTGCATTCGTTTTTCTATTCATTGATATCACCATTTAATTGCCACCAGCAAATAGGACGGAGTAGAAAAATGTTAATCGGCGTACCCAAAGAAATTAAAACCCATGAATACCGTGTTGGCTTGACGCCCGCCAGTGTGCGTGAAGTCGTTGACCATGGCCATCAGGTGTTGGTTGAAACAAAAGCCGGGCTGGGCATTGGCGTGACTGATGCCGAGTACGAGCGCGTTGGTGCGAAGATCGCCACGACTGCCGCCGAGGTATTCGCCCGCGCTGACATGATTGTCAAAGTTAAAGAGCCGCAAGCTATCGAGCGAAAAATGTTGCGACCTGAACAAGTGCTGTTCACTTATTTGCATTTGGCACCGGACCTCCCGCAGACGGAGGATTTGATTGCCAGTGGTGCGGTCTGTATCGCTTATGAAACGGTGACATCGCCATCCGGCGGCTTGCCGTTATTGGCGCCGATGTCAGAAGTGGCAGGGCGCATGTCGATTCAGGTCGCCTCCACGTTTTTAGAAAAACCGCGCGGTGGCCTAGGTGTGCTGCTATCTGGCGTGCCCGGTGTGGCCCCGGCAAGTGTGGTGATTTTGGGTGGTGGCGTCGTGGGCTCAAACGCCGCATTTATGGCGGTGGGTGCGGGCTCGGATGTCGTGGTGCTGGATCGCTCCCTCGATGTGTTGCGCCGGTTGGTGGCGCAGTTTGGCGCTCGCGTAAAAACTGTTTTCTCGACGCGCGATGCGGTTGAATATTACGTCTCGCGCGCCGACGCCGTAATTGGTGGCGTGTTGATTCCGGGCGCGGCCGCGCCGAAATTAGTAACGCGCGAAATGGTCGGTCTGATGAAAAAAGGATCAGTGCTGGTGGACGTGGCAATTGACCAAGGCGGATGCTTTGAGACCTCGCATGCGACTACGCACACTGAACCGACGTTTGAGGTGGATGGTGTGATCCATTATTGTGTAGCCAATATGCCGGGTGGCGTGCCGCGCACCTCGGCATTCGCGCTCAACAATGCCACGTTGCCGTTTGTGTTGGCGTTAGCCAACCACGGCTGGCAACAAGCCCTGAAAACGGATGCCCATTTGCGCAACGGTCTCAATGTTTGTCGCGGCAAAATTACCTGCGAAGGCGTTGCCACGGCGCTGGGTTTTGAGTACCACGATCCACAATCCTTGCTCGGTGCAAGGTAAATAAACTTAATTGAAAGCACACATTATCAATCCCAATGAAATGAATGATGTTGTAGTCGATTCACAAATCAGCGCGGCCCCGGCTGACAATGCTAGCGAGCCGGAACTGCCGCCGTACGAAGGTATTGCACTTGCCAATGTACGGCTCGTGTCCTCTGCCGCTGACGCGGCGGTTGCACTGGTGGCGTTGATGGCATCAGATGCAGTTGGTTTTGACACGGAATCCAAACCCACTTTTCGCAAAGGTGAAGTTTCAACCGGGCCCCATTTGATTCAATTGGCAACGGACGAAATAGTCTATCTTTTCCAATCAATTGGCACCGCGCATGTTGATGTACTCAAAGCAATTTTAGAGTCGCCGAAAGTTATCAAAGCGGGCTTCGGCCTGCGCGATGATCTGAAACGATTGCAAATTAAGTTTGGTATTGAAACCGCAAACGTAGTGGACTTGGCCATTGCTTTGCGTGATGACAAATACGATGACCGACGTAAAGATATCGGCGCAAAAACAGCCGTGGCGCGGTTCTTCGGCAAGAAACTGCAAAAATCCAAACGGACTTCCACCACGAATTGGGCTAACGCGAATTTAAACGATCGGCAAATTTTGTACGCGGCCGATGATGCGCAAGTGGCGTTGAAGGTTTACCGGGTCTGGAAAGGCTAAATAATAGAAGGCGCCTCGCTTGTAGGCAGGTCGGGTGCTTAGCCGATCATGCGATACAACATCGATTTTGCTGGAGATCGTAGAGCGCGCAAGCACCGCATGTCCAACCCCACCTGGCGAACCTTTCAACCTCCGCGCTGGCTTAGAAATGCAGAGCGCTGCTAAGTGCGAATTTAGGAGAAAAAATGCTGCTCGCTTGCCTAGCGCTGTCCTTGAAGAGAAATATTTCGTCGCGCAGGAAGTGCCGCGGATAGGGGAAACTTTATTCGTTTCCAGCAAGAAAGATGGCAAGTGGTTGTATCTGCGCGACGCTTGGAATTCCGACGCACCGCCACCGATTGCAGCGGCCGCGTCTCCGTCCGCAAAGCTTGCTCTTGCCAAAGCAACGGACACCAAAAATAGATGAATTGATATTTGAGGTCTTGTTTTAGGTAAAAGAAAGGATCCTTTAGCGCCAAGTTCGGGTGGCCTCGGGGTGCCCCCGGGTCGGTTTCGGAGGGACTTCGGGGTGCCCTTTACGGGGCCTCGATTTGGGGTCTCGACAATTCTTTTAAGGTCAAAATCCTGTGTCCGCGTGCCATTCGACGAAGCTTGCCTCCATCCCATAGAGGAATTGCGTTTTTAAACATGGCGATGTAAACCGCCAAAATTTAGTGCTGGGAGAAAATGCGATAACGAGTCCCCTTGCTTCGATCATGGCTTTGCGGCGTCCGCGCTGGCACTGTGGTCTAGGTCAGGCCGCTTCCAAGGGTCTATGTGTGTCATCAGGTTTAGCACCCGGTGCCGTTGAAGCACACGCTGTTGCGCAGCGACCGCAATGTCATGCCCTGCCTCGACGGTGATCGCGGCATCCACTTCAAGATGCGCATCGACGACAATCATGTCGCCCATTTTGCGGGTGCGCACATCATGCACGTTGCTCACGCCCGGCGTTTCCAACAAGGTTTGGCGGATGGCATTGACCTCTTGCTCGTTAACGGCGCGGTCCATCAGATCGTGTAGCGCATCCCACCCGAATCCCCAACCCATCTTGGCAACCATGAAGCCAACGATTAGCGCGGCGATCGGATCCATGATCGGATAGCCAGCGAGGTTGCCGATAATGCCGAGGCCGACTACCAGCGACGACGCAGCATCCGAGCGTGCATGCCAGGCGTTAGCCACCAGCATGCTCGACTTCACGCGCTTGGCCACTGACAGCATGTAGCGGAAAAGTAATTCCTTGGCCAGCAGTGCGCCGCCCGCGACATATAACGCGACGATATGCACCTGCTGAACGGTCTCTGGCGCCTCGAGTTTTCGGAAGGCTGACCACAACATGCCAATGCCGACCGACAACAGCAAAGTACCTAGCACCAACGACGCGGCTGTCTCAAAGCGCTGGTGGCCGTAGGGATGGTCTGCATCGGCGTCTTTTTTGCTGTGATGACTGGCGAGTAGCACAACAAAATCAGCCACCAAGTCGGATAGCGAATGGATGCCATCGGCAATCAGGCCCTGCGACTTTGCAAACACGCCGACCACCACTTGCGTAATAGTGAGCACCAGATTGACGCCCACGCTGACCCAAGTGCTTCGCCACGCGGCTGCGGCGCGTTCGGTTGGCGTGTGTTGAACGTCTTCGGGATCGTCGAGTGAGTCGTCGCGGTTCATCATGTGGGTTCCAATCGTTGGCGGGACTGCTGTATGGGATGGGTTTGGGGCTGCTGTTCCCAGCTTCGATTTAAATGCGGCGCCATCGGTCTGGTGGGCGAGCAGGGCTGGCGTGTTGGCAGTAGCGTTGGATAACGATTCAAGTCATTCAATGCAGTAAAGCTGCGAAGCATCTCCTAAGCCTTGTGAGTTTTGGTAGAGAGAGCTAAACCGGGGGCGAAAAATTCTATAAGTAAATGTATCAGTCAAAATTCACCATCAGCCCAGCCGGTCCAATACTAACTTCGCCAACGCTACATCTTCAAGACCAATGCCGACGCTTTTGTAGATCACGATATCTTTCGGCGCGCGATGGTACGCCGTGTTGTCAGCAAGTAATTTGCCCAGTTCCATCACCCGAGCAGGATCAATTACGCCATTCGCCGCGCGGGCGAATTCGCCGGCTTCCGCCATCGCGGCGGGAAGCCATTCGACAGCGATCAATTGCGCGCGGCTGAGTAATGAATCATCCAGCTCGCGCGCGGTTGGTTTGCTGGTGCCGACGGCGGCCACCATCGTCCCGGGTCGTACCCAGTTGCCGTCGAACAATGCTTCGGATGATCGGGTGGCGCAAACGATGACGTCGCCTTTTGAGGTGGCGGTCTTTGCATCAACAGCCTCGACTATGCTGATTGGCAGGTTAAATTTATCGCTTATCCAAGCCGCAAACTCTGCTGCACCGCTACGTGCGCACACTAAAATTTGTCTGAATGCGTGTACCTGCATCAATGCTTCAATATGTGCATGTGCCTGAAGACCCGCGCCGAATATGGAGAGTACGGCGGCGTCTTTGTTGGCGAGGCGTTCTACTGCGACGGCAGTCGCCGCCGAGGTGCGGAGCCGAGTGAGCTCATTCGCTTCAATAGTGGCGAGCGCTTCGCCGGTGACGGACGAAAACAAAACAATGACAAAATTAAATTTGCCTGCCACGGTGGAATACATTTTGGTGCCAACCACGCCGCTAGCCGGCAGTGCGGCACCCATGGCGCTGATGGTGGCTGTTTGTCCTCGGTGCTCAGCGGTTGCGCGTCCGCGGGCCAGCACTGCGCCCGCGCCTTGGCCGTATTGTTGGAATGCCGTCCGCATGCTGGCGATGGCATCGGGCACATTAAGTGTCTTGGCAACATCGCCATCTGTGATTAAGCGCATTGTTTCTCCAATTAATATTTGAGCGGCCGATAAAGATTTTTTTGAGATCAACTTATGGTGGTTTGGCGGCATCGTCACGCTTGCTCCGCTTATCTGATAAATGTGCGTTGCTCCCGCATTGCGCGCGCCTGTATTGTGAATAAACGCACAATAATTTGCTACACCACATTTAACAATTCACGCTAACACATCAAGCCCGAAACCTATAAAAACGCTTAAAATACAATCTCTTTACAGTACTTATCAGCAATATGTTACAAACTTAATCCTAACATCCAACCGGTGTATTTGATTGATGATGCTCACGCAGCCTATCACCTTAGTTGTATTGCCCGGCACCACCCCAGCGACCGCCAATGCTCAGCCGCGCTCGTTGCGGGAATCACTGTGCCTGCCCAATGAGCAACTCCATCGCGGCGCGTTGCAGTTGCGCAATCGCTACATTGCCACCCGATTTACGCGTTTTGCCGAGCCAGGCGCGTCGCTATCCAACACCGATGAAGTTATAAACTGGGCGCGACAAATGTTAGACGACGAGCAATCGCGCCTGGCGATGGAGCTATTGCATCTCGCGTTGCAGGAAAATCCACAGCAACCGAAGCTTTGGTTGTTTTTGCTGGAGCAGTCATTTTTGAATTCCGATGTCGTTCAGTTTGCCGAGTTGGCCGATTTATTTTTGGAACGATTTGCCGGGCAGGAAATTGTTGCCACTACACAACCGATTATTGATGCGATGGGACACGACATGGCGCCGCAAGACCCGCGCTACGCGCACGTTCGCAATGCGGGTGAAAAGTTTATGTTGCCCAATTGGAGTATTCCGAATTCGCTTGACCGTGACGAGAAACGTCAACAGGCTTTGCATAGAGCAATGGTTGAGGCCATGATGTCGCATGTTTCACGCTAAGTGCCCGCAACGACCGGCGGGCTTGTGTTCGTCATCCGCAACCCATTTTGTGCTGAATTGATATAACTACTCGAATTTGATATGGAATTTACCTTCGCAGCCGGTAGCCAAGCCGGACTCCAACTGACCCGAGCGCATCGTGCATTGACGGACCAACTGTTGGCACTTGAACAGCATTTGGATAAAAATAATTTGGGAAAATCAGCCCAGCTATTGTTGCGCTCAATGCGCAGTCTTGAAGATTTTTCCAGCAAAGACCGCGAACACTTGTTACAAAATAATTTAACGCAGGGCGACGGGGATACTGCCGTTGCTGAATGGCTGGCGACAAGTTATGAGGATTTAGCGCGTTTGGCGCGCGGCTTGGTTTCGCCTCCCGCTGACGCCGATAAGCCCAAATTGAGCGATGTTACCGAAGCGATTTCGCTTGCACTATTGCTCATCGGCTATTCCACCAAATGGCGCAAAATTTCAGGGCAGCGACCTGATCAGGCGACGCCACAGCGCTTGCATTTGCTGTACAAAATGGCCGCAAAAGCGAAAGTTGAAGCCGCAATTCTGAACATCAACATTGAGCGGCGCGCGGTCGAAACAACGATTGAAGCGCTCTACGTTCGTGCGTTGTTGTTAGAGCGTTTTGCCAGCGGCAATTTGTCGCCACGTCGCCTTGAGATTTTAGATAGCTGGCTCATTTCATGGATGAATGCGTTGTGGCTGACGCGTGAACCACAGGCGGATTCACCCAGTCTGTGTATCGATATCCGAAATGAATTTCGTGGCCTGACCCGCTACACGCCCGGCGAGCGGGCTAATTTGTTTTTATCGTTGCGGCCTTTACAACGGCAGTTGGAACTGGCTGTTGATGATTTTCACCAGGGGATTATTTTCCCTGGCTGGGGAATGGGCATTAGCTTCCGCATGGAAGAGCATGTAGCGGTGATTGATTTTCTAGATCGTGAATTCAGTCTGATTGCCAACGCCGAATCGGCACGCAATAAGCGCTTCGCAGTGGGGCAGGGTGCTGAGGTGAAAGTGTTTTGCGGGTTCAATGATATTTGGACGTCCGCACTGGCAACGCAATCGAGCCAAACGCAATCGCGCGCTGGCAACCTCGTAGCGAGCCATGGCGCCGTCATGTCGGGTGCAAGTATTGACGATTCGCCATCGTCTCAATCTGCGCGCCAAGCGTCGCTGTCCAGCACCGGTATTTTTAATGCGGGCGGGCACGGCACCACGCTTGCACAGCGCACGCCGGTACGCCTGTTTGACATCAGCGATTCCGGCTTGGGGCTGGAAATGGCGAGTGAAGATGCGGCCCAGGTGGAAGTCGATGATCTGATCGCCATGCAAATTGAAACCGGCCGACCATGCGTGTTGGGCGTCGTTGTTCGCAAAGCCAACTTGCATCGGCAGCAAAGTATGTTGATTGGTGTTCGCGTGCTGTCCAAAGTACCGCTCCGCGCGACGCTGGAGCATGTGACCGAGAGCACCGTTCGGCACACTTCAAAAGGCATTCTCGTGCCGGGCAGTGCCGATCACGGTTTTGCGGATTCTGTGATCGTCAACGATCAGACGTTCAAAGCAAGCTCAAAACTCAGCGTCATGATTGCCTCAAACATTTTCCATATTCGGCTGGGTCGCGCGCGGCATCAGGGGCGCGGTTGGAAACTCGCAGCGATTGATGTCGGGCTGGCGCTGTAAGGGCGGCAGCGCTCATTGAGTCTCGAGTACTCGGCTCTCCATGCTCGTCCCAGGCACTTATCTCTTGCGCCCCTGCCATCGAAAGCATCCCTATAAACGCATCTCCAGTCGGAGAGCAACCGATAAATCCGTTCGCGCATCGCTTGCAACAATCTGGCGCTGATTGTCTTCTGTTATCGCGGTGGTGGTGGTCAAACCGCGAGGCGATAGGTTTGAGAGCGTGAGTCGCAGCCGTGTTGCTGAATCGACACTCCACAAGCCGTAAAAATCAATCACGCGCTTGGCGCTGTTTTTTTGCAACTGCGTATTGGTTTGCTGTGTGTCATAGGCCGGTGTCAGCGCCACATTGCCACCGATGCTAAACGGTGTACCGCGGAAACGATAATCCGCACCCAGATTCGCCGTGCTGCGGGGCTGCTGATCAATCCGGTTATTGGGACCATTCACATCATGCACCTTGGAATCAAACACGCTGGCATTGGCGCGGATATTGAGCGGAATCGCATCCATCCAGACCTCGGTGAGCTGAAATTTCGCATCGAACTCAATCCCGCTCGTCACGGCGTTGCCTAAATTTTGCGGACGCGACACAAAGCGTGGGCTGCTCGCCCATGAAACCGATTCGAGTGCTGTCACATTACGAATCAAATCCTTGATGTGGCGCGTGAATAAATTGACCGAGACAATGCCGCCTGACTTGAGAAACTTTTCATAGGCGAGATCAACGCCGTTCGCCAATTCAGGCCGTAAATTGGGATTGCCTGCACGATCAGCGCTCACAGAAGTATTAGCACCAGGAACGGGAAACAGAATATTCAAACTCGGTCGTGAAACCAAGTTTTGCGTGGTTGGGGCACGATAACTTTGCGTGAGCGCCAGCCGCACCTGATCGCGACTCGGGGCATCGAAGCGCCACACGCCCTGTGCCAACGGCGTCAACACGCTGCTTTTATTCCGGACTGCAGGGTTGGCCGTACCGGAGCCAGATCCATCACTCTCGGTTTTAATGGTTTCCCAGCGAAGTCCCAAATAAGACGACCAGTTTGGAGAAGGATCCCATTCGTCTTGAATATAGAGCGCGGTCCGTTGGGTCGATACATTGAGTTCAGTTCCAAAATCCACCAATTGGCGAACACCGTTGAGCAGGGTTGTTGAATTCTCGGTGCGCTTCACGCCTTCCAATTCGCCACCTGTGACCAGGCTGTGTTTACCATCAAATAAGCTGCGCGATAATTTCCCAGTGATATTCCACGACCGGTCTTTGGCATCGCCGTCGGTGGTTTGGCTGAGCGTACGCAAACCTGTTTTATCAAATTGGTTCAGTGCCGCGTTGGTTGCCAATGAAAACTGACCACCGCTGCCACGCAATTCATAGCGCGTGTCCTGATCAATGCGTTTGTTGAGCATACTCATAAATCGGGCAACCGTGACGCGGGCATCGCTATCGCCGGTGTTGGTGGCGTACTGTGCAGGCGTTGCGCCGACGGATTGTGTGAGCGTGCCGCGACTATGGCTATTGGATTCGCTGTGTACCAGAAACGGCTGCAAACTAAACTGCTCGCCTGCGCCGAGCCGCCATTGGAAGCGACTGCTTAAAAATATATTGTTGCGTTTGTCATGGCTTTGATTAAAGCCGTCTTGGTCTAACGCCGTCGCACCGGTGGTGGTGTTGCTGTAATTGGTTCGTGTTGAAGTATCGGTGAGCTGGTCGGTATGTCCGGCCGATAGCGTCATATTGTAGGTCCCGGTGGCGCTCAGGGTGTCGTTACGAGACCAAGACAGATTGCTCGAATAATATCCGCGCTCATCTTGAATGCTGGCACGGATATCGTTGTTTCGCGCTCGCAACGGCTCGCGCAAAATAATATTGATTGTGCCGGCAATGGCGCGCGCGCCGGTTTCGGCGGTCGGCGCCCGTAAAATTTCGATGCGCTCCACTTGTTCAGGTGTGATCTGTTCGACTGAAAACCCGGGCGCAACGCGCTCGCCGTCTATCAAGATTTGCGTGAAGCCACCGCCCATGCCGCGCATTTGTACTGGCCCGCCTCGCCCCGGGCGGCCGCCTTGCGTCACGCCGGGTAGGCGGCGCAAGACATCACCCAAATTGCTATCGCCGTATTGTTCAATGTCCTCACGGCTGATGATGATTTTTGCCGCGGTGGAAGCGCGCCGATCTTCATTGCCGCCGCGTTTGCCAGTTACTTCAACGGTTGGCACGGTTTGCGAGCCGGTGATGACGGGCGCGTCGGCAGTTGATTTGGTCGTAGAGTTGGCTGCGGCTGCGCGTGGTTTTGCGGGCTCGGCGGGCTTTGGTGCGTCGGGTTCCACCGGTGGCGGAGTGGTTTGCGCGGTGGCGGAACCTGAAACTAAAGGAAGTGCCAATACCAAAAATGCTGCGATGAAACCGGCAATACAGATTGGCTGGATAGGTTGGGCGGAAGGAGAGAATTTGGTGCTCCGACGACCGTTAAGACGTGTTGAAACCGACATGTTGGTGACCAAGTAAGTGAGGGAGGTGGGCGGGTTCGTTTACACGATCGCCGCGGTAGCAGTGCACGAAATCAATCGTTTCGTTTTTGGGCGCTGAGTTGCGCTCAATCGTTCGCCATGCATTATGCCTTTTGTGGTTTGGTTAAGCGTTGCCTGATTACAGCACTATGAGTTTGGGATATCACCATCTAGACTATTCAATCCGATCATTTGAAATGCGCGCCGTTCAATCGCCGCGCCGCAATTTTTTGTAACAACATGTGTTTCTGCGACGGTGACATAGTTGGCCAAGCTGAGATTTCAGCCATGGTTCGTGCGCAGCCTCGACATAGCGGCGTTGCCGTACCCGATTCTGTAGATTTTAATACTTGCATGACGCAAACTTGGCTGCAAGGTGACGCGGGTTCTGGCATCGTTTCCGCACAGCCACCCGTGCAAGCGCGCTGCGATGACGGCGTCACCGCGCTCATATCCGGTGCGTTCGTTGGTGCTTTTTGCATTTGCAGACCAGTCAGTATCGGGTAGGCAATAGCCGGATTGTAAACAAAAATTGGCTCCACCCGCCAAGGGAAAACACTGTTGTCATCCTGTTAGCGATTGTATGCGGTAAGCTTTTACTATTTCAGCTCGGTGGTCGGCGCATTGCTGTTGTGGCCATAATGTTGCGATCAAGGCGTTACAGCCACAGTGTTACAGCCATACTGCGCCGGCTACATGCGGTACGTTTGCCGCTGTTGGACTCATGATTGACGTAATGCGGCTTTACCTTTGGGTTAACCATTATTGATGAAATTTCGTCGAAACTATTCTAGTTCAATGCGTGAAGAGTACGACCGCTCTTCGCCGATTTTGCCATCGACGTCATTCATGGAGCGGCCAACGCTTGACCAGTTTTTGTTGTTATCGCTATTGTGGCACGTGCTGGCAATCGTGCTGTTGGGCGACACGAACAGCGTAGGCGCTAAATTGGGTAATCGTTTATGGGGTGCATCTTCGTTTAATTTTAGTGCCACGTTGAACGCAGAGGCGCTCTTGTCGGGAAGCGGCCTCAGACTGGATAAGCGAATTCCAACGCTTGGAGTGCCGTCGCGGATGGGCAATGGCGCTGGGAACGGTGGTGTGAAAGGCGATGCGCAAAAAAAAGCAGCATATTCCAGATTAGAAAATGGCTCGGAAGCCGCACCAGTACTAGAGTTTTCTGAAAATGCCACACCGCCTGCTGCAACACCTACAGAAAAAAATCTGTCGCCATCGGCCTCTGAGTCGCCGCCCGCTTCTGTCACTCCCGCTGTTCCTGATCCGCAAACTACGCCTGCCGCCACGGCAGAAAACATGCCGTCCGCACCAGCGCCACCAACGCAATCGGTTACCCCCGAAGCGCTCCGGTTTATCGCTCAAGATGTGGCGCTTCCCGTCACAACATTTGTGGTCGCGCCGCCAGCGCCGCCGCCGTCAGAATCCGTGGCCGCAGCGATGTCAATTTCTATCCCGCCGCCTGTCTTGCGAGCGCCAAGCCAATCGGTTGCGCCGGTTACGGCCACATCGGCATCGCTAGCTGCGACCACATTACCGAACACGTTAACGGCAGTTCCAACATTCAATGTTGCCCCACCTTTGCCCGCACTGGCACCGACGCCGATTCCCGAACGCATCTTGGTGGCGCCCAAGTTGCCTAAATTAGAATCTGCCCCTGTCGAGGTGCGCTTAGCGCTGCCGCCAACACCGACCGTCGCCACTCTCCCGTTGCCGACGCCGCCACCGGTTCCCGCCACCGTAGCTGCCGCCGTCGAACAGAAAGTCGACATTAAGCTAGAGCCAAGAGAGGCCGTCAAACCGCCGGAAGTAAAGCCTCCCGAGATCAAGCCGGTGTTTGCAAAGCCAACCGAAATTAAACTGCCAGATATATTGGTTCCAGAAGTGAAAGTGCTGCCAACAATCGCCAATAGGCCCCTACCGCCGGTGGCCGATGCGCCCAAATTGACAAGCTCGCCAAGCCCGGCTGTTAGTCCAATCGCAGAGCCCGCGGCCAATCCAATTGCAAGCGCAGTGTTGCCTTCTGCGGCCCCCCCAAATACTGCATTCAGCTCGCAACCGGCACCGGATGTTAAGGCATTGGCAGATGCCAAGGCGGATTTAAAATCTGATGCAATTGTTAGCGCGAGGACAGCTTTAGGCAGCGATCCGGCGGGCACCAGTGGCGCGCTGCCCACCTTCCCGCCAAACCCGAACGATGCGACCAGGCTCGCGCCCAAGCTAGATTTAGATGCCCTGCGCAATCGCGCTCGTGTCATCACCAGCGAAGGTAGCGGCCCACGTACTTTGCTGCCGTTCCCCGTTGCGCCGCCAGTCGCGTTGAAAAAGAAAGTAGAGGAAATTTTTGATAAAGCGCTCAAGCGCGCTGATTGCAAAGATGCCTATGCCAACATGGGGCTGGCCGCCGTTGTGCCGTTAGTGCGTGATGCCATTACGGATAAGGGGTGCAAGTGGTAGCAGCGCCTGTTACATCCGATTGACAGCATCCACAGTCATTTTTGCTTACCTGGAAGCAGTGTCGGTGGCTAATTTTGCGGCGGTCATGGCATCGCCAACAAAAGCCCGCGCAGCGCCCCAGAGTGCCAAACCGGTCAATAAAATGGCGATGGGTATTACCACGCTCATCGACGCGTTTAATCCGGATGCACGGAACGCCTCAGTCATTGCGCCGGCGTTCGCAGCCTGCATCGCCTGCCGTGCAAAATAATCGGATAACGCGCCTGTGACCACGGTTCCGAAGGCCGCACCAAGCACGTATTGAAAGAAAAAATACACTGCCATTGCCGTGGCGCGAAGCTGCGGTTCGATCACATCTTGCAACGCAGGATAAACGGCAACGTAATAAACAAAAAACAACATCCAACCAACGAATAAAAAACCAGTCAGCAGCGTGAGTGCGCCTTTGGGCTGCGACAGGCCAAAATACAGTAACGGCGCGGCGACCAACATGCTAATTGCTGCCAGCATCAAGCGCCCGCGCGGGAATGCTGGGTTGGCATGCAGGCGATCCGCGATCCAACCGCCGGCTGTCAAGCCAATGAGCCCGGTGACGCCGAGCACCAACGAGGCCAAGATACCGGCCTCAGCGATACTGATGCTGTGGTAGCGAATCAGCATGGTCGCCAAAAATGTGTTCATCGCGTAGGACGCGAAATTCACGGTGGCGCCGGAAGCGATGATCCACCAGATGGTTGGAATGGAGAGAATTTTGCGAATCGGATTGTTGATTTTCGGCAGCGAAATGTTTAGCTTTGAATCAATCTTTGGCTTATCGTTGCCGCGAGATTCTTCTTGCGATCCGCGCACCGGCTCGAGCAAAAAATAAGCGATAACTGCGACAGCAAAGCCAGGCACGGCGGCGACGAAAAACGGCATGCGCCAGCCATATTTTTGGGCAATTGCACCAACCACCGCGTAGCAGAGCAAAATGCCCAATGGCAAGCCAAGCATGAACACGCCCATCGCGCGGGCCCGCTTGTGAGAAGGGTACAAATCACCAATCATCGAATTGGCTGCTGGTGCGCAACTCGCCTCGCCAACACCGACAGCCATGCGAATCACAAAGAACGACATGAAGCTCCAAGCCAGCCCTGAGGCACCCGTCATCAGGCTCCAGACCATTACGCCGCCGGCCAAAATCTTCGTACGCTGGTAGCGATCTGCCAGACGCCCCAGCGGGATGCCTGCAAGCGCATAGATCAGCGTAAATGATGTACCGAGCAGCCCCAGTATGGTGTCCTCCAAACCAAACTCCTTGCGGATTGGTTCGAGCACCACAGCGGGGATGGTACGGTCAAAAAAGTTGAGCAGGTTGATCAGGAACAGGACCAGCAGTATTGCCCAAGTTTGCTGTCTGGCGCCAATCAATGGCTCGCCCGATGGCGGCGAGGGAATTGTCATGGTGCGCTCCTCCACATTTTCGGCCGATGGCTTCGACCCGCTGGTTTTGCTAACAGTTTAAATCATAGTACGCAAAATCAGGCAATAAAAAACCCCGGCATGCCGGGGTTTTCGTTGTTACTTACTTCCAAGCAAGCAGATTAGATGGCTTGAATGTTCGTTGCTTGCTTACCCTTAGGGCCGGCAGTTACTTCAAAAGACACTTTCTGGTTTTCAGCAAGTGTTTTGAAGCCAGACGATTGGATCGCCGAGAAGTGTACAAACAGGTCTTCACCCTTATCGTCCGGAGTGATAAAGCCAAAACCTTTTGCGTCGTTAAACCATTTTACGGTACCAGTTGCCATGTTATTTCCTAATTTAAGTTGTTCGAGCGAATGCTCATACCGTTCGAACCAAGAAAGAAACAACAGACTGCGTACTGAATTAATTAGCTTGATGTCGTGCGATGCGCAGATTTTACACCCTAAACCGTCGGGAAAGGCCGCTAAACAAATATACGTCGGCATTTCAATTGAAATGCCGACTTTTTTTTCGTAAGCCGAAATGCCGGTGGTAAACGAAATCTATCGTGAAAAACCTTCAAAAGCCTCGCCGATACTAGAGTTTGGCGTATATTCCCCGCTGATTTCGGCATTGAAATTTTCTGATCTTAGGGTGTTTCTAGGCCGAAAAATAATTCCCCTGAAACGCCCAAAACAAGCCCATTTACAACGTTTTGCAAACCACGCCCTTCCAAAACGCGACCCGCCCGGTGATTTCGTTGGCTGCGTCTTTTGGGGTTGCGTAATACCAAGCTGCGTTCGCATTGGTTTCGCCATCAACGATTACATCGTAATAATTGGCGAGTCCTTTCCAACCGCAAACGGTGGTGTGGCTGCTAGGTCGGATGTGTTCAGGTTTGACGCTGGACAACGGAAAATACATATTGCCTTCAACTGTGACAATCTCGCTGGCAGGCGCTTCAGCAATGATGGAATTCTTCCAGGTGGCGGTGGGCATGCTGTTTCCTTTCTGTTTGTTGAAGTCAAATGTTGCTCGTTTGCGGAGGCGATTCGATAGCGCGATAAAATACTGATCTGTTCGCAACGAGTCCAATCTGGCGCGTCGCTCAATCATTTTCCGTGGTTACCATGTTACGCCTCACCGAAATCAAATTACCGCTTGATCATGACGAAGCCGCTATCAAAGCGGCGGCGCTAAAGCGTTTGAAAATTGATGCCAGCGAACTATTGAATGTGACCATTTTTCGACGGGGTTATGACGCCCGGAAGCGTGCGGATATACATCTTGTTTACTCGCTGGATTGTGCGGTCAAGAACGAAGCAGCGTTGCTTAAGCGCTTCCGTAACGAGCCAAAAATTACTATCACGCCCGATGCGAGTTATAAATTCGTAACGCACGCACCGGCAAATTTGCCGCTCCGGCCAGTCGTGATTGGCTTGGGACCATGCGGGCTCTTTGCCGCACTCACATTGGCGCAGATGGGGTTCAAGCCGATTGTGTTGGAGCGAGGCAAATCTGTTCGCGAGCGCACGCAAGATACCTGGGGACTGTGGCGCAAGTCTAATTTGAATCCAGAGTCCAATGTCCAGTTTGGCGAAGGCGGGGCGGGTACGTTTTCGGATGGCAAGCTATGGAGCCAGATTAAAGATCCGTTTTTTTTGGGGCGCAAAGTGCTGGAAGAATTTGTGAAGGCTGGTGCACCCGCTGAAATTATGTACGTATCCAAACCGCATATCGGCACGTTCAAATTGGTGACGATGGTGGAGATCATGCGAGCAACAATTGAATCCCTCGGCGGGGAGATTCGCTTCCAACAAAAAGTGGTCGGTTTCGATATTGAAACCAAGCGTCAAGGGGAGATTGAGGAACGAACAATAAGGGGGGTAGTGTTGGCTGATGGTGGGCACATTCGTACTGATCACGTCGTGTTGGCGATTGGCCACAGCGCGCGCGATACATTTGAGCAGATTCATGCGGCTGGTGTTTACATTGAGCCCAAGCCGTTTTCGATCGGTTTTCGGATTGAGCATCCACAATCGTTGATTGATGCAGCACGCTTTGGATCGAGCGCGGGTAACAGTATTTTGGGCGCGGCCGATTACAAATTGGTGCACCATGCCAGTAATGGCCGCTCTGTCTATAGCTTTTGCATGTGCCCAGGTGGCACGGTCGTAGCGGCGACGTCGGAGGTGGGGCGAGTGGTGACTAACGGCATGAGTCAGTATTCGCGCAACGAGCGCAACGCGAATGCAGGTATCGTTGTTGGTGTCACGCCAGAACGAGATTACTCTGGACATCCGCTAGCCGGCTTGGCGTTCCAGCGGTATTGGGAAGAGCAGGCTTTTAAAGCTGGCGGTGAAAACTACTGTGCGCCTGGGCAATTGGTGGGTGATTTTATTGCGGGGCGTGCATCGACCAAGGTGGCCTCTGTAGTGCCATCTTACAAGCCGGGTGTGAAGATGACTGATCTGAGCAGCGTGGTCCCTGATTTCGCGATTGCCGCGATTCGTGAGGCACTTCCGGTATTCGATAAACAAATTAAGGGCTTTGCAATGGCCGATGCGGTGTTGACCGGGGTTGAAACACGTACCTCGTCGCCCATTCGTATCACCCGCCGCGATGACGATTTTCAGAGTGTTAATACCCGCGGACTGTTCCCGGCAGGCGAGGGCGCTGGCTATGCAGGGGGCATTATGTCGGCGGGCGTGGATGGAATAAAAGTGGCTGAAGCGGTTGCGCTTTCGATTGTCGGTGATCCCAACATATCGGGACGGCATCAGCGGGTGATAATGGACGACCAGGCTAGCCCATACTAGCAATGTTGAAAAACGTTGACGGCAAACGATGTCGACAAATGATGCCAACAAAAGTGCGCCCTACTTTTGTCGCGTTGATTTTATGAAATTGCCTAAAAAGCCACACAATTTCATCGCGAATCAACGACGTAATGTCATTTAATAATTTACAACCTGTTAGTTTTGAGGTTTGTGCCAATTTTAGGCTGTGTACGGTTTTATCGTTTAAAAAGGAATCAACATGTCGCGCCCCATTCTGGAAGAAAAAAATATCCACCCTGCGATCCGCGAGGTGATCGCCAATCAATACGCCAATATTCTGCAAGAAGTGGCCGCGGCGATTGCCGAACACGCGGTCGTGGTGGTCGGAATGGCTCAAAACCCAGCGCCCAAGCGGGCTCGTAAGGTGTTGACCGAGGCTGGCATTGCCCATCATTACCTTGAATACGGCAGCTACTTTAACAATTGGCGGCGGCGAAATGTTCTAAAGATGTGGTGCGGTTGGCCCACTTTCCCGATGGTTTTTGTCAAGGGCCAGCTAATCGGCGGTGCGGACGATTTGCAGCGCTTGATAGCAAGTGGCGAACTAAAAACGCTGTTGGGATAGTTTGGCTGTAAGGTTTTTACGGCAGGTGCGACTCACGGGGTGCAAGACATTTGGCGGTCAGCGATGACGGTTGATGCCGCAAACTAAACCCATTTCAAGGAGTCGACGATGAACAAAATTTTACTCAACACTATTCGCAGCGCTGCTGTCGCATTAGCCATGGTCTGTACATCCGCCGCAGTTTGGGCTGATGTTTCGGCTGAAGATGCCGCCCGCTTTGTTAAATCGTGCGACACCAACAAAGACGGGATGATTTCCAAAGCCGAGGTGATGAAGCGCGTTTCCGACATGCTGCAAAAAGTGGAAGCGGATAAAAATGGCATGGTTGATGCCAAAAAAACCACCATGCTCATTCTCCAGCTGCAAGGCGGTAACAGCGCATCCCCTTCCGCAGTAGCGTTCCTGTCGAAAACTGATTTGATGAAGCGCGTCGAAACAACTTTCGACAAAATGGATAGCGATAAAAAGAGCATGCTCAACACGAAACAAGTTGAGGCATTCTTACGCGCGTTAGCGGAAAGCAACGGCTAGTTTTTCAGCAATGATTCAGGCTGGCGCTGAATTTGAAGGCCGGGTCAGGGCTATTGCAACAGGTTGTTGCAATAGTTTTTTGCAGTAATCTCACCCGTTCTAAATTTTCTGCGCCAATGTAGTTGCAATGCCGATATAGCTGGCCGGTGTCATGTTAATCAGCGTGACTTTGTCGGCATCTGAAATCGGCAGTGTCTTGACGAATGCTTGCATTGCCGCTTGTGTGAGTCCGCCCTTGCCGCGGGTGAGGGCTTTGAGCTGCTCGTAGGCATCGGCGATATTGTATTTGCGCATGATGGTCTGAATCGGTTCAGCCAGCACGTCCCAATTCGCGTTGAGGTCTTCAGACAATCGCTGAGGATTCACTTCCAATTTATCCAAGCCACGCAAAAGCGATTCATACGCCAGCAACGAATAGCCAAATGCTACGCCCATATTTCGCAGGACGGTTGAATCCGTTAAATCGCGCTGCATCCGTGAGATGGGCAATTTTTCGGCGAGGTGGCGCAACACGACGTTAGCCAAACCCAAATTACCCTCCGAATTTTCAAAATCAATCGGGTTCACTTTGTGCGGCATAGTGGACGAGCCGATCTCGCCAGCTTTTACTTTTTGTTTAAAGTAACCGTGCGAAATATAGCTCCAAATATCACGATCCAGGTCGATCAAAATGGTGTTCGCACGAGCAACCGCATCGAATAATTCAGCCATGTAATCGTGCGGTTCGATCTGCGTGGTGTAAGGGTTAAAAACGAGCCCCAAACTCTCAACAAAGTTTTGCCCAAAAGCCGCCCAGTTCAACTGCGAATAAGCCGACAAATGAGCATTGTAATTACCGACTGCACCGTTGATTTTACCCAACACCTCGGCATGCGCGATGGCTGATTTTGCGCGTTGTAAACGATACGCGACGTTGGCCATTTCCTTGCCGACGGTGGTCGGCGTGGCGGGCTGGCCATGGGTGCGAGCGAGCATGGGCAGTGCGGCGTGGGTGTGGGAGAGGGCGGCTAGCTTGTCGTGAATGCGTTGGAGCGCAGGAACTAAAACGTGCTCGCGCGCTGCCGTCAGCATCAGGCCGTGCGAAAGATTATTAATGTCTTCTGAGGTGCAGGCGAAATGAATAAACGATTTGATGCGTTCGACTTCCGCAATGTGCGCGAAGGTTTCGCGCAGCCAATATTCAACTGCCTTGACATCGTGATTGGTGGTGGCTTCGATGGCTTTTACACGCTCGGCATCGATCAGTGAAAACGACACCGTCCGGGCTCGCAATTCGCTGATGGTTCTCGCAGAAAGCGGCTGGCATTCGGCAATACCCGATTCAAGTGATAACGCAATGAGCCATTCCACTTCAACATGAACCCGAAATTTAATCAGTGCGTATTCGCTAAAATACGTCCGCAATTCGCTCACTTTTTTTTCGTAGCGGCCATCAAGCGGGCCAAGTGCGGTGATGGGGGAGAGCGGCATTGCGGTGGGCGGAAGCATGAGAACCTATTTCCTGATGGAATTATGGTGAGCGAATTGTGAGTGGAGTGGCGACTGTGATGCGTGCGACGCCAGACAGCGCGTCGGCATTTAATCAAGCGGCGCTATTCTATAGCATGAGAATTTTATCACGCACAGTACAAATGGTCGTTTTTTGGATGTTCATAGCAGATTGAACAACATTTTAGATGATGGAAGATGCCATTTTTGCTGGGGGTTTATAGGGAGAAATGGTATCATTTCAGTTACAAATTTGCGCTTGTAACGTGACTTCTAAAGTTGCTTTTCCATCGACTTGTTGGATAAGTTGCTGGGCTTGCCGCAATCGAACCCGCTGCAAACAGCGGGCCGCACTAAGTAACACCAACGCACCGGAATTTTTATGAAACTTGTTGCTTCCTACACTAGCCCATACGCGCGCAAAGTTCGTATGGTGATGGCTGAAAAACGCATTGAATGTGAATTTGTTGAAGATAATATTTGGAGCGCGGATCCCATTGCTGCTCAATATAATCCACTCACAAAAATTCCGGTACTGCTACTAGACGATGGCACTTCTCTCTACGATTCTCGCGTTATTGCAGAGTTTCTAGATGGTGTGACACCGGTTTCTCGTTTGATTCCCGAAAGTGGGCGTGAGCGCGCATTGGTAAAGCGCTGGGAAGCGCTGGGCGATGGACTTGCGGATGCGGGAGTCGCGGTTTTTTTAGAACGCAAACGCGCCGAAGCGAAGCAAAGCGAGGATTGGATTGCGCGTCAGCGCGACAAGCTGGAAAGCGGCATTGTTACCGCAGCACGAGAGTTAGCAGACCGTAAATTCTGTCATGGTGAAAACCTAACGCTGGGCGATATTTCGCTTGCGTGTAGCTTGGCATGGTTAGAATTTCGCCTGCCTGAGATCCGCTGGCGAACCGCGCAGCCGGCTCTTGCTGCGTGGATGGAGCGCATGGAGACACGCCCTTCGTTTATCGAAACCGCGCCACCGAAATAATTTTTACTGATTAATCCGGCGTTACGATGTGCTGAGTTAGGGAGCCAGCTATAGGCGGGCGGAGATGATTCCGCCTCCCAGGCACACATCTCCTTGGTATAGCACCGCAGATTGTCCTGGCGTAACCGCCCATTGCGGCTCCTCAAAACTCAGCGCGAAGACCTGACTAGTTTCCGACGACAGTGAACAAACCGCATCAGTCTGCCGGTAGCGGGTTTTTGCACCGAGTTTTGATGCCCCGCGGTTAACGGGACCTGATGCTGTGATCTCATCAGGTGGATGTCCGGCAATCCAAGAGGCATCATCTGCGCGCAATTTCTGGTTCAGCAAGTGCGGGTTGCCGCGCCCTTGCACAACAACCAGTTTGTTTTGATCGATATTTTTATCGGCAACGAACCATGGCGTCCCGGCACTATCTTTCAGGCCGCCGATATGGAGCCCCTGTCGCTGACCAATGGTGTAATACATCAAACCCTGATGCTCACCAATCCATTTGCCGTCCGGTGTGACCATCGGTCCCGGCGCGCGCGGCAAATAGCGCTCCAAAAATTCGCGGAATGGCCGCTCGCCGATAAAGCAAATACCGGTTGAGTCTTTTTTAGCGTGATTTGGCAAGCCCGCTTTTTCAGCAAGAACGCGCACTTCTGACTTCTGCAAATGGCCGACTGGGAACATCGCCTTTGAAAGCTGGGCTTGGCTCAGTCGGTGTAAAAAATAGCTTTGGTCTTTGCCCTGGTCTAGCCCGCGCAAAAGCTGGAACGTCCCATCCGCTTCGGCTAACCGTGCATAGTGGCCAGTGGCGATTTTTGCGGCGCCAAGTTTGATCGCGTGATCAAGAAACGCCTTAAATTTAATTTCAGCATTGCAAAGCACGTCGGGATTGGGCGTGCGCCCTGCGGAATATTCGCGCAGAAATTCGGCGAAAACCCGGTCCTTGTATTCGGCCGCAAAATTGACGGCTTCAAAATCGATACCAATCACGTCGGCGGCGGCGGCGGCATCAATAAAATCTTGGCGGGTGGAACAATATTCACCGCCGTCGTCGTCTTCCCAATTTTTCATGAAAAGGCCGATTACCTCAAAGCCTTGCTGCTTTAGCAAAAACGCGCTGACGGCAGAATCTACTCCGCCCGAAAGCCCTACGACGACACGATTGTTAGGCATGAGATTGGATGTTGATATTGGTGTGGAATGAAATATATGAAAATCACTAACATGCACGATCGCTCATCAAAGCGGCTCAAGCTACAAAGTAAGAAAGCGAAAACAAAAAAGCGGAGCCGAAGCCCCGCTTTTTATCAACGCTAACATCAGCGCTGTGAAGCAACATGCTGGCTAAAATTACTTAGCTGGCGCGTCTTTTTTTACTTTTGCGGCAGCGGCTTTTTCAGCTTTAGCGGCTTTAGCTGCTTCTTTCTTTGCTTTCTTAGCAGCGGCTTTTTCTTCTTTCGTCATTTTTGCTGGAGCAGCAGCTTTTTCGGCTTTTGCTGGGGCTTCTGCTTTAGCAGGAGCGGCAGCTTTAGCAGCAGGTGCTGGAGCAGCAGCAGCAGGTGCTGGAGCAGCAGCCGGTGCTGGTGCAGCAGCTTTAGCAGGAGCGGCGGCTGGTGCTTGCGCAGCAGCATTGATGGCAACAGCTGCAAACAAAGCAGCAACAACAGTAGAGATTAATTTCATGGATATTTCCTATAGTGTGAGTGAGTGTGCAAGTTAATCTTCCAGACAGATTATCGCCTGTCGAAGGGAATAACGCGCGTGAGTATAGTCGGTTGACATGGATTTGGGAACCCTTTTGGACAAAAACATCATTTTAAGGGGCCAAAGTGTTGCAAATAGCGATTTTTTTGTTTTTCGATGTGTTCTAGGGGCGTTTTTCGCTTTTTTTAGCGCCAAGCTGGTCAGCGCCCGCCGATGCGCGAAGCCATGTTCCAGATGGTATTGAATTGAGTTGCCAATTGCCAATGCCTACTCGGATTAGCCGTAAGGTCGGGTAACCGATACGCGCCGTCATTCTTCGAACCTGGCGGTTTTTACCCTCGGTGATGCCAATTTCGAGCCAATGCGTCGGGATTTCCTTGCGAAACCGCACGGGCGGATGCCGCGGCCACAATGCAGATGGCGGCGGCATCAGCCTCGCTTGAGCAGGCTTGGCCACAAAATCGCCAAGATCAATGCCGGCGTGTAACGATTTGAGATCTGCAATAGTGGGTACGCCCTCCACCTCCGCCCAGTAGGTTTTCATGAGTTTGTGGCGCGGATCGGCAATCCGAGCTTGCAACACGCCGTCATCAGTGAGAATCAGCAATCCCTCACTGTCGGTATCAAGCCTGCCCGCCGGATAGACGCCGGGGACATTGATATAGTTCTTGAGTGTGGGCTTATCGCCGGACGGGCTAAATTGGCAAATAACGCCGTAAGGCTTGTTGAACAAAATCAGCATGGATGCCTTGATCGCAGAAAAAGTTGGTGCACCAATGAATATCTGACAAATTGAGAGTCCATTTTAATCGCTGCGCTGGGCGGTATACAACCGCCGCAAAAGTGGAATAAAAGCGCTGCAAAAGAAAATCCCCCACAACTTACGCTGCGGGGGATTTCAAATTTTTGCGGCTACCGAAGAAGCCGTCAACACTAAAAGCGCAAACTATGCGTTTTTGATGGCGGACGCTTGCTTGCCCTTTGGACCTTGGGTCACTTCAAAAGCGACTTTTTGGCCTTCTTTAAGCGTTTTGAAACCATTCATCTCGATCGCCGAAAAATGCGCGAACAAGTCTTCGCTGCCATCGTCGGGAGTGATAAAACCAAAACCCTTGGCATCGTTAAACCATTTGACTGTACCAGTTGCCATTGCTGTTGCTTCCTTAAATGAAATCGGGTTGGAGTGCCCGGAATCGTTTTGCTATCAAGGCCCGCAACCGCTTGTGCAAATGCAGTCAACCATGAAGCCAAACTCCAACATGCCTTTTACCGGCTAAATTGTGTGAAGTCAACAAGTTAGCGGGATTTTTCGCGGCAAGTGTTGTATCAATGCAAAAAAGTTCACTTTTCAGGACTATTTTTATTGGGCGATCGAAAAAGTGCTTTAAAAATAGGGTTGAAAGACAGCGATCACCTTTAATACTAAGCCACTTGAAATCGGCTCGCGGCCAACCATATTATTAGCTACACTAAACGCATTCCAGTTTACGCATCTCAGTTTAAATTTTTACAAGCAAGGCATGGCAACTAAACAACCAAACCAACCCGGTATTGATAGCGGCATTGATAGCGACACCGCACTCAAAGAAAAGCCGTATCAAACCAAGCCGCCCGCCATGTGGCAGGTGATTATGTATAACGACGATTACACGCCGATGGAGTTTGTGATTGATGTTCTTGAGCGTTTTTTTGGGCATCCCTACGAGCGCGCAACCCAGATCATGCTAAAGGTGCATACCGAGGGGCGCGCCGTTTGCGGCATTTTTCCACGCGATGTAGCAACGATGAAGGTGGAGCAAGTGGGCGATTATGCGAAGCAACATGAACATCCTCTGCATTGCGGGATGGAAGAAGTGTGATGACAATAAAGCCGGTGCGGCGAGAATATGGACGGTTTTCGGTTCGCTGCGTTATTTGAGCTGAATGGCTTCCAAAGGTTTTTTGTAAGCAATTTTTATCGTTATAACGCAATAGCAATGTAAGAACAGTTTCAAGTTTCAACGCTAATTTCAAACAATGCGAAGAATACGTATGGTCGTATCCGCGTCAAGGTTAGCGCGTAAAGTGCAAAGAAAGGTAGATCATGATTGCCCAAGAGCTCGAAGTTAGCCTGCATATGGCCTTTGTTGAAGCGCGTCAAAAACGCCACGAGTTCATCACGGTCGAGCATCTGTTGCTCGCTTTGCTAGAGAACCCTTCTGCGCAAGAAGTGCTCAAAGCCTGTGCGGCCAAAATTGACGATTTAAAAAAAGCGCTGGGTGAATTTATCGAGCAGCACACGCCGATTGTCGCTGGTGATGGCGAAGTCAACACTCAGCCAACGCTGGGCTTTCAGCGCGTCATCCAGCGCGCAATATTACATGTCCAGTCCTCTGGGAAAAAGGAAGTGACCGGTGCAAACGTGCTGGTGGCAATTTACGGCGAAAAAGATTCGCATGCTGTTTATTTCTTGCACCAGCAAGGCGTGTCACGTTTGGACGTGGTTAATTTCATTTCACACGGTATTTCCAAAGCCTCACCTCAGGGTGCGGGCAAAACCGAAACCGAGGGGGAAGCAGCAGAAGGTGAGCAAACCAACGGCGCCTTGGAAAAATATACGCAGCATCTCAATCAACTGGCCGCAGATGGCAAAATTGATCCGCTAATCGGCCGGGATCACGAAGTTGAGCGCGTCATTCAAATTCTCTGCCGCCGCCGAAAAAATAATCCGTTGTTAGTGGGCGAGGCTGGCGTGGGTAAAACTGCAATCGCCGAAGGTTTGGCGAAGCGCATCGTCGACGGTCAAGTGCCCGAAGTGCTGGCGAAATCGCAAGTTTACTCGCTCGATATGGGCGCATTGCTGGCCGGCACCAAATACCGCGGTGATTTTGAGCAACGCTTAAAAGATGTGCTGAAGCAGCTGGCCGATAATCCGAACGCGGTCTTGTTTATTGACGAAATTCACACGCTGATTGGTGCAGGTTCGGCCTCTGGCGGGACGCTCGACGCTTCGAACCTTCTAAAGCCGGCACTCTCATCGGGGCAGTTAAAGTGCATTGGTGCCACTACTTACACAGAGTACCGCTCAATTTTCGAGAAAGATGCAGCACTGTCGCGTCGCTTCCAAAAGATCGACGTAAAAGAGCCCTCAATTGCCGAAACAGTTGAGATTTTGAAAGGGCTGAAATCGCGTTTTGAGACGCACCACAACGTGAAATACACCGCGGTCGCCTTAAGTACCGCTGCGGAACTCTCCGCCAAATATATTAATGATCGTCACTTACCGGACAAAGCCATCGATGTAATTGATGAGGCCGGGGCCGCCCAGCGTGTCGCGCCGAAATCAAAGCAGAAGAAAACGATTGGAAAATCCGAAATTGAAGAAATTGTCGCCAAGATTGCCCGCATTCCGGCACGCAGCGTGTCGTCGGATGATCGCAGCCAGTTGAAGACGCTGGAGCGTGATTTGAAGTCCGTTGTGTTTGGCCAAGACAAAGCCATAGAAGCACTTGCCACCGCCATTAAAATGGCGCGTTCCGGATTGGGTAGCCCGACCAAGCCGATCGGCTCGTTCTTGTTTTCGGGACCAACCGGTGTCGGTAAAACCGAAGTGGCCAAGCAGCTTGCGTTTATTCTGGGCACAGAGTTGATTCGTTTTGATATGTCTGAATATATGGAACGCCATGCTGTCTCACGCTTAATCGGTGCGCCTCCCGGCTACGTCGGATTCGATCAGGGCGGGTTGATGACGGAGGCGATTACCAAACATCCATATTCAGTCCTGCTGCTCGACGAAATCGAAAAAGCGCATCCCGATATTTACAACGTGCTGTTGCAGGTGATGGACCACGGTACGTTGACGGATAACAACGGCCGTAAAGCCGATTTCCGCAACGTGGTGATCGTAATGACCACCAACGCGGGCGCGCAGGAATTATCAAAAACCAATATTGGCTTTACCAACGACAAAAAGGCCGGTGATGAATTGGCCGAGATCAAGCGGATGTTCACGCCAGAATTCCGTAACCGTTTGGATGCCATGATTTCTTTTGCACCGTTGGATGAGCAGATTATCTTGCGGGTGGTTGATAAATTCCTAATGCAGCTGGAAGCGCAGCTAACTGAGAAAAAAGTAGAAGTCACGTTCACCGAGGGCTTGAAAAAGTACTTGGCGAAAAACGGTTTCGATCCGCTGATGGGGGCTCGCCCCATGGCCCGTTTGATTCAAGATACGATTCGCCGCGCCTTGGCCGATGAGCTGCTGTTTGGAAAATTGGCAACAGGTGGCAAGGTGACCATTGATATCGATGCCGACAACAAAGTGAAGCTCGATATTAGTGAAGAAAAAGAAGCGGTGACGCAAGAGTCGTGAAGTAAATTTTAAGCGCGGCCGCTTTGCGTTTCAGTCAAAAATAGGGTCTCGTTCGAGACCCTATTTTTTTGTCATCGGAAGTCGTAGCGCCCACCCGCAACTCGCCATCTAAAAAAGACGATGAACGAGAATCCAATAGCGTGGGTCTAGCATCTACGTTATGCTTAATATAACCAAAAAACATGTCTGAGCAATCTCTGAGGAGAACACAATGAAATTGAAATTGTTCCGATTCACAATTGCAGTAATCACTGCCGTCAGCATCCCGAAACTTTCTGCGCAGGAGCCTCCCCAACCTTCAGCTAACTCGGTTCCGCCACCGGCGCCGACCAGTGTTACTGCGCCAGCGCCTGCCTTTGCTGTGCCCGATCTCACGCCGCTTGGTGTCAGCGCTTTGGCGGCTAATTGTGCCGCTTGCCATGGTACCAACGGCAATAGCGTGGGTGGCGCTATCAGCGGGCTGGCAGGCATTGATCGCGAATATTTAATTTCACAAATGAAGCTCTTTAAAGAGGGCAAACGCACCGCGACCCTAATGCATCAAATCGCTAAAGGCTATAGCGATGCTGAAGTAGCTGCGATGGCGACTTATTTCGCGGAACAAAAGAAACAACGACAATAGCGCGCAGCGGAAAATTGCCACATCGTTTCTGGTACGGTCAATGAAAAAATTGCAACTGCTAAAGATTACTTGAGGACACACAGCATGGTCAAAAGAACGATAAGCAAAACCATTTCGGTTAGTACCGTCAATCGCAGAGCATTTTTAAAGTCGTCCGCGGCCGCCGCAACTGTCGGTGCTGCGACGCTTTCTGGCTGCGCTACTGTTGGCATGAGTGGCCCAAAGGTCGTCATCGTTGGTGGTGGTTATGGCGGCGCGACTGCCGCCAAATACATCAAAATGTGGGGTTCCAACATTGATGTGACGCTCATTGAGCGCAATACTGAATTCATCTCTTGCCCGATGTCGAATCTTGTTCTTGGCGGCTCGCAGACAATGAAAGACATCACCTTAAGTTACGACACGCTGAAAAAAAAATACGGCATTAAACTCATTCGTGGTGAGGCCGTTGCGGTTGATGCAGATAAGAAAGTAGTGCGATTGGCCAGTGGCGATTCGATCGCATTTGATCGGCTCATCCTTTCGCCCGGTGTTGATTTTATGTATGACGGAATCATCGGGCTAAATAATGCTGATGCGCAATCGAAAGTGCTGCACGCCTGGAAAGCCGGTGCTCAAACACTCGCCCTGCGTAGGCAGTTGGAAGCCATGCCCGACGGCGGCGTGTTTGCGATGTCGATTCCCGAGGCACCTTACCGGTGCCCGCCAGGCCCCTATGAGCGTGCGTGCCAGGTGGCAAGCTACCTCAAGCAAGCGAAACCAAAATCCAAGGTGCTCATCTTGGATGCCAATGTGGATATTGTCTCCAAACCCGGTCTGTTCAAAAAGGCGTTTACCGAAATGTACGCTGGCATGATCGAATACAAAGGTTCATCCAGGCTAGTCGATGTCGATACCCGCAGTTTGACGGCCAAGCTTGAATTCGAAGACATCAAAGCCGATGTGCTAAATGTGTTGCCGCCCATGAAAGCCGGCAGCATCGCCAACCCGTTCATCACCGCCAATAAGCGCTGGTGCGAAATTAACTGGCTGACTTATGAGGCCAAAAACGTTCCCGGCGTCCATTTGCTCGGCGATGCGCTACAAATCGCGCCGCTCATGCCCAAGTCCGGCCACATGGCTAATGCGCATGGCAAGGCCTGTGCAGCCGCGGTGGTGGCACTTTTAACGGGCAACCAACCCAACCAGAGCCCGACGCTGAGTAACACCTGTTACAGCTATGTCTCGGCCGATAAGGCGGTGCACGTTGCGTCTATTCACAAATATGACGGGAAGGATAAAACGATGAAAACCGTGCCGGGATCAGGCGGCTTGTCAGCAAGTGCCAACGAGCTGGAAGGACAATATGGCATGGCGTGGGCTAAGAACATATGGGCTGATGCGTTAGGTTAAGCAATCAACCTGCATTTGCATCGAGCAATTGCCGCTGTCGCGAAAAGTGTTTCCGATCAAAACGCCGCGCCAAATCTAGAGTTTGGCGAAATTGTGCCGTATTCAACGTTGCAGTCGGTTACTTTCTGCGCGCCAGAAAACGTACGGCGCGGTAATTTTCCAATAGAGACTAGCGTCATAAAAACGCAGACTTCTCCAGAGGCGAGTTTTCTACAAAATCACTTACCTCGAATCGCATAAATTGCCGGCAAATTCCGCCAAGCGCCAGACACATCCATGCCGTAACCAAACACAAAACGATTCGGTACCGTGATGCCAACGTAGTCGGCCACCAGTGGTTTTTTCGCGTTAATTTCATCGCCATAATCTTTTACGCAAAATACGGCGCAACTCACGCTCAGCGCACCTTGTTTTTTCACCAAATCGACAATAGCAGCCAAGGTGATGCCTTCGTCCAAAATATCGTCCAAAATTATAATGTGGCGGCCGGCGATATTGTCGCGTGGCGCAACCCGCCAAGTGAGCTCTGCGCCTACTTTTTTGTCACCGTAGCGTGATGCTTGGACAATATCAAAATCGAGCGGGAAATCAAGCTGCGAAAGCAGGTGGCCACTAAATACCACAGCGCCGCCCATGACCGACAAAATAAGTGGGTATCGTTCAGCATAGTCAGCATTAATTTCGGTTGCAACTCGCGCGGTAGCAGCCGCAACTTCCTCCGCGGTGAACAGTAAATCACCTTCATCTAAAATTGCATTGGCTTCTGCTAGGCTGAGCATGGTGGTTCCCCTTGTTGGACGCGCCGATTGGTTGAAGTCGTTTTGGGACGCTTTGACTAAGTATTTTTCAAACTAGAATTTTATTTTTTCTTGGTTGAGCTTTTGGGTTTTTTTGTTTTGTGTGATTCTGGCGATTTTGATTGTTGGGCTTGATCGGCCGCACCGGCAAAATCTTGTGAAGCCAAATATTCCTGAAAGCTATGCCCAACTTCCGCGTGCTTCATACCGAGCGCAACGGTTGCTTTCAAATAGCCCAATTTTGAGCCGCAGTCATAGCGCGTACCTTCAAACTCATACGCAAAAACGCTTTCACGTTTGAGCAGTGACGCAATACCATCGGTGAGCTGTATTTCTTTGCCTACGCCCATTTGAATTTTTTCAAGTTCAACAAAGACTTGTGGCGTCAAAATATAGCGACCGACGACGCTCAACGTGGATGGCGCATCTGCCGGCTTTGGCTTTTCAACAATGCCGGAAAGTTTGGAAACGCCGGTGGAAATCTTCTTGGCATCAACAATCCCGTATTGCGATGTTTCTTCGCGCGGGACATTCACCACACCTAATATCGACGCTTTTTTCTTTGCGTACAACTCAACCATTTGCTTCATCACGGGCACGTCGGCATCAATCAAATCGTCCGCCAAAATCACCGCAAATGGCTCATTGCCAACCAAATGTTTTGCGCATAAAACCGCATGCCCCAAGCCCAGCGCTTCGGGCTGGCGAACGAACACATACTGTACATTTGCCGGCAACATTTTGCGCACCTCGTCGAGCACTTTTAGCTTGCCTTTCAAGTGCAATTCGGCTTCTAGCTCATAGGCTTTATCGAAGTGGTCCTCAATGGTGCGTTTGCCACGTCCGGTTATAAAAATCATATCGGTAATACCCGCTGCGGCAGCCTCTTCTACGGCGTATTGGATCAACGGCTTATCAACAATTGGCAGCATCTCTTTAGGGCTCGCTTTGGTAGCTGGCAAAAAGCGCGTGCCGAGTCCAGCGACTGGGAAGACAGCTTTGGTAATTTTGGCGTTCTTATTCATTGTTATATTCAATCAGGAGTTTGCGCGAGCATATTAAGAAATTGGGTTTCATCCAAAACGGTAACGCCAAGTTCAATGGCTTTTTCAAGTTTACTACCGGCATCTGACCCGGCGATGACAAAGTCTGTTTTTTTCGACACGCTGCCGGAAACTTTTGCACCAGCCGCTTCCAATCTATCTTTGGCATCATCGCGTGCCAATGTTGGCAGGGTTCCTGTGAGCACCACCGTCTTGCGAGCGAACGGCCCCATCGGAAGCCCAAGTGCTGGCGCGGCTTCCACGGCTATTGCCCTCTCATGTTCCGGCCATGCGATACCACCAGTGCGCAGCTGTTCGACGACTCCACAGTTATGCGGCTGGTCAAAAAAGTGTCGCAAACTCATCGCTACCACGGGGCCAACCTCATTAACCAGCAACAATTCATCGACCGTTGCTGCCATGATCGCATCGAGATTGCCGAAATACTTCGATAAATCTTTGGCGGTACTTTCACCAACATGACGAATGCCCAGACCAAATAAAAATTTGGCAAGCGTGGTGCGTTTGCTTTTCTCAATTCCATCGAGCAAATTCTGCGCGGATTTTTCTGCCATGCGATCCAGCTTGGCCAGCGCCGCCAAACCTAAACGATATAGATCAGCGGGCGTACGAACCAATTCGGCATCTACAATTTGCTCAACTAATCTATCGCCCAAGCCCTCAATATCCATTGCGCGGCGTTGTGCAAAATGTAGCAACGCCTGTTTACGTTGCGCGGGGCAAAATAAACCGCCGGTGCAGCGCGCAATAGCCTCGCCGTCCAATTTTTCAATCTGCGATTGGCATTGAGGGCAGCGCGTAGGCATCATGAATTCGCGTGCATCGTCGGGGCGTTTTGCGTAAATCACAGCAGCGACTTCAGGAATCACATCGCCAGCGCGGCGCACGACCACGGTGTCACCAATTTTCAAATCCTTGCGGCGGATTTCGTCTTCGTTATGCAACGTGGCATTCGATACAGTCGTGCCGCCGACGAATACCGGTTGCAGTCTCGCCACCGGCGTGATCGCGCCGGTGCGGCCAACCTGTACATCGATACCCAGCAGCACAGTGGTGGCTTCTTCAGCGGGAAATTTATGCGCGGTCGCGAAGCGTGGTGCGCGGGAAACAAAGCCCAGCTTTTCTTGCGCAGCAAATGAATTGACCTTATAAACCACGCCATCAATTTCAAACGGCAAGTTCGGGCGGCGCTTACCGACTTGATCAAAGTAGCCCAGCAACCCAGCCAAGCCTTTTACAACGCGGCGCTCTTTGGAAACCGGGAAACGCAAGAGCTCCAACCAATCCATCATCGCGCCGTGCGAAGTCGGCGATGCAAACCCCTCAACTGCACCAATGCCGTACGCGAAAAAATGCAGTGGCCGTTCGGCTGCCAGTTTTGAATCAAGCTGTCGGAGGGATCCCGCCGCGGCATTGCGCGGATTCACAAACAGCTTTTCGCCTTTGGCGGCCTGCCTGTCGTTTAGTTTTGCAAAGTCGTTTTTGAGCATCAACACCTCGCCGCGCACTTCGAGCAGTTTGGGAATTTGGTCACCCTGCAACGAAAGCGGAATCGCGCGAATCGTTTTTAAATTCAGCGTGACGTCCTCGCCGACCGCACCGTCACCGCGCGTAGCGCCCTGTACAAAAACGCCGTTTTCATAGGTAAGGTTAATCGCCAAGCCATCGAATTTTGGCTCGCACGCGTAGTCGATTTCAGCATCATTGAGTGCCAAGCCCTCTCGACAGCGCCGATCAAAATTGGCGGCATCGTCTGCGCTGAAGGCATTGCCCAACGAAAGCATCGGCACGCGGTGCGTGACTTCAGCAAACGCGGATAGGATGCCACCACCGACGCGATGGGTCGGCGAATCGGCAGTGGCGAGTTCGGGGTATTCTGCTTCTAGCGCGACAAGCTCGTGAAATAGTTTGTCGTATTCTGCGTCAGCAATGACCGGCTGATCAAGCACGTAATAACGATAGCCATGGTCGTCCAACAGTGCTTTGAGTTCGCCGACGCGGGCGGCATCAGCCACTGATGCGGGAACCGACTTGGCGTTAGGAGATAAATCGGCTATCGCCATTATTATTAACGGAAAAACGCTAAGCGTAAAGACGCAGTGCTGTAGCACTGCCGGCGGCAATGCCTCTTGCTTCCATTTGCGCGGTGATACGAGTGATAGTGTCGGAAATGACTTTGCGGCCGGATGCCGTAAGCACTTTGCGATTATCGTCCACCACTTCGCCTTGCAATACATCAGCAATTTTCATGACGACTAAAAACATCCGCTCAAACGTGCGGGCGGCGTCGGGTGTGCGCGGCACATCAACCGCGAACGTTAGGCCACTCAGATAGCCCGTGTTACGCTTAATGCCGGGAGGCTCAGCAGGATCAATGTTGCGCAAGGTATAGAGCGTGCGACCGTGGTCGTCTTGCATGACATACTCGCCGGATTCGGTGGCCACCAAGCCGTTCGACTCCGCCAAACCGCGCACCTTGGTGACGGCAAATGTGACGCCGCTTTTGCCGACCACATTGACAACAATTTCAATATCAGTATCGGCGCAAAATGCGTCAACGGCTTGCGCGCGCGCCATTGCTACTGGCATCTCTTCGCGCTGTGAAACGGCACCAACGCTGGCAGCGTACTGCGCAACCATCTCGTTAAATTGGGTAACGGCCAGCGCATCCACCGGCCCACGGCGATCCGCCAGCTGCAAACCCACGCGCAGCTCGCGGTAGGCGTTAATCGCAGGCAATGTAATCGGCTGCCACAGGCCCCCTTGCATGCCTTCCCAACGCACGCCCTTGCCAAGCAGCTTCGATTGGGTAATCACGGATTCGTACTGCGCGGCTTCAATCGGCGCGTCGGCTAAGATGAGCGCGATTGAGTCGATATCTGAATGTAGTGATGGCGCGGCAGGCAGCAGCGTTGCGCCGCCTCCAACGCCAAACCCCGCGCCTTGTCCGACACGATCCATCGAGTTATCCTGTGCCGACTGAATTGGGCGTGACGCTAAATGCTTGGCGGCGGTTAACGCTGAGGGTGTAATTCCGGTTGGCGCAACATGCATATCACCAATTGGCGTGAGATCATCGAAATTATCATCACCGCTCGTCACCAGCGGCGATGCTGCGCCAAGCCGCGGCTCCACACGTTCATGCTGGCCCGCTTGTTTTGCCATTTGAGATGACGGCGCGGGCGACGAAGTCAAAGGCTCATCAATCAACACATCCGGGTGCGATGTACCAAACGCTTGTTCGGCGCGCTTTTTGTATTTCGATTCTTGCCAACGGTTGTAGGCAATTACCGCCACAATAATGACGATTACGACCCCACCAATCGCTAATTGCAAATCTGAAATCATCGTTACTCCAATCTCGGATTCAATGTTGACTTTGCTCTCAGCATCAACATCGGCATCAAGCTATTTAAAGCGACTACCAAGCTTTTTATCATATTTAAGCGGCAACTGCGGCAGGAGCAGTTGCGGGACTCGCAGCAAAACGTTTGGCGGCATTGATATCGACTTCTACAATACGCGAGACACCCGGCTCGTTCATCGTCACGCCGACCAGTTGTTCGGCTAATTCCATCGTCACTTTATTGTGCGTGATGAACAAAAATTGGGTTGAAACCGACATTTTTTGTACCAGCGCGCAGAACCGGTCGGTATTGGAGTCATCAAGCGGCGCATCAACCTCGTCGAGCAAACAAAACGGCGCTGGATTCAAGCGGAATAAGGCGAATACCAACGAGAGTGCCGTCAATGCTTTCTCCCCGCCCGACAACAATTGAATGGATGAGTTTTTCTTGCCCGGTGGTTGCGCGAACACTTGTAAGCCAGCATCTAAAATTTCATCGCCGGTTAATTTCAAGAACGCGTTGCCGCCACCGAATAATGACGGGAATAGCTCTTGGAAATTTTTGTTCACGATATCGAATGTGTTTTGCAGCAGATCACGCGTTTCACGGTCGATCCGTTTAATCGCCGATTCCAAAGTATTGATCGCCTCGGTCAAATCTGCAGATTGCGCGTCTAAAAATTCTTTACGCACTTTGGCTTGGTCTAGTTCCGCCAACGCTGCCAAATTCACCGCGCCCAGCTCGGTAATCGCAGCATTCAGGCGGTTAATCTCAGCTTGATAGGCTGTAGAACGCGCTTTCTTTTCCACCATGTCGGCCAGTTCTTCCAAGTTTGCGCCAGCTTCAACGAGCTGGTTGGTGAACTGCTCTTCGTTAATCCGCGCTTCTTGTTCCTTCATGCGAAGCTCGGTGATTTTTTCACGAAGAGGAGACAAGCTTTTTTCGATATTGGATTTTGACTCTTCCAATTCGCGCAACTTTCCCGTTGCTGATTCCATCGCATTGCGGGCTTCAGCTAGCGCCTTTTCACGCTCAGTGCGCAGTTCAAGCGCTGCCTGTAAACGCTCGCGGATATTCCCTTCTTGCAAATTCTCCAACTCGCCAGCCATCGTTAATTGGCTTGCAATCACCAGCTCATGTCGTTTGCTGAGTTGTGCGGTCATGTCGGACAGCGACTTAATTTTATCGTGGCATGATCGCTCAAAATAATTTGCTTCCTGGACGGCACGCTCGGCGGCATTTACACGTTCTCGCGCATCGCTGAGGGCGCGTTCGGCTTCCTTTTGCCGTTCTTCAATGAGCATCAGCGCGTCAGTAAGCTCACCGATTCGATTGCCGCCTTCTTCCAAGCGCGCCTGCGCTTCTATCATTTCGGCGCGCTCTTTTTCCATCTCTTCTTCGATTAGTGCTTGCTCTTCACGAATCGCGGCGCGGCGGCCTTCGGCTTGCGACATCGCTTGCGATAATTTCAACGCATCCATTTGCAATTGATGCTCGCGGTTTTTAGTTTCCTGAATTTCGGTACGCAGTTTGCGTAGGGTGTCTTGTGTTTCAGTGACTTCAAATTCGGTTTCTTTTTGCGCGGCTTCTAGGCTATGGCGCGCTTCAATCTTGCCGGGCAATTCAATTTTCAACGCTTCGATTTCGCGCTGCCGTTGCAAGACCCCGTGCAATTCGGATTGCGGGCCATGGAAGAGTAAACCGTGCTGCGAATACATATGCCCGGTTGCGGTCACCAGCAGTGCGCCAAAGGGCAACGCCGCCATTTTGGCGCGAGCTTCAGCTTCATTTTCCAACACAAAAATATTGGCCAAACATTCACGCACAAACGGCAACACACCGGCATTGTCAGACGTTACCCAGTCCGAGAGTGGCGTAAATTCAAGACTTTGGCTGGTTTGACCGCTGCCGCCATTCTCCAAAAACAACGCCACGCTGCCCGGCGGGGCGTCGTGCGCCATTCGTTCAATCGCGGATGGTTCAGCGACCTTAATCGCATTGAGTTTCAAACCCAGCGCTGATTCCAGTGCGTCTTCCCAGCCTTGTTTGACCTTGATTTGCTGCCACAAACGCGGCGCGTTATCGAGGTTATATTTTGATAACCACATCGCCAAGCGGTTATTGTTATCCATTCTCGCTTGCTGGTTTTGCAGTGCGAGCAACGAGGCCTCAATCCGTGCCAATTCGCGCGTTGCATCGCCAATGGCATCAACCGAACGCTTGCGAGCCGCATCCAATTCGGCCATGCGTTGCTCGGCACCCACCATTTTTTCTTCATGCTGCAACAGCATTTCCTGTATCTCGGCGCGCTCGCCCTCTACCCGTTCAATCTCGCCCTCATCGGGCACCACCAGCGCCATGTTTTCGGTGGCCAAACGCTGTTTGCGTTGCTCCAATTGCGAGAGAATTTTCAGCGCGTTCGACTCCCGCGCTTCTTCCAGCGCTTGGCCAGATTCGGCCTCGCGCACCGCGTTTTCAGAAGCACGGGTGACCGCAATTGATTCACGTACCTTGGCGTCGAAATCGGGCACTTCGGTTCGGATAAGTTCCACGCGTTCACGCGATTCCATGACGCGATCCATGCCGCTCGCCAGCTCGTGGTGCCAGCGCTCAAGTTCGGTGGCGGTGGCATGTCGGCTTGATTCAACTTCAGCCACTTGCAGCACCAGCGCTTCGATCTGCGCTGTCAGGCGGCGGCGGTTGTCGCCTAAATAACTGATCTCTTGCTCGAGTTGCACAACCGTCGAATTCGCCTCAAACATGGATGCTTGCGAGTTCGTCAGCGCATCGGTTTCAGCGTAGTGATCTTGGCGCAGTTTATCGAGTGCGGACTCAACTTCGCGCAACTTGGCCGTCTCGCCTTCGAAGCCGGTTTCCGTTTTGGTGATTTCGTTGGCGTAGCGGAGTTTGGCGGCGCCAGCTTCTCGTTGCTTGGTGAACGCCCACAGATTCTCGTTAAGCTTTAATTCGCCCACGTATTCGTTGTATCGAGCGGCGACTTCAGCTTGGCCGGTGAGCTTCTCAACCTGCTTGTCTAGCTCGCCGCGAATATCATCAACGCGGCTTAAATTTTCTTTGGAATCTTCCAATCGCGATTCGGTCTCGCGTCTGCGTTCGCGGTATTTTGAAACCCCGGCGACTTCTTCTAAAAACACGCGAAGCTCTTCGGGTTTGGAAGTAATAACCCGCGAAATCATGCCCTGCTCAATGATCGCGTAAGCCCGCGGTCCTAGGCCCGTGCCCAAAAATACATCGGTAATATCGCGTTTGCGAACGTGCTGGCCATTGATAAAATAATCGGAATTACCATCCCGTGAGAGCAAGCGCTTGACGCTTAATTCCGCATACTGCCCCCATTGCCCGCCGATGCGGCCGAGCGAATTATCAAACACCAGCTCTACACTGGCCCGGGCGACCGGCTTGCGATTGAGGGAGCCGTTAAAAATAACGTCTTCCATTTTCTCGCCGCGCAAGTTTTTCGCCGATGATTCGCCCAAAACCCAGCGCACCGCATCGATCACATTTGATTTGCCACAACCATTGGGGCCAACGACACCGACCAATTGGCCGGGCACGGAGATGGTGGTTGGATCAACGAAAGACTTAAAACCGGCGAGTTTAATAGAGGTTAGACGCAACTTGATTTCCTTAAATGATCTTGGTGCAATGTTCTAATCAGCGGCTTGGTAGTCGCGAGGTAAAATCGCAAACGCATAAATGATGAAAACCCGCCACGGGGCGGGTCTCGAAACTAAATGTACCTAATGCCAAACCGTCAACCGAGCAAGGTTACAACTTGGAGACAATCAACTCAGTTACAATTCCCAATTCTAACGTATCGCCCCCCCAATTCCCAGTTTCATCTACCTTGTTGGCATAGCAAACACATGAAAAAAACGCAAAAATCCACCACGAAAAAGCCGTCCGCTAAGTTGACTGCGACAGCTTCGTCAACAAGTACTTCAAGAAAAGGCGCTAAGGCACTGAAATCGTTGGCGTCATCCAAGTCATCGAAGCCATTAACTAGCAAAGAAGCTGCTGTGCATTTGACCAAACTAGGCAATAAGCCCACCGCTGTCGCCAGCAAATTGCTCGAAGTTTTTGAAAGCCCCGCACCGCATCGCGATTTTTTAATTCACATGCAAATCCCCGAATTCACCTGCCTCTGTCCCAAAACCGGCCAGCCCGATTTCGCGACCTTGTATCTCGACTACATTCCCGAAAAATTGTGTGTTGAACTGAAAAGTTTAAAGCTTTACATCTGGTCGTTTCGCGATGAGGGAAAGTTTCATGAGGCGGTCACAAATGAAATATTGGACGATATTGTCAAGGCCATCAAACCACGATTCGCGCGGCTGACGGCCAAGTTTTGGGTGCGCGGCGGGGTGTTTACGACAGTGGTTGCCGAGCACTGCGCAAAAGGCTGGAAACCCGCACCAATGCTCGATCTTGGAACCTTTGCAGATGAGCGGAGTGTGACTGAGCGGCGATGATTTTTTGTTAAACGCCAGTACAGCAGCGGCGTTTGGCGCCTTTTTGCGTTGAAATGGCCGTGGGTAGGGAGTTTCGTTTTTTTTGCAGCTGATTGAGCGTCTGAATAAGCTTCCATATAAGCGTCTAAACACAGCCGCATTCGCCAAAGATTTTGCGGGCGAGAACCACCGCCAAAGGGCGGCTACAGGCTAACTGGACGACACGCAATCAACGGTTCACCGTACATTTATTGACGGTGAATTTCTTCTTGGGTTAGCGTCGCAGTAGCGAGACCTCTGGAAGGCCAACGTCGCTTACATGCCAGGCGCTTGCGGCATGGCGCTGAATCGTCCGTAGGCCAGCTGCGTCCGCGTTTTTGCCGGGCGCACAAGTTTCCTTGCCACAGCTTGAGCGTATCTGGGACAATGTTGGATTGCTGAAACGCTTGTTACCAGTTTGCGCTTGGACGGGTCGTTGGCTATCGGATGGCCCCCCGCTTGTCACTGATTCGGGTGTTGATGATACGGTCGTCGCAAATTTAGGGCGCCGAACCACCCGCATTCCCTCTTAAATAGGAACACAACCATGACTATCCATTCCACCCAAGAAATCATTGACGACATCCGCGCGGGCAAAATGGTCGTGCTCGTCGATGCTGAAGATCGCGAAAACGAAGGCGATCTTGTGATGGCGGCGGATTTTGTAACTCCCGAAGCGATCAACTTTATGGCCACCCATGCGCGTGGCCTGATCTGCATGCCGGTCACGGAAGAGCACGCGTCAAGGCTTAATCTCCCGCCGATGGTGCAGGATAACCGGACCTCGCACGGGACTGCGTTTACGGTCTCGGTCGAAGCGGCAACTGGGGTGACCACCGGCATCTCGGCTGCTGATCGCGCCCGCACGGTGCGTGTCGCCTCGTCCCGCCATGCCAAAGCCGAAGAACTGGTGCAACCAGGGCATATTTTCCCGCTGATCGCCAAGAACGGCGGCGTGCTGATGCGTGCCGGGCATACCGAGGCGGCATGTGACTTATCAAGCCTCGCTGGTTTGTACCCGGCCGGCGTGATTTGCGAAATTTTGAACGAAGATGGTTCAATGGCAAGACTGCCAGACTTGATTCCTTTCGCCCAAAAACACGGCCTTAAAATCGGTACGATTGCAGATTTGATTCGCCATCGATCCGTTACAGAAACGCTGGTTGACCTTATTTCAAAACGTACCATTAGCTCGCCATATGGCGCGTTTGAGCTCCATGCATTCCAAGACAAAACAGCGAACGAAGTGCATCTGGCGCTCACCCGCGGCGAGCTTCGCCCCGACGTACCGACCCTGACGCGCGTTCATCAGCCGTTCACGTCGCTTGATCTATTTGAGTTTGAATCGGGGCGCCATGCGTATTCGGTGGCTGAAGCGATGCGGATTATCGCAACCGAAGGTACCGGCGTGATCGTGTTATTGCGCGGGACAGAAGATGCTGCCTCGGTATTGGAGCGCTTCATGACCCGGGCGGATGCGCCGAAGCCAGCAGCCCGCGCCGGCAAATGGGATCCGCGTATGCACGGCATTGGCGCGCAAATTTTACGCAAGCTAAATGTGCGTAAAATGCGCGTCTTGTCTTGGCCCAAGAAAATTCCGTCGATGGCGGGGTTTGATTTGGAAGTGATTGATTATGTGCCACCCGCTGCCGACAAAAGCAGCGAGCGAAAATTACATGTTGTAGGAACCAAACCCGCATGAACAGTCTTCGTTTAAACCTTGATGGCGCTGCACTCCGGATCGGCATTGTACAAAGCCGGTTCAATGAGCCTGTCGTCGTCAAAATGAATCAAGCTTGCATCGATGCGTTGTTAGCGCACGGTGTTAAGCCGGCAAACATCACCCATATTACGGTGCCCGGTGCGCTAGAAATTCCGATTGCGTTGCAGGCGATGGCACTTTCGACAACGGCGGCGGCAAAATTTGATGCGCTCATTGCCATTGGCGCAGTGATTCGCGGTGAGACCTATCATTTTGAGATTGTCGCCAACGAAGCCTGCCGAGGTGTGATGGATGTGATGCTCGAAACCGGCGTGCCGATTGCGAATGGTATTTTGACGGTAAACACCGATGAGCAAGCGCTGGCACGGGTTTCGGAGAAGGGCGCTGATTGCGCATGTTGTGCAATTGAATTAGCAAATGCATTAAAAGCATTGGCCGCACTGAAAGATTCATAATGAAAAATGCACGCCGCCGTTCGCGCGAATTCGCGCTACAGGCTCTTTACCAATGGCAAATTAACGCGATCAGCGCCGCCGAATTGCACAATCAATACGCGCAAGCTGATGGTTACGCTAAAGCAGATGCCGATTTATTTGTGACGCTTTTGAAAGGCACGATCGGTGCTGCCGATTCATTGGTCGCGCAACTGACGCCGTATGTGGATCGCAAGTGGGAAGAAGTCAGCCCGATTGAGCGTGCCATCATGTTATTGGCGAGCTATGAGATGACGGCCATGCCCGAAACGCCCTATCGAGTGATCATCAACGAGGCGATTGAGCTGGCAAAATCGTTTGGCGGAACGGACGGGCACAAGTACGTCAACGGCATACTCGATAAGCTGGCGGCGATTGTTCGCGCGGATGAAATCGCGTATCAGGCCGCCAATCCATCCACCGCGCATGCTTCAAGATCCAGTGCTGGCGCGGGTTCCAGGGCGGTAGCCCAGCAAAAAACGGCCGTGCCGAAGGTGACAACCAAAGCCCGCCGCACGACCACAGTTTCTACCAAAAGCTAGTATCAGTTCAATACGTGCGGCGCAAACATGACGCCTGAATTCGCCCTTATTGACCGCTATTTCAATCGTCCCACTCACGACCCAGGGGTGGTGTTGGGAATTGGTGACGATTGTGCGTTGATACGCTCAAAGCTAGGTGTAGAGCTGGCGGTTTCAACGGACACACTTTGCTCTGGTACGCATTTTTTTCCGGACGCTGATGCTGAAAAACTGGGGTATAAAGCGCTCGCCGTCAATCTATCTGACCTCGCTGCGATGGGCGCTACGCCACGCTTTGTGATGCTCTCACTGACGTTGCCGTCCATTCAAGACGCTTGGTTGGAAGCATTTTCGCGCGGGTTTTTCGCGCTGGCACAGCGATATAACGTCGCGCTCATTGGCGGCAACACCACGCGTGGTCCGCTGTCGATTTCCGTTACGATATTTGGTGAACTCCCGGCTGGGCAAGGGTTGCGGCGCGATGCCGCAAAGGCGGGCGATGACATCTGGGTGTCGGGTGCTCTCGGTGCGGCGTCCCTTGCACTGCTTCATCACGAAGCTAAAATTACGCTGCCACCTAACGTGTTTCGTGCTGTTGAGGCACGCCGCCTGCTACCAACGGCGCGGGTTGAGTTGGGTCAGGCCTTGCTGGGCGCAGCCAATGCGGCGATAGACATTTCGGATGGCTTGGTGGCCGATTTAGGGCATGTTGCCGAGCGGTCAAATTTGCAGGCTCGCATCACTCGTGACGAGGTGCCGATGCACGCGGGTTTGCTCAACCTCCGCGCGGATCAGCGCGATGCCTGCGCATTGGCCGGAGGCGATGAATATGAACTTTGTTTTACCGCGGCTGATTCTGCCCGGCGGCAGATCACAATGATTAGCGAGCAACTGGGTGTCGCGGTGACGCGGATTGGTACCATGCAAAAACATACAGAAGGTAAAAATAGTGTGATCGTTGTTGATGGTGCAGGCCAAGACATCACGCCAAGCATCCGCGGTTTCGATCATTTCCAGTGATCAATGCAATTCCCATAAAAACACAGCACACACAAAATGCGCCCGACCCGCGAATTTCTCTTTAGGCACCCCGCGCATTTTCTCGCGCTTGGCTTTGGTACTGGTTTGGCCCCGAAAGCGCCTGGGACGTTTGGCACGCTCGCGGCATTGCCGTTCTTCTTTTTAGCGCACCTTGTCGGCGGGCAGACTGGGGTCTTGCTTGTGGCGGCCATATTTTTTGTCGCGGGCATTTGGGCTTCGGATGTGACCGGCAAAGCGTTAGGCGTATCAGACGATGGCAGTATTGTGGTCGATGAAATCGCCGCATATTTGTTGGTGCTGGCGTTTGCGCCGCTGAGTGCAGCGGGCGTTTTCATTGCATTTATCCTGTTTAGGGTATTTGACATCGTAAAGCCTTGGCCGATTAGTGTGGCGGATCGCCGCATTAAAGGCGGCTTTGGTGTGATGTTCGATGATCTGCTTGCAGCCATATACGCGATCATCGGCTTGTGGTTCCTCCGCAATATTCTCGATGGAGTACGTTTATAAGGAGTGAGGCGATGAATACAGCTTCCGGTGGCGTCCACGCATGGCCATATCCAACTCTGTTTGCGCATCGAGGTGGCGGTATTCTTGCACCTGAAAATACGCTGGCGGCCATGAAATGCGGCTATGCGCATGGCTATGGCGCGGTTGAGTTTGACGTCAAATTGTCGGCCGATAATATCGCGTTCTTACTCCACGACGACACCGTTGATCGGACCACAAATAGCCAAGGGTTGGCCGCGGCGATGACGATGGCAGCGTTAGAAAAGTGTGAAGCCGGCGCGTGGCACAGCGCCAAATTTGCCGGCGAAAAAATACCGCGTTTTTCGGCGGTTGCACACTATTTGCACGGTTTGGGAATCATGGCTAACGTCGAGATCAAGCCATGTCCCGGCCGTGATGCCGAAACAGGCAAATTGGTCGCCGAGCTTTGCGTTGAACTCTGGCGTGATCGCCTCGTAAAACCGCTGCTGACATCTTTTAGTGCTGAGGCTCTTTACGCCGCTCGGGACGCTGCCACCAAGGCCGCCTACGGCGCTCCAGCAACGCCCATGGGTTTGCTGGTAGAAGTGCCCGATGAATCGCACCTCGCTACGCTGCAAGCGTTGGAATGCGTATCCCTGCATTGTCATCACGCCACGCTGACGCCAGAACGGGTTCGTTTTTTTCATGATCATGGATTTCATGTCCTCACCTATACCGTTAACGATGTTGATCGCGCCGCCGCGTTGTTGGCGATGGGCGTAGACGGCCTCTTTACGGATAATCTTGAAATCATGGCGAGGCGCTTTCCCGCAGCGCTGCATGACGGGGGCCGGCTGATGCGAAGCGCCCAGCGGTCGCCAGCATCCGAGGTCAATTGGCTTTCGATAACACTCCCACCGATGCCTTAGTTGCTGAATGCAGCCTAGAGGGCTAACTGTGTTGGGAGACAAAAAATAGTCTTACACCGAGCTAAAAATCGGTAGTTAGCGCCTTTTTTTAGCGTGCCGCCTGAGATATCCTTGTTAAATACTTGATTATGTGGTAAAAAGTTTTTAGTTTTGCAATGTAGCCTGATGTTGCTTTTCGTGGCTTGCTGTTCAGGCTTGCCCGCCAGCCCGTCTGCTGTTGTTTCGTGTTGTTTCGTGTTGTTTCGTGTTGTTTCATGTTCTTTCATGTTGTTTCATTGTCACCCGTTTGTAAAACGGGTCTCGTACATTGGTTAGATCAAAATTCAGAAGTCGCATCGAAGTGTGCATTCAAACGTGTCTTTCAACCCTGCCTACAGGCTTGCTTTGAACGGAAAAACAGAAGGCGCAAATTATGCCGCGTATTACGGTGTTCAATCAAAAAGGTGGGGTCGGTAAGACCACGACTGCGCTTAATCTCGCTGCTGCCCTTGCGCGCGCAGGTGAATCACCGCTTACGATTGATCTCGATCCTCAGGGCCATCTCTCGATGCTCAGCGGCATTGGCACCGCCACAAGCGAATCCAGTCTTTATGCGTTTTATCGCGACAACAAACCGTTGAGTGAATTGGTGCGACAGACTGAGCGCCATTCAAGCTTGATTCCTGCGCATTTAGAGCTGGCCAAAGTTGATACGCAGTTTGGCAAAGGGCCCAATATTTTAAACCGGCTCAAGCTAGCGCTCATCCGCGAAAACTTGAATGGTGTGCGGCCGGTTATTATGGATTGCAGCCCGTTGCTGGGTGTTTTGTCGCTGTCGGCAATTTTTGCGGCAGACAAAGTGCTGGTGCCGGTGTCGGCCGATTATTTGGCCGTCAAAGGAGCGATTCAGGTTGAAAAAACCTTGAATGCGTTAGGACCGGTATTGAAGAAGCGCATCGCGCGACGTTATGTAATTACGCGCTTTGATGCGCGGCGCAAAATGTCGTGGGAAATCTACAACACCTTCCGCGAGCGATTTGGCATTGAACTGTGCGAGACCCGCATTGCTGAAAGTGTATCAATTGCTGAAAGCCCTTACGCTGAAACCGATGTGTTTGAGCACGCGCCCGGCAGCCGGGGTGCGCAAGATTATCAGGCCCTGTATGAGGAACTAAAGGCAAATGATTTCTTGGCAATGGCGGCTTGATCGGGGGTTCGTGGTGGCTCCCTGGTCACGGCCGTCCGGTGTCAATTTCTACCGATTGCGGGCGATCGCCGATGTCAAAGCGTCAATTCTGGCCGCTACCTGGCCCGCAAAAAATGTTAACGACGCCGATCAAAACACCCATCAAAACACCCATCAAAACGCTCGTCAAAACCACTTATAAAGCCGCGTTAACCGCGCTGATTTCGCTGCATATGGCCCTAAATGCTTTTATTCGCTCTTACCAATAATCAGCGAAATAGCGCCTTCTAAATCGGTGGCATCAGAACGTGGCAAGTCGTCGAGCACTCTGCATTCCAAAACGGTTGCATGGTGGTACATCTTACGCAGTTTGAACTCGGCTAGCTCCTGCGATTCTGCTTGAATCGCCAGATTTTCGACGGCCAAGCCGGTTTGAGTCCGAATACGAAAACCAAATTTTTGCATCGTTTTTCCGGTGTTCTGTAGGAGGCGATAAAGGCAAAAAACGTCGAATGATGATTGAAGCGGGTTTGAAATTACGCATCGCTTTTAAACAATTCTAAAATTCGATTGCCATCATAATAGCGATAGTCCCGCTCAAAAGGAATACAAATGAATTTACGTGATCTTCGCTACCTCGTAGCGCTGGGTGATCTCAAGCACTTTGGCCGCGCTGCCGAGGCTAGCTTTGTTTCGCAGCCGACGCTGTCCACCCAAATCAAAAAATTTGAGGACGAGCTGGGCGTACCGCTGATTGAACGCAACCCGCGCAACGTCATGCTGACCGATGTTGGCGTAGCCGTCGTTGCACGCGCACGCGCAATATTGCGCGAAGCCGACGAAATTAAGAATATTGCCCGACGCGCCAAAGACCCGGAATCCGGCATGGTAAAAATCGGGATCTTCCCCACACTGGGCCCTTATTTATTGCCTCACGTGGTGCCCAATATAGTAAAAAGATTTCCAAAGTTAGAGCTCATGCTATTCGAAGAAAAGACCGAAAGCATTCTAAAAAAACTGCACGACGGCGAGCTCGACGCGGGCATTCTGGCACTGCCGATTCATGACGACACCCTACACGCCGAGTTTCTATTTGAGGAATCATTTGTGCTGGCTGTACCAAAAAGCAGCGCCCTCGCCAAACTAAAAAAAGTTAAATTGAGTGATCTCACAAACGAACGATTGCTGTTGCTCGACGATGGTCATTGCCTGCGCGACCAAGCACTTGAAGTCTGCCAAATGGCCGGTGTGGGTGAACGCGCGGGGTTCCGTGCCACCAGCTTAGAAACGCTGCGTCACATGGTCTCCGCCAATGTCGGCATGACACTACTCCCCGCGCTGACCGTTCAGCCGCCCGTGCCACCCACGCCGAATATTGTGCTGATCCCGTTCGCCGAGCCTGCACCACATCGACGGATCGCGATTGTTTGGCGGCGCACCTCGGCTTTAGCAGCATTTTTGCACCAGCTCGTACCGCTGCTTAAGACGCTGCCGAAGGGCGCCCTGGAAGCGCCGAAGTTATACAAATCATAGTCAGCAGTAGAAAATCTCGCGGACGCAAAGTTTTTTGAAAATATGAATACGCTAGCAACTGGTGGGCGGTACTGGGATCGAACCAGTGACCCCTGCCGTGTGAAGGCAGTGCTCTACCGCTGAGCTAACCGCCCAATCATCATATTTTCGCACGTCGGGCTGATAGGGTCAACGCAATGTCAACGTCGGCGAGGCGCAATGAGGCAGTAAGCTAAACAGAGGTGAGGACGCAATCGTATATATTGCTCAACGTCGGTTGAGTTGTACTGAGGTTCATCGCCTCACCGATTGGGCCGCAGAGACTGCCGTATAATTCTCGCGTGTTCAGTCATACTCAATTGCAATGCGCCAGTGGCGACATTCGCGTAGATTAAGTCACAACCCGTTTGACAATAAATTTTGCGCCCCGCACAGAAGGATTCTCATGAAATTTCGTTTTCCGATTGTCATTATCGACGAAGATTTTCGCTCTGAAAATACTTCTGGTCTCGGCATTCGTGCACTGGCCGATGCGATTCAAGGCGAGGGGATGGAAGTCCTTGGTGTCACCAGCTATGGGGATCTTTCGCAGTTTGCACAGCAGCAGTCGCGGGCGTCAGCCTTTATTTTGTCAATTGACGATGAAGAGTTTACGCCGGGACCCGAGCTTGATCCTGCCGTGCTGAATTTACGCAAATTTATTGAAGAGATTCGATTTAAAAATTCTGAAATCCCAATTTATTTATATGGCGAGACCCGTACCTCACGTCATTTACCAAACGATATTTTGCGTGAGCTGCACGGCTTTATTCATATGTTTGAAGATACGCCCGAGTTCGTGGCGCGGCATATTATCCGTGAGGCGAAATCCTATCTGGACTCCCTTGCGCCCCCGTTTTTTCGGGCGTTGGTGCATTATGCGCAAGATGGTTCGTATTCATGGCATTGCCCCGGTCATTCGGGTGGCGTGGCGTTTTTAAAGTCACCTATTGGGCAAATGTTCCACCAATTTTTTGGTGAGAACATGCTGCGTGCCGATGTTTGCAACGCGGTGGAAGAGTTGGGCCAATTGCTGGATCACGACGGGCCAGTGGGCGCGTCTGAGCGCAACGCGGCGCGGATTTTTAATGCCGATCATTGCTTCTTCGTCACCAATGGGACATCAACCTCAAACAAGATGGTCTGGCACGCGAACGTTGCGCCGGGCGATATCGTGATCGTGGATCGTAACTGCCATAAATCAATTTTGCATGCCATCATCATGACGGGAGCGAACCCGATTTTCTTGATGCCCACGCGTAATCATCTAGGTATTATTGGTCCGATTCCGCTGTCTGAATTTTCGCCTGAGAACATTCAGAAAAAAATTGCGGCGAATCCGTTTATTAAAGATAAAACTGCCAAGCCGCGCATCCTCACCATCACGCAATCGACTTACGACGGCGTGTTGTATAACGTAGAAACTCTCAAGGAAACGCTCGCCGGGCAAGTCGAAACCTTGCACTTTGACGAGGCTTGGCTTCCCCACGCGACCTTTCACGATTTTTATAAAAACATGCACGCGATCGGCAAGGATCGTCCGCGCTCCAAAGAGGCATTGATTTACGCTACCCACTCCACTCATAAATTGCTCGCGGGTATTTCTCAAGCGTCGCAAATCATTGTGCAAGATTCCGATACTCGGAAGCTGGATCGCCACGCCTTCAACGAGGCATATTTGATGCACACCTCGACCTCACCGCAGTACGCGATCATCGCTAGTTGTGACGTGGCCGCGGCAATGATGGAACCACCCGGTGGCACCGCGCTGGTCGAGGAATCGATTACTGAGGCACTCGATTTCCGCCGCGCCATGCGCAAGGTCGACGATGAATTCGGCAAAGATTGGTGGTTCAAAGTTTGGGGTCCTGAGAAATTGTCCGAAGAGGGCGTCGGTGCACAGACTGATTGGGTCCTCAAGGCCAACGAAAAATGGCATGGCTTCGGAAATTTGGCAACGGGCTTTAACATGCTCGATCCGATTAAATCCACTATCGTCACGCCTGGGTTGGATGTATCCGGCAAGTTTGCCAAGACCGGCATCCCGGCCTCGATCGTGACCAAATTTTTGGCTGAGCACGGCGTGATCGTTGAAAAGACAGGGCTTTATTCGTTCTTCATTATGTTTACCATCGGCATCACCAAAGGCCGTTGGAATACGCTGCTCACGGCGCTTCAACAGTTCAAGGATGATTACGACCGCAACCAGCCAATGTGGAAAATCCTGCCTGAATTTGTCGCCACCCAGCCACGCTACGAGCGCATGGGCTTGCGTGATTTGTGTCAGCAGATACACGATATGTATAAAGCCAACGACATCGCGCGGCTCATTACCGAGATGTACACCTCGAATATGGAGCCGGCAATGACGCCGGCGGATGCATTCGCCCGCATGGCGCATCGTGATATCGATCGCGTGGAGATCGAGCAACTAGAGGGCCGCATTACCAGCGTACTGCTGACACCTTATCCGCCTGGCATCCCGCTCCTTATACCCGGCGAGAGATTTAATAAAACCATTGTGCAATATCTCAAATTCGCCCGCGAATTTAACGCCAATTTCCCCGGGTTTGAAGCCGATATTCACGGCTTGGTGGAAGAGAAAAAAGATGGCAGGCTATTTTATTATGTTGACTGTGTGCGTCAGCAAACCTGAGGGAATACAAAATGCAAGCGTTAATTGTCGACGACGATGATACCGTCGTTGAACACATCCGATTTTGCTTGAAGCGGCATGGCTACACTGTCACAGCAGCGCGCAATGGCGTGGTCGCGCTTGATCTTTGCCAAAGCCAGTATTTTGATTGGATTATTTGCGACATCATGCTGCCGCGACTCAATGGCATCAGTTTTCTCCGTAGCGTTAAGCGCTTGCTAGCCGGCACCTCAACGCGCATTCTCGTGATCTCATCAATGGATGATTACGACATAAAGGCGGAAGTTCTTGCGGTCGGTGCCGAAGCCTTTTTGCTGAAGCCGGTAACGACACAAATGCTCGCCGATGCCCTCAACAAGCCGCAGCCAGCAGTAAAGTAAATAGTATTTCGCGACGCAAGGGCATCGACATTTGTTGGTGGCGCGCAAGAGCAAAGGTTGCATGTTCGACGCCTAACGCATTGGGTCGTCTTGCTTTAGAGCGCGGCGCAGCCATAAATTCAGACGGCTAAGCAGCGCGACTTAAGCGCAGGCACTTTGCTTTGGCAGGCAAACGCGGCCTTACCAAATTGGCCTCAGCCGCCGGTGCCCGGGGGCAATTCAAGTTGCGTACTTCGCAATCGTTAAATCGGTGCCCTTCGCCACGCATATGGTTTTCTGTTTGGCTCAACACTGTTGCAGATTGCGACTGCACGCAACGTGCATGACCATTTTCCTGAATGCCCAAACGACACCTCGCTTTTCAGCAGATGACGAAAACCTTCACCGCTAAAAAGCCTCGGTCACGCCGCGGATTTATCTGCATTTCAATATGCAGATTCCGCAACCCATCGCTTCACCATTGAGCGCGAATACGTCGGGCGCTACAGTCTGCTTGTCCTCGCCGAATCAGTTTGAAAACAAGGCCATCACCCAATACGCGCACTACATGCAATATGCGTAATACAACAAGGCCAACACAGGAGCAACTAAGCGAGGCTCCCATCCATTGTTCAAACTAAAAGCGAGATCATCATGAAAAGCTTTATTCGTACCATCGCCATCAGCGCCACATTGAGCGCCGTTATTTTTTGCGCATTTAACAACTGCGCCAGTGCCGAGCCAGTGAAAGCCGAGACAGACAGCATCAAAGCATTAGCGTTATTGGAAGTCCGTTCAGATGCACAACCGTACCGAAAAATGAATGCCGTCTTTCAGCAAGTGCGTGGAACCTATTTGTTTGATCAAGACGACCGCTCCATCACGCTATACCGTAGTGCCGCCAGTTTTATGCCGCAATCAGCGGGCAACCCACCGTTGAAATTATCCCCACCAGCGCAAACACATTCGCCTCTGTAAACGGCGCGTTGGAGCTATTGTTTAAAGAGCAACGAAACGGTTTGATTAACGATATTGCGATCAGACTGCCGAAAGAAAAAATGCAGTTTGCGTTGCGCTAGATTTTTTCGCTCGCCCCGTACTTAGTACGGCGGCGAGTGGATTATCAAAGAGCGATGAATATTCCTGTTGTGGTGGTCATCTGCGTGACTTAGCTATAAAAAAATTATCGGCATGATTTAGCAAAAAAAATTTTGAACAATGACGAAATTTGATGCCTTGCGATTTGCATATTTAGTTTTTTTCTTAGTGACGCGTGAGCGCGCAGCGCGTGAATTTATGGTGACGGGGCTTTTCCCGTCGCCGTAAATCCTGTTGTAGCTCCCTCTCACCCCGGAAGGCTACAATGACACCCTATCAACTTTGACAGGGTGTCCGCATTGGATAAGTGCCGTTGTTTTCTTTTAAAATGTTTCCAAATGCCCCCTTCAATACTCGCGCAATGCCTCAAAACGCCCGCCAGGAGCGAAGTTTGGCGTAATGATCGATTTGACCATTGCATCCTATTTTCATATTCGCTGCGGTCTATTCGCCAGCATTGGCCAAACGGTGCACTTTTTCACATCCGCGCAGTACCCCCAGCTTTCAGAATAAAATAACCTATGCAGCTTTTTTAACCAAACTGAGCCTATTCAATTTTTTGATGCACCACACTAGAAAGCCAACATGAACAAGCCAGCCGAACACCCTGCCGTTGCAATGCTTCGTAGTGAAATTGAAATCATGATGTCGGATCGTGAGGCGCTGTTGAGGATTGCTGGTGCGGCGGCGAAGTTGGTGGAGATTTTAAACATCGCACGCTTGCCGGTTTCGGCGATTCCGTTGGCCGAGGCGCTGGCATCAGGCGTAAATGCGCTGTCGGAAGATTCGCTTAAGGAAGCCTTAGATGCGCAAAAGCAGCGTGCCTCGTAAGTCAATGATGGTGTGAAGCAATGTGAGGTAGTGTGAATGGTGGTGCTACATACGGTACGCAATTTTCCGGTGCGTGCGATACGCTGTGTCGCTGAATCGCCAGCCAATCAAGGGTACATTGCAACACCATCCCTATACTAATTCGAAACGAGTTTTCTTGAATTCCAATTTTCCTGTTCCTGCGCAGTACGTGCGGCGCAATGCGCCCGTGGCAAATTTCATTGGCCGCACCATGATGCGATTGTCCGGCTGGCGGCTGGTCGGTGAGTTGCCTGATTTACCGAAAATTGTAATTGCGGTTGCCCCACACACCTCCAATTGGGATTTTGTGATCGGCGTGATGACCTTGTTCACGCTCGATATCAATCTCAATTTTATCGGCAAGCACACTTTATTTCGCGGCTGGTTTGGACGCTGGCTGCGCTCGCTTGGCGGCGTCCCGGCAGATCGTACCAAGGCGCATGGTTTGGTGGGGGAGGTTATCGATGCTTTCAACACCAACGACCGTATGATTCTGGCTCTTTCTCCTGAGGGCACGCGCACCCTGAGCAAAGGCTTCAAGACCGGCTTTTTGCATATTGCGCGGGGAGCGAATGTGCCAATTGTGTTGGCCTATTTTGATTTTCCCAATCGCACGGTTGGCTTTGGCCCGGTCTTCACGCCGACAGGTGATGTCGAGCGCGATATGAAAACGATTTTGAATTTCTATCGACCCATTCGTGGCCGCTATGTGAAGCAGTGGCAAAAAGATTGACGATGCCCTATTTTTGCGCACCGTCGGCAGCAATATGTGCGGATATGGTGCGGTGCAATATGCCGTGGTAAATCATTAACCAATTGAAAAATAAGGAAAAAACAGGTGGAGAAAAGTTGGCATGACAAATGCTAGTAGATAGTCAGCGGTGAGCAATCATCGTCAATTTCTCCTCCGAGAGCGGTTTGCCCGATGACCACCAAGTCATCGGGCATTTTTTTGGGCGACCATTGAACGGGTGTTAAAGCAGGGAGATGTTAGCGGCGCGTAATTTGAACAAATTTATCAATTTGCAAACGTGCAAATTTCCGTAACGCAGCCCATAAAGGGATGGGCTGCTTTAATCAACGTCGGCTTTGCCGAAACGATACCTGCCAGAACTAGATTTCTGCGAAATATTGTTTTGATAGATCGGCGCCGGCGGGCCGCTCGAACCCGCATTGAGGGCGTTGGGATGATGCTCAAGTATGCAGAAATTGAGCAAAAGTATCGCGTCAAATCAAACCGGAATCCACAACATCGGCAGCCCGGGCAATCCTCGCAAGACCTGCGCCAATGAGCCATCCCGGACCATTTGGGTGGCCGCTTCCATATCCGGCGCCATATAACGATCCTGTGGCATGGCGGGGCAGTGGGCGCGTAGCAAAGCGTGGGCCGATTCGAGCGGTAACGAACTTTGCAGGGGGCGCAAGAATTCAATTCCTTGTGATGCCGCCAGAAATTCAATGCCGATAATGTGCGCGGTGTTATTGATCATCGGTTGCAGGCGGCGTGCGGCAAAGGTTGCCATCGACACATGGTCTTCTTGGTTCGCGCTCGTCGGTAAGCTATCGACGCTAGCCGGGTGCGCCAGCGATTTATTCTCGGATGCCAGTGAGGCCGCCGTCACATGCGCGATCATAAAGCCGCTATTAAGCCCTGCGTCCGCCGTTAGAAAAGGCGGCAGGCGTGAAACTGAGCTATCAATCAACATTGCAATCCGTCGCTCGGCAATCGCGCCCACTTCGGCGATCGCCACTGCCATCGCGTCGGCAGCCAGCGCCACCGGCTCAGCATGAAAATTGCCGCCGGAAATTAACATGTCGGCTTCGGCAAAGACAAGCGGATTGTCCGTCACCGCATTGGCCTCCCGCAGCAAGACCAGAGCGATGTGGCGCAGCTGATCCAAACAGGCACCGACCACTTGCGGTTGGCAGCGCAGGCAATAAGGATCTTGCACCCGATCATCGCCATCCAAATGTGAATCACGAATCGCACTGCCTTCGAGCAAGGCGCGGTAATATTTCGCCACATCAATCTGACCCGGCTGGCCGCGAAGCGCGTGGATGCGCGGATCAAACGGGCCATCGCTGCCGCGTGCGGCATCGACCGTCAATGCGCCCACTACCAGCGCCGCTTCCAGCACGGGCTCGAATGCAAACAGCGCATGCAATGCGAGCGCTGTCGATGTTTGTGTGCCATTAATGAGCGCCAAGCCTTCTTTTGCGCCGAGCTTTAGCGGCGCGATGCCCGCGCTCTTCAGCATTGGTGCGGCTGGTTTTCGTCCACCATCGACGAGCATTTCGCCTTCGCCCATGAGGGCTAGTGTCATGTGTGCTAATGGTGCTAAATCACCCGACGCGCCGACTGATCCTTGCGAGGGAATATAGGGGATCAACCCGGCGTTATGAACTGCGAGCAATGTTTGAATAATCTCAGGACGCACCCCCGAATACCCACGCGCTAAGCTGCCCGCTTTGAGTGCAAGCATGAGTCGAACCACTGCCGGTGCTAACGGCTCACCCACGCCCACACTGTGCGAGCGGATCAAATTTAATTGCAGCGTATCAAGCGCGGTTTGGCTGATACGCTGGTTGGCGAGTTTGCCAAACCCCGTGTTGACGCCATATACGGGTGCATCGCCCTCAGCGGCGCGTTGCACGACGAGCATGCTCGCGCGCACACCTTCCCACGCTGAGGGATCAATGGCGAGCGGCTGGCAAGTTCTATGGATTGCCTGCAGTTGATCGAGCATGAACTGGCCGGGATGGATTGTGAACAAAATGTTGCTCCTGTTATATTCGCTTTTCGGATTGTCTCCCCAAACTAAATGGTTCTAGGCGACCGCGTCGGGCGAGACAATCCGTTGAAAATTGAGATGTCTATTCTTTACTCGTCATTCTTTATCGTCATTCTTTATCGTTATTCTCGGTCGTTATTCATTGCCGTTCATCATTGTCGTTCATCATCGGCAAATTTAGCCCCTGTTCGCGCGCGCAATCGATTGCTGACGCATAACCGGCATCTGCATGGCGCATCACGCCAGTCGCCGGATCGTTCCACAATACCCGTTCAATTCGCTTCCCGGCAGCCTCGGTGCCGTCGCACACAATCACCATACCCGAGTGCTGCGAATAGCCCATCCCCACGCCGCCGCCGTGGTGCAGTGATACCCATGTTGCACCGCTTGCAGTGGTTAGCAAAGCATTGAGTAGCGGCCAATCCGATACCGCGTCGCTGCCATCCAGCATCGCCTCTGTTTCACGGTTAGGGCTGGCCACCGAGCCGGAGTCCAAATGGTCACGGCCAATCACAATCGGCGCCTTAAGCTCGCCCGTTTTTACCATGGCATTAAACGCCAAACCGGCGCGATGCCGATCACCTAAACCAATCCAGCAAATCCGCGCTGGCAGCCCCTGAAACGCAATGCGCTCACCCGCCATATCGAGCCAGCGGTGCAGATGATGATCGTCGGGGAACAGTTCCTTCATCTTCTGATCGGTTTTACGAATATCCTCCGCGTCGCCGGATAGTGCTACCCAACGAAACGGCCCTTTGCCGCGACAAAATAATGGGCGAATATAAGCGGGTACGAAGCCTGGGAATGCGAATGCATTTTTGACACCTTCGTCAAAGGCGACTTGCCGGAGGTTATTGCCGTAGTCCACCGTCGGAATGCCCATTGCCTGGAAGTCCAGCATCGCCTGCACATGCACAGCACAGCTTTGCGCCGCAGCTTTGCGTAGCGCCGCGTGCTGGTTGGCGTCCGCGCGCGCGGCTTGCCACTGTGCAGTTGACCAACCGGCCGGCAAATAGCCATTCACCAAATCATGGGCGGAGGTCTGATCGGTTACCAGATCAGGCCTTAAATTTTGAGTCTTTGCCCGGCGCACGAGTTCTGGAAAAATCTCTGCTGCGTTGCCGAGTAGCCCGATCGATACCGCCTTTTTATCCCGGACATAGCGGGCAATACGCGCGAGCGCATCATCGAGATTGTCGGCTTGCTCGTCTAGATAACGGGTTTTAATCCGCATATCAATACGTGATTGCTGGCATTCGATACTGAGTGATGTCGCGCCGGCAAAACTCGCCGCCAGCGGCTGCGCTCCGCCCATACCACCCAGGCCTGCGGTAAGAAACCAGCGCCCACTCAAATCGCCGCCGTAGTGCTGCTGCCCGGCTTCCACAAACGTCTCGTATGTGCCTTGCACAATGCCCTGCGTGCCGATGTATATCCACGAGCCCGCGGTCATCTGTCCGTACATCATCAACCCCTTGCGATCGAGCTCGTCAAAGTGTTCCCATGTCGCCCACTTTGGCACCAAGTTTGAATTCGCCAGCAGCACCCGCGGCGCATCAACATGAGTGCGAAAAACACCCACTGGTTTCCCGGATTGAATCAGTAATGTTTCATCTTCCTTAAGCGCCCGCAGCGCCACCAAAATCGCCTCATAGCAATCCCAGTTCCGTGCCGCTTTACCAATACCGCCGTAAACCACCAATGCATCCGGATTCTCGGCGACTTCTGGGTCAAGGTTATTTTGAAGCATGCGATACGCCGCTTCGATCAGCCAGTTTTGACAGACGATCTCCGTGCCACGCGGTGCGCAGACGGGGTGCGCGCCATGAGCAGGCGTAATTTTTTGGACGGAGGATAAATCGTTCATGAACAATCCTTAGCAAGCGCTAAAACATAATCAATAAACTCTACTTGTCTAGACAAGCTGAGTCAAGTATTCTTTCAACTATGGTCACAAAAAACAAGCCCGCACGAATCCCGGCGCCTTACGCCGTAGTCAAACAATACCTGAAGAAAAATCTTCAAAATGGCCGCTGGGCTCCAGGCGCGCTGATGCCGTCCGAGGCAGAGCTTGTTGCGCAATTCAGCGTGAGCCGCATGACAGTAAATCGTGCGATTCGTGAACTACAAACAGAAGGGCTGGTCAGCCGTATCCAAGGGGTTGGTACCTTTGCCGCCGAACCACACCGGGTATCATCTACTTTGACCATTCGCGATTTGCACAGCGAAATAGAAGAGCGCGGGCATACTCATCATGCTGTAGTGCATATTGCCAAAGCAGAGCTGGTGACAACTGCGGTTGCACTGCGCCTTGGTCTGGAAAAAGGAGCAACGGTTTTTCATACCGTCATCGTGCATTACGAAAATGGAGTACCGCTTCAATGCGAAGATCGCTACGTGAATCCCGCTTGCGCTCCCGACTATCTGCGTGTCGACTTCACGCAGACAACACCAACCCAATATTTACTTGAAGTTGCTCCGCATTGGGAGGCGCAGTACCGCATCGAGGCCAGCGCGCCGACCGCCCGTGAAGCTAAGCTGCTTGGCATCCGCCGAGATGACGCGTGCCTCATCATTGCGCGTCGCACAGTAAGCATGAATGTGCCGATCACCGCCGCACGGCTGGTGCATCCAGGCACACGCTATTCGCTGGCAGGGCAGTTCAAACCATGAAACCTGCCATTATTCGGCTCGATGAGATCACTCCGCAACCATGGCGCAATGGCGGCGGACACACTCGGGAATTGCTGCGCTTGCACGGGGGCAATCGTTCGACTTGGCAATGCCGGATTAGCGTGGCCGATATTGAATCCGATGGGCCGTTTTCAGCGTTTGACGGTGTTGAGCGCTGGTTTGCGGTTATTGACGGCGCGGGTGTGGCGCTGCGATTTGCAAGCCAGGAAACAAGGCTACTGAAATCAAGCCCGCCGTTTTGCTTCGATGGTGGTACGCCGCCTGATTGCCAGCTGATTCATGGCGCAACACGTGACTTAAATTTGATGATAGCCAAGGGCTCAGGAAAAATGAACATCGCCTATGACCGGCTGGCATGGCAGGCTATATCAACGCCAGCAATGCCAGCAATGCCAGCAATGCCAGCAATGCCAGCAATGCCATTGGCCCCGTTACCCTCACTCACGTTATCAATGCCACCAACCTCGCCAACCCGATCAAGGCCACCAACCCCATCCGCGCAATGCGGATTGTTTGCAACGGCTGCCGGCTATATTCATTGCGATGCATTATCGGTTCAACCAATCGGGCCAATCGCAGCGCATTCGCTGGTGTGGTTTAGCGAGCTACCGATGAAGCCGCTCGTGTTTGAAGCGTTGCATCAAGCTACGCAATGTATCGGTTGGTGGCTCAGTTTTTCGCCGTCGGACGCGAAGCGGAAAGAATTTTGAGCACGCTCTGGCATAACGCGAACGTTGCCACGATGTGCGATTCTAATTGGGGCATGATCGAGCGCGGTGCGGTCATTACCAATGGCAGCAACATCGTTTGGGTCGGCCGCGAACAAGACTGCCCGATAGCGCACCTGCAACAAGTCACGACCAAACACAATCTCGGTAATCGTTTGCTTACACCGGGCTTAATCGATTGCCACACTCATCTAATCTACGGCGGTGATCGTGCTCGCGAGTTTGAACTGCGCTTGGAAGGCGCGCGCTACGAAGAGATTGCCCGTGCTGGCGGCGGCATTCGCTCAACGGTTTCAGCAACACGTCAGGCGGGTGATGAAGCGCTTTTTGAATCGGCATGCCAACGCGCGCAACAACTCATGCGTGGAGGTGTGACGACGATCGAAATCAAATCGGGATACGGGCTAACGGCGCATGATGAAGCACGCATGCTGCGCATTGCACGGCGGGTAGGTGAGCAGTTGGGCATTACTGTTCGCACCACTTATCTTGCCGCCCATGCGGTTCCGCCTGAGTTTGATGGGCGGGCTGATGATTACATCGACGCAACCAACCATTGGATGAGTGCACTTCATGCCGAAGGGCTCATTGATGCGGTAGACGCATTTTGTGAGGGCATCGGTTTTACGCCCTTGCAAACGCGGCGGGTGTTCGAGCGGGCACAACAATTGGGGTTGCCCGTAAAACTACATGCCGAACAATTATCGGATCAGGGCGGGGCAGCGCTGGCCGCAGAATTTAGCGCCTTGTCTTGTGATCATCTGGAGTATCTGAATGCGGACGGCATTCAAGCCATGCAGAAGGCGGGTAGTGTGGCGGTATTGCTACCTGGCGCGTTTTATTTTTTGCGCGAAACCAAGTTGCCACCGATTCAGCAATTGCGCGACGCAGGCGTGCCCATCGCGATAGCCACCGACCACAATCCGGGTTCGTCGCCTTGTCTATCGCCGCTCTTGATGCTCAATATGGCATGTACATTATTTCGCCTAACGCCAACTGAGGCGCTGCTCGGCATGACCGCAAACGCCGCATCTGCACTGGGCCTTGGGGCAACGCAAGGCACCATCGAAGCCGGCAAAAGGGCGGATTTCGCAGTTTGGAATGTGGCGTATCCGAACGAACTGGCATATTGGTTTGGGCATCACTCCTGTGCGCAAATTATTGTCGGTGGTGTCGTACCAGAAACACATCGCGAGCAAAGCCATGATTGAAGCCGCTGCTTTGCTGCATCGCGGAACATCGCCGCTGCTGGTGAGTCTGCCGCATATCGGGACGTTGATTCCGAGCAATATTCGCCACCGATTCGTGCCTCGCGCTTTGTTTTGCGAAGACACCGATTGGCATCTCGACCAGCTCTACAGCTTTGTCAATGTGATGGGTGCCAGTGTGCTTTTGCCAAAGTGTTCCCGATACGTCATCGATCTAAATCGCCCACCTGAAAACATGCCAATGTATGCAGGCAACAACAATACTGAACTCTGCCCCACGCGTTTTTTTAGCGGCGATGCGCTGTACAACGACGGCAGTGCCCCCGATGAAACTGAAATTGCGGAGCGGCTGACACAATACTGGCAGCCTTATCACGTGGCATTGGCGGCGGAACTCGCTCGCTTAAAATCCATCTATGGCTACGCCATTCTTTTTGATGGTCACAGCATTAAATCTGAATTACCGTGGTTGTTTGCCGGGCGTTTGCCGGACTTAAATTTGGGAACGGTGAATGGCACAAGCTGTGATGCATCCTTGCGCGATGCATTGGCAGGTGTTTTGCAATCGCAAGCCAAGTTCACGCATGTCGTTGACGGCCGTTTTAAGGGGGGCTACATCACGCGCCACTACGGCGCGCCCGGTAATCACCTGCACGCAGTGCAATTAGAAATGAGTTGGCGCAGTTACATGGACGAGCGTCCGCCATTTCATTACGATAAAAATCGAGCCACCAATGTGCAGCCGTTGTTGCAAAGAGTGATTGAGACCATGCTGAATTGGAAGCCCGATGACCAGTACAATCTCTAGCCTTTCGTTGAAACCAAAACGCCTCTGGGCGGCACGCGCATGGTTGGAAAGCGGTTGGGCTGAGCGCGTGTTGTTCACAATCGGTGAAGACGGCCATTGGGCGAATATCGTTGTCGACACCGATCAGCCGATAGATGCAACCATCGTCAACGGTGTCGCATTGCCAGGTATGGTGAACTCGCACAGCCACGCATTTCAACGCGCATTTGCGGGGATGGCCGAGAGACGCGGATGCAGGAGCCAGAACATAAGCTTAAGCATCAGCACAGACGCAAACAAGATCACAAACGCAAACACGAACACAAACGATAATTTCTGGTCTTGGCGGGACCGCATGTACCGCGTTGCTTTGCGCATCACGCCCGATCAACTTGAAGCGGTTGCCGCGCAATTGTTTATCGAGCTGCTGCGCGGCGGCTATACCCAGGTTTGTGAGTTCCATTATTTGCAGCACGACCCGCACGGTACGCCATACGACGATCCGCTCAGGCTCTTTTGGGCCGTTGCCGATGCGGCTGACACTGCCGGTATCGGTTTAACGATGCTGCCGGTGCTCTATGAACGCGCTGGGTTTAGTCAGCCCAATCTACGCGATGATCAGCGCCGGTTTGCCAGCACCCCTGCGAGCGTGTGGGCGGCGCGGGAGGCTTTGCATCATTGCGGCAGGCCGTTACATAACGCCGGTGTAGCGATTCACTCGCTGCGGGCCGCCTCGCCACAATCCATCGCGGTGTTGCGTGATTTGACGACAGACAATACGCCTATCCATATTCACGTCAGTGAGCAAATGCAGGAGGTGGAGGACTGCGTCGCCACGCTCGGCGCCCGCCCCATCGCCTGGTTGGCGCAAGAAAAATTGCTCGATTCGCGCTGGCAACTCGTTCATGCAACGCATGCAGTCGAGTGCGAAATCGCCTCAATCGCCAGTGCTGGCGCGGGGTTTGTGGTTTGCCCTAGCACCGAAGCGAACTTGGGTGATGGCTTTTGTGATTTGCCAAATTGGCTCGCGAGCCGCGTACCCATGTCGATCGGCTCCGACAGCCACATCAGCCGCGATTGGCGCGAGGAACTACGCTTGTTGGAATACGGCCAGCGTTTGCAAAAACAACAGCGCAATATCAGCTCATCAATCGCCACACCCTCAACGGCCGAACGGCTATGGCAGCGATCGCAGAGCGGCGGTGCGGCGGCGGCCGGTTTCAAGCAATGGGGGCTCGCCGTTGGGGCAAGGGCGGATCTGCTGGTTGTCAATTCTGATGATGCCCACCTGCTCGGCATCCCCGATTTGCAACTAATGGATGCGCTCGTGTTTTCCAGCCCCTCGAGCCCGTGGCGCGATGTGATGGTGGCAGGACAATGGGTGGTGCGCGATCATCATCACGCGAATGCGGCGGCGGTGGCGGAGCGATTCGCAGGCGCAATGCGGGCACTTTGGAAGGCCGAGCAGTGATTATTTAATCCACTGCAACCAACCCCCCGCTAACAAATAGCAACTACCGGTCACCATCACCGTTCCGCTTGTCCATTTGCGAAAATCGGCATCGCTCATTCTATCAAGCACCTTGCGGGATAAATTGGTGCCGACCATGGCCAGCATCACCGCGCCGATAGCCATCCACCACTCGATGTTGCCGTGGGCGGTATCGAGCAACACGCCGAAATAGATGATCTTCAAAATATGCCCAAAGCTTTGGGTGCTTGCTTTGGTTGCCACCACTTGCTTTCGATTCATGCTCGAATGAATATAAAACACATCGAGCAGCGGCCCCGAAATTCCTGCGACTAATTGAATCGCGGTGCAGGTCAAGCCGCACAGGAAAGGGTGGCCGGTCTTGTCGACATTAAATTTTAGATTCTGCGGTAAGAAAAAACTGATGAAAGGGGTCGCGCCCAGCAGCAGATAAGCGACTGGTTTGCTCGCCGACAATTGGATAAAACTAAACACCCCCAACACGATCAGTGCCCCAAGTGCGGTGCCGCGAAATACCGCCCAATTCACATTTTGCCGCCACAGCCAGGCCCGCCAGCCATTCGCCGCCATTTGCGTCACACCGTGCAACATCATCGCCTGCGGTAGAGGCAAAAACGCCAGCAATACGCCCATCAAAATCATCCCGCCTGCCATACCGAGGATGCCGGAAATGAAGGAGGTAACGACAATTGAGGCGGCGATGATAGTGATGGCGATGAGGGATGGCATGCGTCGTTTTGTAGCTTGCAGTAGATTCCGGAGATATTTTGCGTTTTACCATTTTACGCAACTATAGGGTGCAACTAGAAGTCGTATGGCAGACCGCACAGCAGCCAGTCGTTTCACAACTGAACGTGGCGATACCAATAATACGGGCAGTGATTGCGAAGCGAGGATCGCGTTATAGTCAGCAAAATGGTACGGGCCCGTTACTGAGTTAACCATCGCTGCCGCTAAACACGAGTACTGGCGTGGCGTTTGGGGTGGTGTGCTATTCAATTGGGCGTATTTTGTGACTGTTTCTGCGACCTTTTTTCTGAGCGTGCTCCGTTGTTATGCCCGCTCGCAGTGCCGCTACTTTTTGTTGGGGCGTACCGCGATTGCCGCTACTTTGTTATAGTTCGGCAACGATTTTCTCGAGCGGCATCTGCGGTCAGCTTTTCCGACGATGCATGCTTTAAAAATCACTCCTGCTTTGACTCTTGCCGTCACTTCTGCGATCGCTGCTGACATTTCATCGATTGCCCTATTGATGCGTCCGCTCTTGCTATTTGCGCCGTATTTGTTGATAGCGTTATCGCGAAGGCAGGCAAGCCGGTTGTTGAGATTTTTCAGCGCAGTCAGCGGCAAGCCGCAATTCTTCTGCATCCATAAAACCAATTGATCCCAACCAAGTGAACTGCTGCAATCTCTGACTCCCCATGGCAAATAGAATCATCACGCTGGCAAAACGCCTCACCAAACCCTATATTGCGCTAGTGGCGTTCATCATTGCGATCATCTCCCTTGGCTACGCGACCGGGCCGGAATATCATTGGTCGATTGCTTATTTGCAATACGTTCCGTATTACCTTTTTTGTGCGCCGGCGCTGGTTGCGGTCTTGCTATCGTTTGGCTGTTCGCGTCGATGGCGAATCGCCTCGATCATCTCGCTGGGATTGGTTCTCACGGTCATCATGGGGCTTGCCATGGGCTGGCCTGATGATGGCGCTGAGCGCATTCGTGTCATGACGTTTAACGTCAAGGACTACATCACGATTAATCAAAACGAGGGGCTTGATACGATCATTAAAGAAGTGAATTTGCATGATCCTGATGTTCTCGTGCTTCAAGATGCGGTAAAAATTAACGCGCGTTGGGAAGAAAAATCGCCCGCGGTGTTGCCGCTTTTTGCCGATAAAAATGTTTATACCTTCGGCCAGTACGCCGTCATCAGCCGCTACCCGCTCAAGGATTGCGGCAAAGGCTCAATTTCGTTCCTCCGTGAGACTCACACCTATGTGCATTGTGTGGTGCTGACAGGGTACACGCAGATCGATTTATATACCGCGCACCTGCTTACGCCGCGGGACGGACTGAATGCGGTTCGCCATGAAAACCTAGGCGCGATCTCGACTTGGCAGGAGAACATTGATGACCGGATGACGCAGGCGCAGAGTTTGGCCGTCGACCTGCAAAAAAGCAGACGGCCCATTATTTTAGCAGGCGACTTTAATGCGCCGGATCAATCGCTGGTGTTGCGCACCCTCATGCATAACCGCCTTCGCGATGCATATGCAAGCGCCGGTCTTGGCTATGGCTATACTTATGGGCAATCGTTCAGACCCGGCATCTCGTTTCTCAGGATCGACCATATTTTGGTTGATCCCAGTATCGGCGTGGCCCGCTGCTATGAAGGCAGCAAAGAAGTGTCACCACACCGTCCAGTTATTGCCGATTTATTATTGAGACGGCACTAACTATTAAGCAGGCGGACTAATTATCGCCAGCCGCACCCAGCATCGGTGCGATAAACGCGAAGAAGAAGCCGACCGCAAAAATCGCGACGGAAAAAATATATATCCAGCGCGATATTTTTCGCGCACGTATACAGGCGATCGCGAGCGCCGGATCAGCCGGGCAGGGCAGGCCCTTGGCACGCCATTGCAGCAATCCCGCGATCAAGAGCATCAAGCCTGCAACCGCAAACAAACCGAGCTTGTGCTCAGACAACCAAACCAATTGGGGGAAATTGGTGATGAGCCCCGCCATCGCAGCGCCCGCACCAATGCTCACCAACAGTGCTGGCAGGGCGCAACATAGCAGCGTGCCGCCGCTCGTGAACAGCGATAAAAACGAGACAGCAAGGTTTTGTTTTAGCCCGCTATCAATGCCACCGATTTCCATTCCAATTGTTGGTTGGCGCCATGAGGCGGATTTGCGGTCGGCGCTCATTCGTTTGCCTTTACTTTGCTGGCTTTGATTTTTGCTTTTAGTGCGTCGAATGAATCATCAAGTCGGGTGATGCCGCGTACCGCGTAGCCAGCGTCGGTGATTTCACTTCTGATTTTTTCATCCGTGATGTCTTGGCCGTCTTTTAGCGAGAGCGCAACGACTTTCTTTTCCAAACTGACAAACACTTTATCCGTTGCGACTTGCGCCTTCATTTTTTTCTCAATACCCTGTGCGCAAAACGCACAGACTAAACCATCGACATCAATCCGCAGCGTTTGTTGCGCAGCGTGGAGGCTTGTTGAACCAAAGGCAGATACAAAAACCGCAAAAAAGGTGGCCGTAACGATCGAAAGATTTTTCATGATGAGTTCCTTAAAATAAATTAGTAATTAAACATAAACATGAGCTGCGATTTATGCTCTTGATTGATGCCGATCTCGACCCAAAGCGGCCCCTTAAATAGCCGCAGTATGGCGGTTTTCTCAATGCGAGGCGTAGCGCCTTCAGACTCACGCAGGCCGCCCGTATAATGACGTGCTTGCAACACAAACCATGTGGCTAAAATATCGTAGTCATGCTCGTAGGGTGCAAGCCCAAGCTGTAACGTATCGATGCGGTGGGTAAATTTGCTGCTGGAGTAGCCATCAGTCTTGAACGATGCGTACACCCGTCGCGTTTCATAGTCGCCTTGCGCACCCCAACGCGTAACTGCGGTGTTTCCCTGAAAATCACCATAGCCAACCCCCGTTTTTACGGTGCTTTTTGCGAAACCAAGGCCGCTCCAGGCGAAGATGTTTGCCTGCGCGTCTTCCATGTTCCAGCGTTTCACCAAATAGCTCGCTTGCAGATAGGTGATCTCGCGCTGAATTTTTTTATCGTCACTGGTGAGTTGTATAAACCCCGGCCCAACCGACCACCAATATTTCGGCGCATAGAACACCTGCGTCTCAAGCATGTTGGTATTGCGTTCATGCATAACGGTAGTGCCATCAGAGAAGGCAATCGGCTTGGCATTTACAGTTGCGGCAGGGAGCAAAAAAAGCAGCCCGAGCGCAGACGTTAATACCGTTTTTAATGCGGGATGCGGAACAAAATAATTAGGCATGGTGCCCTCCGTAAAAAGTTAAAGCATGGCGAATCCCATGCTTCGGAGGAGCAAAAATTAAATGCGCAATTGCCCAAACGCCAGTATCGGCGGGGGGTTTGTGGGGCGCTGTAAGTCGACAGTGGCAATAAAAGTAAATGCTGCCGGGCCGTCGCGAGCGATAATTGTCGCCGCCGCCAACGTAATTTCATACGCGGGAATAAATTGAATGGGCGCTCTAAAATCGGCATCGCCAACGATGCGGTGATCAGCGGTGCAATGCTGTTGGCAGAGCGCCGAACTGTCTTGCGAACCGCAAGATGATTGGCATGATGGCAGCAACGCTAAATCGACGCCATCAGCCACCGCCGCGTCGTTTGCAGTATCTACTTGGGCCGTGTGCGCCATCGCCATCATCACCGGGCATGGGTGCGCCGCCACTGCCATTTGCGTGACGAGCAGGCTCACGAGACTCATTAGGGCAATGAAAGTCGTAAAGCTTCGATGAATGTATTTAGCGACGTATTTCATAACAAATAGTGTACATCATTTGAAATCTGCTTAATGCATCGGAAATCGATCTAGTGAGATTGAGAATGCTGGAAATAGTTCAGTTAACGCCGCTCGGGCAGGGTTCTGGTGTGGCACAATTTAATCACTCAGGCGCATTCAGAACACAATTAGCAGGGCGGTGGCATCCGCGAAAATCTACCGACGCGAGCTTGATAGCAGCTGAAAATAACCAAGCAAAATTAAAAACGCAAGAACGTGCAAGGAAGCGCAAGAACGCGCAAGAACGCGAAAGATAATAGGATAAAAATTTAACATGAATGTGCACTTCAACCGCTTCTACCGCTATGTCGAATTCTCGCAACTCCTCCACGATTACGTGAATGCATTCCCCGAATTGCTCAGTATTGAAAGTATCGGCAAAAGCTATGAGGGCCGCGATATTTGGGTGGTCACCGCAACGAATCAAAAATCTGGTGTGGCCGCTGAAAAACCTGCGTATTGGGTCGATGCAAATATCCATGCCAGCGAATTGGCCGGTGGCGCAGCGACGCTTTATTTGATCGACACGCTGACCAAACATTACGGTAAACGTGACGACATTACCCGTTGTCTAGACACCCGCGCATTCTATATCTGTCCGCGAATGAACCCTGATGGTGCGGAGTGGGCGATGCGCCCCATTGAGGAAGGTGGCCCCAAAATTATCCGTTCTGGCACGCGGCCCTATCCGTTTGACGAGGAGGCGATTGAAGGTCTGGACATCGGCGATGTGGACGGTGATGGCCGCATTTTATCAATGCGCGTCCCCGATCAAAACGGTAACTGGAAATGTCACGAAACCGAACCGCGTCTGATGGTGCCGCGCGAACCGACTGAATACGGCGGCACGTATTTCCGGATGCTGCCTGAGGGAAGCTTGCGCGATTACGACGGCTATACCGTGAAGGTCAACAAGGATAAACAGGGCTTGGACTTGAATCGTAATTTCCCTTCGGGGTGGCGACAAGAGTTTGAACAGCCTGGTGCGGGGCCGTATCCCGCATCCGAACCTGAGGTGCGCTCGGTGGTCCACTTCATTACCCATCACCCGAACATTACCGGCGGCACGTCATTTCATACCTGGAGCGGTGTGTTGCTCCGGCCGTCAGCATCATCGCCCGATGAGGATCTGCCAGCTGAGGATCTTTGGGCTTACAAAAAGCAGGGCGCGATGGGCGAAAAACTCACCGGGTATCCGGCGATCAGTATTTATCACGAGTTTCGCTATCACCCGAAAGACGTCATCAGTGGTGCGTTCGATTGGATTTATGAGCATCTTGGTTTGTATGAATGGACCATTGAAATTTGGTGCCCGATGCGCGAAGCGGGCGTTACCGATTACAAATATATTGATTGGTTCCGCGATCATCCGGTGGCAGATGATTTGAAAATGCTCGCTTGGGCCGACAAAGAATTGGCAGGACGCGGTTACGTTGAATGGAAAAAATTTAACCATCCCCAATTGGGCGAAATCGAAATCGGCGGATGGGACAAAATTTACGCATTTCGCAACCCGCCACCGCATTTGTTGGAGCGCGAGATTGCTAAGTTCCCCGATTGGTTAATCTACAACACGATGATCTCGCCAAAGCTTGAACTAGTCGATGTAAAAGCCAACAAGATTGCCGACGATACCTACCGCATCACGTTGGCAGTCCAAAACACCGGCTATTTGCCCAGCTATGTCTCCAAGCGGGCGCAGGCCAACAAACAGAGCCGCGGCGTGGTTGCTGAAATCATACTGCCAGCGGCGAATGGCGCAAGCGCAGTATCGCTGGTGTCCGGCAAATCCCGCGTGATGATGGGGGAGCTCGAAGGCCGCGCCTACAAACATACGCTGATGAGCTTTTGGACCGATACCGCGCCAACAGCGGATCGCTGCGTTTGTGAATGGGTAGTGAAGGTCAATTTGGCTCACGCCACCAACGCGACTAATGCACCAGCGCCCGCAATCGAAATCAACATTATTGCCAAACACGAAAAAGCCGGCGTGGTGCGGGCAACAGTGAAGCTTGGCTAGTCCTGCATCATCGCGCGTGGCGAATGGTTTGAGGTGAAGCGAGCGCGTTCTCGCGCCACCACCGCGCGGGCGCGGGCTGCAAACCGCCCGGGCGCGGGCTGCAAACCGCCCGGCGCGGACGAGGGCGTGATTAGGTTCAGAAACAGAATTCAAAAACAAGTTCAGAGGCGAGGTTCAGAAACAAACATGTAAGAGTCTAGGTGTAAAAATTCAATTGCAAGAATCGGGGTGCGCGAACGCCAACGCCAACGCAGGCAATGCAGTTGCGACACAACTATTAACAAACCAGTAACGAAAGTTGTTAAAAGTTAGCCCACAATTGAATTTGGGTTGTCGTGATGCCCAATCTTGCTGCCAACTATTTCGTTAATCGTGGTTCTGACTGGCTTCATGCCTTACACCTTTCACCTCTATCCCGAACGCGCACTTTTTCTGGTGACCTGCAAAGGCGTCATCACGGAAGATGATCTTTATGATTTTCGTGCCACAGTCTTGGCCGAGACGCGCCTTGAGAAAGCCACAAAGCGTTTATACGATGCGCGCCAAGTCACCGGTTTCACCTTCTCGTCTTTCACGCTCTGGCGAATGCTCTCCACCGGGCGCGCACCAGCCGAAACCCAACGCGCATTTGTGCTAACTCAGCCAAGTATCAATAATTTGTCGATTCGTCTCGCGCTCAAGCTATCCAGCAAGGGGCGGCATTCACGGGTCTATTTCGATATGAATGAAGCGCTTAGCTGGCTGGGGTTGGCCCATGATGAGGTGTACCCGAATCATGTCGCGGCCTTGGCGTGAATCGTAGCCCAAAGAGCCGTTCAGTCATTCGGCCATGTGACGCAATAAATGTGGGTTTTCGATCAACCCCACCACGTTGCCAAACAACCCAACACTGTGCCCAACTGCCATTCTAGGCTTGTTAGTAGCGTCTAAGGTTTGCTTCGCCATGAGCGCTGGCAGTTGTCCTGCGGCCGCTGCAATTTACGCATCAGCAGCGCTTGCTTCGCACATTAATTGCCAACAGTCCGCCGTTGCTGCTCACTAAGGCGCTTAGTCGCAGGGCGAAAATTTGCGTTCGGTCGTCCGATTGAAACTTCATTTATGCTCAACCATGGTAGGGCGTCGAGATGTCTTTGGTTCCCAAGCGAGCGTTGGCGACAAACGTAAAATCAAGGTTTCAAGATGAGAATTCAATGAGGGCGCTGAAAAACAGGTTCACAAATGCGAAAGCACTTGCTGGCAGCGATTTGCGGGCCATACCGATCTGAAAATTGCCCATGAACGATCAGCGCAATAATCAATAAAAAGCCATCGCTCCCGTGAAGTAAGATTTGGGTGCCTCGCCGATCAAAAAAATGTTTGAGGGGGCTTGAAAACGGGTTTGCAATTCTTATTTATGCGTTGGAGGTGCTCAAACGAGGCCTCTATTAACCATTAACCATTGAGCATTAACCATATCGCTAATTTTCTTGAAGGGATATCACCATGCGTACATTTGATTTTGCCCCGCTGTATCGTTCTGCCATCGGTTTCGACCGTCTGGCTCAGTTGCTTGACGGCCAAAATGTTGATCCACAGCCGACATACCCGCCCTACAACATCGAACTGATCGACGACGACAAATACCTAATTACGATGGCCGTCGCCGGCTTTGACCGCTCCGAGTTGGAACTAGAAGTCGAGCGCGATGCCTTGAAGATCACAGGTCGCAAACAGCGTGATGACCAAGCCAAAACCTATCTGCATCGAGGCATTGCCGCGCGCAATTTTGAGCATCGGTTTCAGATCGCCGACCATGTCAAGGTGGTTAGTGCCAAAGTGGCGTCCGGCCTGCTCAATATCGAGCTGGTTCGCGAAATTCCGGAGGCCATGAAGCCGCGCAAGATTAGCATTGACGGCGACAATAACGTCCAGCGTCTCGAGCGCCATGCGGCCTGAGTAAGCGCATCGGCCACATAGGCTACCCAGTCTGGATCCAGCCGCCGGGGAAAGTCCCGGCGGCTCATTCTCATTTATTTCGTTTCTACGCCGTGTCGGGCGATGGTCGGAACGCCTTGCGAACTTTTCGACGCTGATTGCGCTCTATGCAAAAGGGTTAGGACCGCATCCCCGCACGCGGGAATTGGCATTGAACATCTTTTATCGAGGTGAAATTATGGATTTGAGAAAACGTACCACTACCATCAAGTTATCGACCATCGCGACTGCGGTCGTGCTTTCTGCTTTCGGTGCGTATGCGTATACGCAGAGGAACATTTTTCTCGTTGGCGATTCGCACGCTTCGTCAGTGACATCGGTCGCATCGACGGTCGCATCGACGGCCACATCAACGGCCACATCAACGACGGTATCGACGTCGGTGCCGCAAGGATCGGGCGAGCCGGCCCGATATCCAACCGCGCTGCCGAATTTTGCTGACATCGCCGCCAGCCAGGGCCTTGCTGTCGTTAATATCAGCGTCGCCGGTACCATCAAAACCGCGACGCCTGGTTTGAGAGACATGCCGCAATTTGATTCCAACGATCCATTTGCGGATTTTTTCCGGCGTTTCCAACCGCAGATTCCGCGCGGAGGTGTGCCGACACGCGGCCAAGGAAGCGGTTTCATCGTGAGCTCTGACGGCATCATACTGACCAATGCCCATGTGGTTGCAGATGCCGACGAAGTTACCGTCAAGCTGACTGACCGCCGCGAATTCAAGGCGAAGGTAATTGGTGTCGATAAACCGACCGATGTGGCTGTATTGCGGATTGACGCTAAAAACTTGCCTGCGGTGCGCATCGGTAACCCGACCACAACACGCGTCGGTGAATGGGTGGTTGCAATTGGCGCGCCGTTTGGCTTCGAGAACAGCGTTACGGCGGGCATTGTGTCGGCAAAATCACGTTCCCTGCCATCGGAAGGTTATGTTCCGTTCCTTCAAACTGACGTTGCCATCAATCCGGGAAATTCGGGCGGCCCGCTGTTCAACCTTAACGGCGAGGTGATCGGCATCAACTCGCAAATATACAGTCAGAGCGGAGGCTACCAAGGGCTGTCGTTCGCCATCCCGATCGACGTCGCGATGAAAGTCGAACGCCAATTGCTTGATACCGGCAAGGTGAGTCGCGGACGTCTCGGCGTGTTAGTTCAAGAAGTGGATCAGCCCCTCGCGGAATCGTTTGGTCTGGATAAGGCCACTGGCGCACTGGTCGGCACGGTGGAACGCGGTAGCCCTGCCGCAAAGGCCGGTATTGAACCAGGAGATGTGATTCTGAAATTCAACGGCCGCGACATCGCGCATTCATCCGATCTGCCACCCTTGGTTGCTGATCTCGTTCCAGGTACCGAAGCCAATGTGCAGATATGGCACCAGAAACAGGCGAAGCACGTGCGGGTGACCGTCGGCGAATTGAAAACTGCGCGCAGTGAAGCCCAGAATGATCCTGCGGCCAAGACCAGTCTTGGACTTGCTGTTCGTCCGTTGACGGCTGATGAGCGTAAAGAAGCCGACGTCAGTGCAGGGCTATTGGTTGAGGGCGCGACGGATGGGCCTGCCGCGCGGGCCGGAATTCGCGAGGGCGATGTCATTCTTTCGGTGAACGGGAAACCGGTTGCTAATGCCGAGCAATTGCGCAAGCTGGTCAGCGAGAGCGGCAAGCGTGCTGCGTTACGAGTGCTGCGCGAGGACCAGCAGCTGTTTGTGCCGATCAATCTGGGTTAGTGGTTGAATCAACATGGTTTAATCAACAAGCGGGGAAACGAAGATAAATGGCCGCTTAGAAGATCCGGTGAAAATGGCCGCTCTTGAACGAAGGGCGGCCATTTAGCTTTCGCAAAGAGCTGCAATAATTTCGTCATACTAGGCGCGTACTGTTCGGCAAGATTACAATTCTTGTCTAAATCTGCCCAACCTCCAACGCCAAGGATCGCCCATGAAACGCCCTGAAATCTCTGCTTTCACTTTATCGGCCAGCTTAAGCAAATTAAGCACATTAAGCACATTAGGCACGCTGCTGGTTTCGTCCGTTTTTTCTGTCTCCGCCCTCGCCGGCGCGATTTTTCCGGTCGATCGTGCCGCTATCTTGGTCGGCTCGAAATTCGATTTCAAAGTTGAATTTGACGACATTGTTGATCCCAACAACGTCAAAGTCACCATCAACGGCGTTGATCACGTTAAAGCGCTCGGCAAAGCGGCGACCTTTATTGAAAACGAAGACCAGCTCAAAGCATCGTCATTGGTATTACGCGATGTCGTGATCGACAAGCCCGGCCGCTATGACATCGTTGCGACCAGCGGCAAGCAAAGCATGAACGTGAGCTGGGAGGTTTACAGCACTGGAACCCGTAAAGCCAAAAACGTGATTTTGTTTATCGGTGATGGCATGTCAGTTGCCAACCGAACGGCGGCACGGATGCTCTCGAAGGGCATTAAAGAAGGTAAATATTTTGGCAAGTTGTCGTTTGATGATATGCCGCATATGGCGCTGATCGGCACTTCTGGTGTTGATTCCGTCATTACCGATTCCGCCAATTCGATGCATGCTTACACGACCGGCCACAAATCGAGCGTCAACGCGCTGGGCGTTTATGTCGGGCGCAACAAAGATAATTTGATGCATCCCAAAGTTGAAACCATCACCGAGGTCTTGAAACGCAAAACCAAGATGTCGGTTGGCATTGTCAGCGATGCTGAAATTCAAGACGCGACGCCGGCCGGAATGTTTGCGCACACCCGCCGCCGAAGTGACAAAGACGTGATCACGGAACAGCTCTTTTTTGCCCAGCCCGATGTGGTGCTCGGCGGCGGCTCAGCTTACTTTTTGCCCAGCAGCACGCCCGGCTCAAAGCGTAAAGATACGAACGATATGATCGCGCTGTTTCAGGCCGACGGTTACAAACTGACCACGAGCAAAGATGAAATGCTGTCGGCGGCAAAAGACGCCAAAAACAAAAAGCTGCTCGGCTTGTTCCATCCTGAAAATTTGGATGGCTCGCTGGATCGTTTGTATCTCAAAAAAGGCACGGTTGATAGGTACCCGAACCAACCAGACCTGACCGACATGACCCGTGCCGCGATTGAAGTGTTGTCACGTAATAAGGAAGGCTTCGTGCTGATGATTGAGGCCGGGTTGATTGATAAATTTAATCACCCGATGGATTGGGAGCGTAGCGTTTACGACACCATCATGCTCTCGAACGCGGTGCAGATTGCCAAAGATTTCGCGGCCAAAAATAACGACACGCTGATCATCGTCACCCCGGATCACACCCATGGCCTGTCGATAGTCGGTACGGTGGACGACAGCAAGCCCGGCGACAATATGCGCGATAAAGTAGGTGTTTACGAACAGGCTGGTTATCCGAATTATCCGGCTGCTGATGCACAAGGTTATCCGCCTTCGGTAGATGTATCGAAGCGTTTGGCCATGTTTTACGGCAACACGCCCGACTACTATGAAACCTTTAAGCCCAAGCTTGATGGCCCATTTGTGCCCGCCGCGAAAGATGAAAAAGGCAACATCGTCGCCAATCCAAAATACAAAGATGTTCCGGGCGCGATTTTACGCGTCGGTAATTTGCCGGGTGTCGGCGCGCGAGCAGCTGACCAAGGCACGCACACAGCCGATGATGGCGTTCTCACCGCCATAGGCCCCGGTTCCGAACAATTCAAAGGCTTTATGGATAACACGGAAGTATTCCGCGCAATGGTAAATGCGTTGGGTTTGGGGCAAACTAAGACGGTAGCAGCGTCTAAAACCCCGATCACAGCAAATGCAAAGGCCATGAAGAAATAAGTGTCCCATTGCAACAGAGAAATCCCAATACCGCTCCTACCACCGCCGCGCTGCCTTCCAATCAAGCATAGCGCGACGGTCTCGGTGCTATCTAAATCTGCGAGAGCTGCGCTGGGCGTTACTCTCGCGTTCTGCGTGTTTGCGTTGAATCAGGCCGCGATGGCCGAAGACGGCAAACCGACCGAGTTACGTTTCGAGGAAATCTATTCAAAATACGGCGTGCTCGGATTGGAGCTTTCCCCTAAAGCCAAATCGCTCGTCGGCAAACCGGTGCGAGTGCTCGGCTTTATTGCGCCACCGTTGAAGGCCGAGGCCGCATTTTTTGTGCTGACTCGCGCGGCCGCGACGGTCTGCCCGTTTTGTAGCTCCGATGCCGACTGGCCGGTGGATATCATGGTGGTCTATCCCCGCAACAAAGGCCAAGCCCTGCACAGCACTGCACCGATGGCGATTACCGGCCAACTTGAATTGGGCTCAAAAACCGATCGTGAAACCGGCTTTGTGAGCCAAGTCAGAATCGTCGATGCCGAAATGCAAAAGCTGCGGTAATGGCGGTGTTAGCGGATGCTGGTCAAGTAGAAAATGCCCTGAAAGTGGCTCCAGTGCTGGTGTTTGAGGGTGTTAGCCTTGTCTATTCAGTGCCAAATCAGCGCCAAATTTCACTGCTGGACAACGCTGATTGGTCGCTCGGACGCGGCGCACAAGTGGCGCTCTGCGGGCCGTCTGGTTGCGGCAAAACATCCGTTCTCAATCTGCTGGCCGCGATTGAAAAACCGCAGCAAGGCCGCATCATCTGGCATGACGGCAGTGGACAAACCGAGATCACCGCGCTTCCAACATCGCAACAAGAAGCATGGCGGAGAGCTGCGCTGGGCCTTGTGTTTCAGCAGTTTCACCTGCTTCCGCATATGACCGCGCTGCAAAACGTGCTGCTGCCGACACGCTTTGCGGCATGGCAGCCAACGCCACAGCAACAGGACCGCGCGAGCGCCTTGCTGGATCGCGTCGGCGTACGTCCGAACGCTGATATCCGCGTGCTTTCGCGGGGCGAGCAACAGCGGGTTGCGGTCGCGCGGGCGCTGCTCGGTGGGGCATTTGGTGTGGGGGGCACGGCGCCGCGGGTGGTGCTGGCTGACGAGCCCACCGCCAGCTTGGATACTGCAACGGCGCAAATCGTCGCGACGATGCTCAGTGAGCTCTGCCGCGAACAGGGCAGCACGCTTATTATCGCCACCCATGATCGCGACATCGCCGCGATGATGGACGCTGTGTTTGATATGGCGAATGGCAAGATTATTGAAAGGGTGCTGGAAACCCCTATTGAAACCCCAGTTTCAACC
>JANYBL010000064.1 GCA_025360815.1 Burkholderiales bacterium
CTTGTGCTTACCGTTTTTCTTGATCAATGCGCAAGTTTGATAGCCATCTAGGCGGGGCATCATAATATCGACAAAAATCAAATCAGGTTGATGATCCGCGATTTTGGCGAGCGCATCGAAACCGTTCTCTGCCAAAATTACTTGACAGCCGGCTTGCATAAGAAATATCTCAGCTGATCGACGAATCGTATTGGAATCGTCAATCACCATCACTCTCACACCGCTTAAGATTTTGGTTTCAGCCACACCACATTCCTAATTTTTACACCTTATTTTGTCGCCCCAGCATTTTAATGAATTGTCATTGTAGGACTATAAATTACGCGCTCGGTCGTCTGCACTTGATGCTTTGCGCTCTTGATGCAGAGCTTTTGTGTCAACCCTTTGTACCACCCCAATTGCCAATTTTCATGTGCAAAAAATCACAATTGGTCAAGCCAGCTTAAATAGTTGTTGTCGGGCAACATCATCCAATATTTAGTTAGATTATCGACTTTCCCGTTTTAAAACAATACGAAAGAGCTAAAACGTGATGTATTTTACGAAAAACAATTGTACCGTCAAACAGCCGTCGCTGAATTGTTAAATTTCCACCATCTCAAAATCATCTTTGCGCGCACCGCATTCAGGGCAGCTCCAGCTGATCGGCACATCCTGCCAGCGCGTGCCCGGGACAATGCCATCGTCAGGCCACCCCGCAGCCTCATCATAAATCAAACCGCAAACGAGGCACATCCAAGTTTTGTGGGCTAGAGTTTCCATTGTCATTTTCATCTTCCGTTAAATGCGAAATGCTGCACTAGGCCGTAATGCTAATACCGATGCTGCCACCGCTACCGCAACAATTCGCTACAATAACGCGATGCCCGTTTCCAAATACTTTGCGATTCCACTTTCGCCAATTTTGCCGAGTTTTTTGTCGGTTAAACTTGCTTCAAATATGCGTTTTTTGACGATGCCTCACCATGAGTTAACAGCAAGTGAACGACAAACGCGTTGCGAATTGTATCAATCCCGGCCACTTTTCTCGACCCCTCCTTCTTTTTCTCCTCATTTTTAATATGCCGGATTTCCATAAGCCGCCTCCTGCCGTCCTGACCTTTGCTGCTACTGACCCATCCGGCGGCGCAGGACTTACCGCCGATATTTTGACGCTGGCCAGTATGGGCTGCCACCCGCTCTCCGTTATCACTGCTATCACAGTGCAAGACACCTCGGGCGTGGAAGGCATGACCGCAATTGATGCCGATTGGGTCTCCGACCAAGCCCGCGCCATTTTGGAGGACATCCCTATTGCAGCGTTCAAGATCGGCGCAATGGGCAGTGTTGAAAATATTTCGGCGATTGCGGAAATCGTTTCGGACTATCCCGAAATTCCGCTCGTGCTTGACCCCATTTTGACGTCCGGCCGCGGTGATGAATACGCCAACGAAGAAGTGCTGGAAGCCATTCGCGAATTACTGATCCCGCAATGTACCGTTATTACACCCAACACACCGGCACTGCGCCGTCTGATGATCAGTGACGAAGAGGACGCGGAAATTGTTGGGCAGGGCATTGAGAAACTGGCGATGCGCTTAATTGACATCGGTGCAGAATATGTTTTGGTGACGGGCAGACATGAACCCACCGCCGATGTGATCAACACGCTGTTCCACGAAAAAGGACATTTACGCAGCGATACATGGCGACGGTTGCCGGGGCGCTTTCATGGCGCGGGTTGCACACTGGCATCGGCCATCGCGGCCACCATGGCGCGTGGCCTCGATATTGAAGATGCCGTGCGTGAAGCGCAGGACTACACATGGCAAGCCCTAAAATTTGGTTTTCGGCCGGGTATGGGGCAGCTGGTTCCGGATCGGCTGTTTTGGGCGCGTGATGATGAAGACGATAAGGACGACAAGGACGACAAAGAGCACAACGAGTCAGAAGCGAATCCTGCAACCGATGACGCGCCCCCGTTGTCAAAACATACGTCAACCGATGGCGCGCGCCACTAACGGGCGGCGATATTCGCGGGTCAGCCGGTCAGTTCATCAGGCTCATTAGGCGCATTCAAAGCATCAACGGCATTTACTGAAAGAAAATTTCTCATGTTCGACGCCAGCAAACAACTTTTTGAAAAATCCCAACGCGTGATCCCCGGCGGGGTTAACTCCCCGGTTCGAGCGTTTCGCTCGGTCGGTGGTACCCCTGTGTTCTTCCGCAAGGCCAATGGTGCCTACATGTGGGACGTAGATGGCAATAAATATATTGATTACATCGGCTCATGGGGCCCGGCAGTTCTTGGCCATGCGCATCCCGAAGTAGTCAAAGTCGTGCAAGATCGCGCCGCCGACGGCATGAGTTTCGGTGCGCCGACTGAGGGCGAATTAGAGATCGCGGAGCGACTCGTAAGCTTATTGCCATCGCTTGAGCAAATTCGCATGACCAGTTCCGGTACCGAGGCCACCATGAGCGCGATTCGATTGGCGCGGGGCTTTACGGGACGAAGCAAGATTGTAAAATTTGAAGGCTGCTACCACGGCCATAGCGATTCATTGCTCGTGAAGGCAGGTTCCGGTGCGCTCACATTCGGCCACCCCAGCTCAGCAGGTGTGCCGCCAGAAGTGGCGGCGCATACGATTGTGCTGGCTTATAACGATCTCGACGAGCTTACCCGGACCTTCACCGAAATCGGCGATCAGCTCGCCTGCGTGATCATCGAACCAATTGCCGGCAACATGAATTTTGTGATGCCCACGAAAACCTACCTAGACACCTTGCGCAGCCTCTGCACCAAGCATGGTTGCGTACTGATTTTTGATGAAGTAATGACGGGCTTTCGCGTTGGGCTACTAGGCGCACAAGGGCATTACGGCATTACGCCCGATCTCACGACGCTTGGCAAGGTGATCGGCGGCGGTATGCCAGTGGGCGCATTCGGCGGAAGGCGCGACATCATGGCGCATCTGGCGCCGCTCGGCGGGGTCTATCAGGCCGGCACACTTTCGGGCAATCCAGTGGCCGTTGCGGCTGGGCTAAAAACGCTGGAGCTCGTTGCGCAGCCTGGTTTCTTTGCTGCGTTGTCGGCTACCACTGCGCAATTAATGTCGGCGCTAACGGCCGCCGCAACTGCGGCCAATATTCCATTTTCTGCCACTAGTTTAGGTGGCATGTTTGGTATCTTTTTTGCACCGTCCATCCCCGCCAATTACGCGGAAGTAATGCAGGCAGATCGTGAACGTTTTAACCGGTTTTTTCATGCCATGCTCAACCAAGGCATTTATCTTGCGCCTTCTGCGTTTGAAGCGGGTTTTGTTTCCGCGGCGCATACTACTGCTGATATTGACGTAACCGTGAAGGCGGCAAAAGCGGCGTTTGCAGCGCTTGCTTAGCCTTGACGGTCTTGACTCTACCCTGCCGAACCCCGAAGCGCGCAATCTCAGAGCGCTTAACCTAAAAGCGAGCGGATGACATGAAGCAGCTTAGGATAGTTTGAAAAGCAGGATGAATTTTAAAGCGACCATCGATAACGTCGCCCTCGCCACGCTAATATTCGCGGTGGTGGCGATATCGGCAGTGTCGACGGTCGCAATGTTCTCAGCCGAGCGCCTCACCACCACCAATGAGCACGTGATGAGCACGCAGCGTATGGTCGCAAGCTTAGAGGCTATTCGCCTTCAAGCGGTGCTGGTTGAATCGGGTGAACAGAGCTATGTCATCACCGGCAAGGATGCCGATTTGATGCCCTATCGATCTGGCAGCGTGGAGATCGAGGCCGAAATAAGTTACTTAGCAAACAAGCGGGCTGATTTTCCGCTACTCGACGCCAATTTTGAGGCACTCAAAACGGCAGTGGCCGCGCTGGTGCGAAAAGAAAAACGCTTAATTGAAATGCGCAAAGAGCGGGGATTTCTAGCTGCCAAAGCGATGTCGGAGTCGCCCGACGACAGTGTTGAACATGAAAAATTATTGAATCTTACTTACCGGTTGTTGAGTGAGACACGCCGCCGCTTGAATGAGCTTGAGGTCGATCAGGTGCTTTACGGCGAAAAGGTCAGGCGCTTGATTCTGGGGCTCATCAGCTCGTCAGCACTTATTTTGGTTTTTTTATACGGTGCACTACGCCGCCTCAATATTGCGGAACGTAAAACACAGGCCAAAATGGCGCATATGGCTACGCACGATGCCCTGACGGGGCTGTTCAATCGTCCTGCGGTGGTGGAGTATTTGGGTCAAAAAATTGACGATCCTGATACAGCGGCGCTTGGCGGTTTCACCTTGCTACTGCTCGATCTTGACGGTTTTAAAGAGGTGAACGATACGCTTGGGCACGATGCAGGTGATGATCTGCTGAAGCAAGTTTCAGCCCGTATTGCCGTGGCGCTACGCGATTCGGACTATGTGGCAAGGCTTGGCGGCGATGAGTTTTTGATCGTCCTGCCGCAATTGTCTGAGGCTGATAGTGTGCGGCGGGTAACCGCAAAACTCCTTGAGGTCATCGGCAAGCCCTATCCCCTCGGCCAGCGCGTCGCCGACTTAACGGTGAGTATCGGGGTGAGCAGTTTCCCGCAGGACGGGCGAGACCGTGAAACCCTGATGAAATGTGCAGACTTGGCGCTTTATTCGGCCAAGCACGGGGGGCGGAACCAAGCCAAATTTTTCGTGCTGGAAATACAAAAAACACAACCGACGTTGCTGTAGTGTTCGAATTTGCTATCGATATTGCGCGATTTCCTTAAAACACGTTCCAAAACAAACGCCGCACTTCAACTGAAGTACGGCGTTTGTTTTGATTTTTTTCATCTTGGTTTGTGATGCTTATTTAGCGGTCCGCATCCCAGCGATATATTCGGCCACAGCCGCCAAATCACTATCTTTCACCCGGCTGGTGATCGCGTTCATCATCGGGTGTTTGCGCTCGCCGGATTGGTAGGCTTTTAGCTGCGCAATAGTGTATTCCGGCCATTGTCCCGCCAAACGTGGATAAATCGCAGGCAATCCGGCACCCACCGCACCGTGGCAGCCCGCACAGGCCGGCACTTTGGCATCCGCGATACCGCCGCGATAAATTTGCTGGCCGCGTTCGGCCATGACCTTGTCACGCGCCTGCGCGTTGTTTTTCGGGCTCTGCATCCAATAATATTCGCCGACTGCCTTCATGTCGTCTGGCGTTAAATTGGCTGACATGCCAGCCATAATGGCGTTTTTACGAATACCGCCTTTGAAGTGTTCGAGCTGCTTGGCGATATACTGCGGGGGCATCCCGGCAATATTGGGGTTCGCGGAAACAACGCTCATGCCGTCAAGGCCATGGCAGGCCACGCAAACGCCACCGACAATTTGCGCACCACGTGCCATGATGTCTGCTTTGGTAGGGGGCGCTGCAGCGGATTCAGCAGTTGTCGCCTCTGCTGCCTGCGCTTTGTCTGCCGGCTTTTCTGCTTGCGCAGCCTTCGCAGGCTCGCTGGTAAACGCAACGCCGCTGAACCATGTCGTACTTGTCGCTAAAATAAGTGTCGCCAGAATCTTTTTCATTACCGAGCCTTTGTTTTTTTGAAACTGAAGTAATCCGAATAGTCATAAATGTAACTGCAAAACCTTGAAAATACATCGAGTACAGCATAAAACCATAATTTTAGCCTATCAAGGCAGAAGAGGAAACCGTGGGCTTGTTTGATCGTGCAGTTTATTTCGCGTCCGCCCATGATTTGGCGCAACTCCCGCCCGGCACCGGCAATGAGGTTGCCTTTGTTGGGCGCTCCAATGCGGGCAAGTCTAGCGCCATCAACACGCTGGCCAATCATAAGCGCCTCGCGTTTGTATCCAAAACGCCCGGACGGACCCAGCTCATCAATTTTTTCACCCTCGGCGACGGCAATACCCTTGTCGATTTGCCCGGCTACGGCTACGCTAAAGTGCCACCTGCAGTTAAGGCGCATTGGATGGAGGTGATGGAAGCGTTCGTGTCCACGCGTGAGGAATTGACCGGCTTGGTAATGATTATGGATGCGCGGCATCCAATGAAGCAGCTCGATATTGATTTGCTCAACTGGTATCGGCCAACCAACAAGCCGGTTCATGTGTTGCTCACCAAAGCGGATAAATTATCAAAGGGCGAGCAAACACTCACGTTGAAATCGGTCAAAAAGCAATTGGTCGATGGCCAGTACAACGCGACAGCGCAATTGTTTTCCAGTTCAAAACGCACCGGTGTTGAAGAGGCCGAGAAAGCGCTTTATCGCTTATTCGCCCCGCAGCCACAAGCGGATAACAAAGCGGAGTAACGTCAAACGAACACAAAGCAAAAGCCAAACGAAACCAAAACGAGTGCAAAGCGAAAAAATCGGGATTGCAAAATGCCGAATAACAAAAAGCAGAAAAAAGAAAAGGGCTCGGAAAAAGGGGTAACCGAGCCCTCGTAAAGCCTTAAAAGTTTAAGGCCCCGCTCAGGGAGGGAAGCGGGGAGAAATGCACACGTAAAGTACGCACTCCTCACACAGTAAGAGGTTGGCGTTGTCTAAAAGTTCAACCCCGCATCACAATTTTTTGTAATCGTGTATTGTTTTAGTGATGTTTTAGTGATTGTTTTTTATCTATTGTTAAGAGCGCCACAACATGAATCCAATGCCTTTAGGCCAGTTCCCCCAACGCCGCATGCGCCGTTTGCGCCGAACCGAATTTTTGCGCAACATGGTGCGCGAATCGCATTTAACGTTGGCCGATTTTATTTATCCCGTGTTCGTATTGGATGGAAAAAACCAGCGCCAAGTTGTCAATTCCATGCCTGGCATCGAGCGCTTATCAGTTGATTTGCTTATGCCCGTTGCCGAAGAGGCGGTAAAGCTCGGCATCCCGGCAATCGCGCTTTTCCCATTGATTGAAGCCAGCTTAAAAACGCCAAACGGTGACGAAGCCTTTAACCCAAGCGGCCTGATACCAAGAGCCGTGCGCGAACTCAAAAAGCGCTTCCCCGATTTAGGCATTATTACCGACGTGGCGCTCGACCCATTCACCACCCACGGGCAAGATGGCGTGGTGGATGCGGCGGGTTATATCTTGAATGATGAAACCAATATTGCACTTTGTAAGCAGGCACTCACACAGGCTGAAGCTGGCGTGGATGTTGTCGCGCCGAGCGATATGATGGATGGCCGGATTGGACAAATACGCAACGCGCTAGATGAAAAAAACTATATCCACACCGCCATCATGGCCTATTCCGCCAAATACGCCAGCAAGTTCTATGGACCCTTCCGCGATGCCGTCGGCTCAGCCGGCAGCCTCGGTAAAAGCGACAAAAAAAACTACCAAATGGACCCCGGCAATTCAGATGAAGCCATGCGCGAAATCGCCCTCGATTTGCAGGAAGGTGCCGATATGGTTATGGTCAAACCGGGCATGCCGTATTTGGATATTGTCTACCGATGCAAACAAACATTCGGCGTACCCACTTTTGCTTACCAAGTCTCCGGCGAATACGCGATGCTCAAAGCCGCTAGCGCCAACGGCTGGCTGGAACATGATGCCTGCATGATCGAGTCGTTACTCGCTTTCAAACGTGCCGGCGCAGACGGTGTGCTCACCTACTTCGCCTTGGAAGCTGCGCGGATACTGGCTACCGAAGCATAGACCGTTATGGCACAGCACATCGCCACGTTTGCCGTCCTCGTTCGTGAGTACGACGAGGCGATTGATTTTTACGTTCATAAACTTGGGTTTGTGTTGCTCGAAGATACCGACGTGGGGGATGGAAAACGTTGGGTTCGCGTAGTGCCAAAAAACGCTTCCGTAAGTTCAACTGAGACCGCAATTCTGTTAGCAAGAGCCGTCACCGAGGCACAAAAGTCCGTCATCGGCAGCCAAGCCTGCGGCCGTGGTTGGCTGTTTTGCAGTCGGATGACTTTGCAAAAGACTATGCCGCGATGCAGTCATGCGGCGTAAAATTTTTAGAAACGCCGCGCAAAGAGGCTTACGGAATGGTGGTCGTTTTTGAGGATTTGTATGGCAACAAATGGGACCTATTAGGGTCTGCTTAGGCATTATCTTAGCCGTCGACAATCTTATTTGAAACGTGACGAGCCCGAAAACCCCAGAACTGGCGCGGCGTTTCAGGCATTTTGATGGACGCGCATCGTAAAAATGCCAATGATCATATTCACACGTACGTCGCGTGTCCCGTCCCCGCAACCAAATACGCTAAGCCGTTGATTCTTTGAAGAGGATCAAAGGCTTTCCCGTTTCTGGTGCGCCACTAAGTGAGCCACCATACACATCAACCCCCCACCTGTTCCGCAATCGTTGCGGCGTCTTCTATTTTCGTGTCAAAACCGCAACCTCCGACCGCCGCATCAGCCTGCGCACCAAATGCCCGCAGACGGCGGCTATAATCGTTCTAGGACTCAGTGCCAACCTTGAGCGAAAACGTGCCATGACCAAATCAAATCTGTTTGGAATCAATCTCGACCCGGCAACGCTGCGCCAATACGAAATCGACTTGAAAAACGGCATATTCAAAGCCGAAGGCAAGGAAGACAACGATTTGATGAACGCGTTTTTGAGAAATCAGGGCATTGATCTTGTGGCGGTTGAGTTCCTGACGAAGGCCAAAAACCCAACGCCGATCCAAGCGTCGTCTGTAGCAATAGAGGCCGCGCCAACGCGCAAATCAGAACCGATGCTCGCTGCGGTCGAAAAATGGCTGGCAAACAGCCGTGGGAAGAACGTGGAGCGCACCGTTGATGGTAAGGGCTACCACATCAAGGACTTTTTAGTCCGAAACTTTGACATACTCAATTTTTCCGTCGAGCGACACATAGTGCTCACTGTTGTGTAATGACGCCCAACCCTTCCATCGAGAGGACAGACCACGGCAAGCCGCGGTTTGCCGTTCATGTCAAACGTTAGGCCGCACAGGCGCACCAGCGAGACCTATCGATCGACATGAAGCCATTCGCCAACGCAGCCGTTGCTCAAGCCTTCGAGGCGTACCCGCCGAACATGCGGCGCAAGCTGCTGGCGCTTCGAGAACTCATCTTCAAGACCGCAGAAACTACCGACAACGTGGGGGAACTCGAAGAATCCCTAAAGTGGGGTGAGCCGGCCTACCTCACAACCCAAACAGGAAGCGGTAGTACGGTTCGAATCGCGTGGAAGGCTTCAAAGCCTAGCGAATACGCTGTGTATTTCAACTGCCAGACCTCACTGGTCGAGACCTTCAAGTCCTTGTTTCCCGACGAGTTCAAGTTTGAAGGAAATCGTGCAATGGTCTTAAAGGCGTCAGAGCCCATCCCGAAAGACGCTCTGGCCTTCTGCATTTCAACCGCACTTACCTATCACCGAGCCAGCAAGGTCAAGCGCTCAACCAAGGCAGCGGTGGCGAGGGCAAAAAGTGCGGCCTAACCCTTCGCTCGAGCCGACCCGCTCTCTTGTTCCTCTCTCCTCATGACAAACACTAGCACTGGTGCGGCTTTCCAAGCATTTCCCCTTTGAAGTATCAATCCAGTCTGCGTTCAACAACATTGCAAAGCGCTCAATGCCTCTGATTCCGGCTATAGTTTTAAGCATCATTCTGGGCATGGTGGCTTTCATGATGTCTTTGCAAGGTTATCTATGGTTGCGGCGCTGATGCCGCAAAGTCCCCGCCAGTACTAGCGTTTCAATTTTTCATTCCGATTAATCATCACTAATTCCATTCGTCAACGCCGTCACCATGCATGCCAACATCATTGCGCTAAACGTGAGCAGCACACACAGCTTTAGCAAAAAAACGGTGTCCGAAATGACGCTGTTGGCAGGCTTGGGGGTTGCCGGTGATGCGCATTGCGGGGCGATGGTTCAGCATCGCTCGCGTGTTGCACAAGACCCGACGCAACCTAACCTGCGGCAAGTTCATCTTGTCCACGCAGAATTGTTTGATGAGCTGCGCGCGGAAGGGTTTGAAATTTTGCCCGGCGATATGGGTGAGAACATCACCACCGAAGGCGTTGATTTACTCGCGCTGCCGGTTGATACTGAATTATTGCTGGGTACTAACGCGATCATTCGCATCACCGGCTTACGCAACCCTTGTGCGCAACTTGACCACTTTCAACCTGGCCTGATGGCCGCTGTACTAAACCGCAATGCCGCAGGCGAGCTGGTGCGTAAAGCGGGTGTGATGGGGGTGGTGGTGCGTGGTGGTGTGGTGCATTCAGGCGATAAAATTACTGTCACGCTACCACCTGAACCGCATCAGCGGCTGGCGCGGGTATAGCTGTTTTTTCGGTTCGCAAATCGCTGTGCGCCTGTACTGACAAGGCGTTTTTGATTTAGCGCTGATCTTATTTTGTTCAGGCGAAAATTAAACCGTTTGTAAAATTTTTGAGGTGATTTGAATCGATTTAAGACAATTTGACACCATGCATAAGACCCGCCAACAACTAAGCCTATACATTCCAAATGATTCGTCAAACAGGATTGAATCTGTGCGTCGCGTTGCCGATCCCATTCAACACCGTTTGATTCCTGCGCACCTCACGCTATGCCGCGAGGACGAGATTGAGCGCTTGGGCGGCATCGCAAAATTAGCCGGGCGGCTTGCCAACATGCCGTTGAAGCCGCTAACATTAAGTTTTGGTTCGCCGCAAGTTTTTGATGGGCATGGGCTGCTGTTAAGTTGTCTTGCCGGTGAGGATACTTTCCATGAGCTACGACAATATTTGCTTGGATCAAGCTATATTCGTCTGCAAAAACCGCACATCACACTCTCGCATCCGCGCAACCCAAAATCGAGTGGTAATCTACCGGGCGTTGCGGCCGTTCTGCCGGAAATCATGCTGATTACGTTTCCAACTGTTTATCACATCGAACAATATGGGCATGAGCCTTGGCAAGTGCTAAACAAATTTGCGTTGCAGGGTTGAGAAGGTAAAAAGACTCTGCCAATCATGTCACGGTTATCAAGATTAACGATGCCATCAACCCTGAAACCACATCATCGGCTGTTCTTCGTGCCCCTTCTGCTATGCACTAGGCCGTGGGGATTTCGCATTTTTATGCGTATCTTTTTTCGTATTTTTATGGCGCGCTTTACTATCCCTTTTACTGCCCCTTTTACTGCCCCTTTTCGCACCCTTTTCAACACTGTTTTCATCGTTATTTTTATGCTGGCAATCACGACCATGACCGAAGCCCAAACGCTGAAATTTAAAGACATTAACGACCGCGCGAATCGGCCAACACCCACGCATAAAATCGCCTATGGCAATCATGCGGATCAATATGGCGAGCTGTGGCTGCCGGAAACGAAAAACGGAGCACAAAACACGGCACAAAAGCTTCCCGTGGTAATCCTGGTACATGGCGGGTGCTGGCGTGCGGATTTGCCGGGTCCTGAGTTGGTGGCATTTTTAGCAGATGCACTGCGCCGCGAAGGTGTAGCGGTGTGGAGCATCACCTATCGGCGGGTTGGGACTAAACCGAGCGCCCCATCGGAAAAGTTTTCCCCCTACCCCGATACGTTTTTCGATGTCGCCAACGCGGCTGACAAGCTCAACGATCTGGCCGCAACGTTCAATCTCGATCTGACCCGCGTCGTCACCACCGGCCATTCGGCAGGCGGGCATTTGGCGATGTGGTTGGCAGCACGTCCGCGCTTGCCTAAGGATTCGCCCTTGTATGTCGCCAAAGACACCACCAAACCACTCGCGATCAACGCAACCGTCGGCATCGCGTCCTTGTCTGATCTCGAATACACCAAAATCGCATCCGCTCAAGCTTGCGGTGAGGATACGGTGGACTTATTAGTGGATAGCAAAAACCGTAAAGATAACGTTTACCGCGACACTTCCGTGCCGCTTTTGCTGCCGCTGAACCTACCGCAAACCCTCATCAGCGGCAGTTTAGATAAAATCGCCGCGCCCGCGCATGCGTTGCGCTATCGTGAAAATGCGGCAGCAAAAGCGGAAACGGTTTCGCTCATCACGATCGAAGGTTCTGGGCATTTCGAGTTGATCGCACCGTGGACCGCGCCGGGGAAGCTGGTGGTGGAAACGATTGTGGCTGCTTTACTTAACAAAAAGTGAAGGCTTTTTCACCGGAAATTTAGCGCTTGCCCCATTACATTTCCCGACAGTTGGCATTAAATCCAGGACTTGTTCCTGAGAGGCATCGCCGTGTTTACAAACGATGTCGAACTTTCGATTGCGAGACCTTGCAATAACGCGACGACTGATCTTAACCATCGATATCAAAATACCACTATGCTGGAACGCTGCTTACCTGCGAACACGACAACAAAGCTCTGCCACCCGATTCCCTCGACGCGCGTATTTGTAGCGGCTGTAACGACGAGTGTACGGTTTGCGCGACCTGCGCAGAGGAGGTTTTAACCAACGTCTGCCCAAACTGCGGTGGCGGAGCAGTCCTGCGCCCGATCCGGACTTCGACAAATTGGGAAAATTATAATTTCCTCGGCATTGGTCCGGCAAGCGCAGCGGTTAAACACCGCACCGGCCAATTCGCGCTGAAATCCATGCTGTATTCGCCGCCGAGCTCAAGACGATTCCGCCTGAACGCCGATAGCGACCCATGATGATTGCGGTCCCCGCGGGTTGAACTTCTCACAACCGGCGCTATCTATCAAGTTCATGCGTGTTACAAGGTACAAGGCCGCCAGTTTTGCGACTTGTTGGGCGCGCTATTTTGTGATCCGTTATGCGATCTTTACTCACCTCTGGTCGCCCGCTATACTAATAGACCCTTTTTCTGATAAAACCGCCTATTCCATGAACCAACGCGATCCCTTGCTCCCGATGCCTGCCATGCCCGATGTGCAATCGAGTTTTGATGCGAGGCACATTGCGATTGATCGCGTAGGCATTCGCGGCATTCGCCATCCGATCAAGCTTCAATCGGCGTCGGGCGATGTTATGCACACCGTCGCCACCTTTTCGATGGCGGTACGCTTGGCGCATGATGTGAAGGGCACGCATATGTCCCGGTTTGTTGAGATTTTGGAGTCGCAGCACGAGGCCTATAGCGTTTCGATGTTGGGCGGCTTATTGACACGGATGGCGGAGCGATTAAACGTCGCCGAAGGTCAAATCGAGATGACATTCCCGTATTTCATCGAAAAGACAGCGCCGGTATCAGCTGTGAAATCGTTAATGGACTATGAGGTTACGCTGACCGGTCACATCAAACACGGCGCCACGCACATCATGACGCGAGTGGTCGTGCCAGTAACCAGCTTGTGCCCGTGTTCGAAAGAAATTTCAGCGTATGGCGCACATAATCAGCGCTCCCACATCACCATCACCGTCCAAGGGTCGCATACGATGGCGATGACGGTTGAAGAAATTGTTCGCGTCGCGGAGGACCAGGCCAGCAGCGAGCTTTACGGCATTCTGAAGCGCCCCGATGAAAAATTCGTAACCGAGCGCGCTTACGATAATCCCAAGTTCGTTGAAGATTTAATTCGAGATGTCGCCGCTGTGTTGGATGCCGATTCGAGAGTCGAGGCATATAAAATCGAAACTGAAAATTTCGAATCGATTCACAATCATTCGGCCTATGCTGTCATTGAACGCGATAAGACGAGCCGTTAGTGTTTGTGTCGTCAACACGTTTACGTTCTGTTGCAAAAACGTGCACCGCTTTTGCGGTCAGCTTCTGCCGCCACCACTGCACCCACTACTGCAATGCATTTGTTCCCAATCAGAGCATCATTTTTAACTGAACGAAAATATGACCACTAAACCAACGCCTCTGTTCCAAAGTGATCCCGAAGATGGCGAGAATATTGCCGTCGTCTCTGATCGCATCCGCGCCCGAATCAAACGCGCCAACAAGCGTTTCCATGCCAACGATAATATTTCAGCCTTTGTTAAAGCGGGCGAGATCGATCAATTGCGCGAGGAAGTTACCGCCAAAATGGCAGAGGTTCTCAAGAGCCTTGTGATCGACACCGAAAACGATCACAACACGAACGAGACTGCGCAGCGTGTTGCCAAAATGTACCTCACCGAAATTTTTAATGGCCGTTATGCCGCGCCACCAGCAATTACCGAATTCCCTAATATTGAGCATTTGAATGAGCTCATGATTGTCGGGCCGATCACGGTTCGCAGCGCTTGTTCGCACCATCTTTGCCCGGTCATCGGTCGTGTTTGGATCGGCGTGATGCCCAACGAACATTCCAGTCTCATCGGGTTGTCAAAATATGCAAGGCTGTGCGATTGGATCATGAGTCGCCCGCAAATTCAGGAAGAAGCCGTCACCCAGCTCGCCAATGTGTTGCAAGAAAAGGTGCAGCCGGACGGCTTGGCAATTGTCATGGAGGCAGACCATTTTTGCATGCACTGGCGTGGCGTGAAAGATAGCGATTCAAAAATGACGAACAGCCTGATGCGCGGCTCATTTTTGAAAGACGCGAATTTACGACGCGAATTTTTATCGCTGCTTACGAAGAAAAATACTTAATTCTTTTCAGAACGGAAACATCATGTTAGTTCGCTTAATGTATTGCAGCCGCGCGCTTGATAACGTCAGCCAAGACGACTTGAATGCCATCGTTACAAAATCCCGCGCCAACAATCCGGTGCGCGGCATCACGGGGGTACTGTGTTGCAGCGGTAAGATATTTTTGCAGGTGCTTGAGGGTGGGCGCATGGAAGTCAACGCGCTCTATAACAAAATCTCAAACGATGTGCGCCATAAAGAAGTGATGATGCTTTGTTATGAAGAAATTGAAGAGCGTCGGTTTTCACATTGGTCGATGGGGCAAGTCTCGCTCGCCCGCATTAATCCGTCACTGCTAATTAAATACTCTGAGAAGGCCGAACTGGATCCCTATGCCGTATCGGGCAAAGTGTCGATGGCGCTATTCAATGAAATGATGGCAACGGCCTCGATTGCAGGGCAGTGTAGTTAACGAACCCTCCTCAGGCCGCCGCGAGCAATTCCCTCTACGACTCAGTATCAGTAGATGCGCCTGAATCATTACAATCGAATGCCCCGCTGCCGAAAGGTGATCTCCATTGAAAAGCCCCGCTAGACGGGGCTTTTTGTTGCCCGATGTTTGCCGAATAATTTGGTTTTCGATGAAGTCTGTCAGCGATTTTGTCGGCTCAAGCCGCGTTTTAGTCGATTCATCACTTTCCGTTTGAGGGTTGTCTGGCGCACACATAAAGTGAGCACATAAACAAACAAGCAGCAAAAGCAAACCGCAGAGAAACAAACAATGCAACCTGAACTCAAATTTAATTTAAAGGAAACGATCATGAAAAACAACTTCAAATCTAGCACCAAAGATAACCTTTTTGGCGCGGCCATATTGGCTAGCCTCTTGCTCTTCATCGCGTCAATCGCCGCCGTGGCCAATAGCCAAACAGTGACTGCCAACGCGAATGTTGAACTGGCCCCACAAAAAATGGAAACCATCGTCATCACCGCACAGCGGATGCCGGTCGGAACAATCGATACAATCGTCGTTAGTGCCTCACGTCATGGTGATGTTGTGATGGCTTCAAAATAATGGTTTGGTGTAGTGCATTAAAATAATATCGGCAGTATGCTGAATCGCGGCGCACCTTAATGCCGCGCACCACCAAGCGGCAATCCGCAACAAAGGGCAGTACGAGACGAATGCAGCAAAAATGAAGCCGAACGCACCATTAATGCAGTAGGGTGATTTTGCGATGCCGATGCAACATCGAACCGTGGCTATAGCGGCACCGGAGCAAACGAATCCGCTAGACTTTGACAATCAACATCGAATCCAGTAACTTAAGCATTGCGCCGATTTGACAATCAGCTTGCGGGCGCGAAAGAAGTTTTCTGTTGGCGAATTTCTTTCAACAAATACGGCTAAAGCGGCTTCTGCGTTAAGTGCGCCACCCACAGAAAGCCTCACAAGCCTCAAGCTGATGAGGCTTTTTTACTGGGCTTGAACAATCATGATAGCAACACCGCAACTCGCTCACTTCGCGTCACCGCTACCGCCGCTGCAATTGGCCTGCGGCGCAGTCCTGCAGCAATACGATCTTGCCTATGAAAGTTACGGCACACTCAACGCGGATAAATCAAACGCAGTGTTGATTTGCCACGCGCTCAATGCATCGCATCATGTGGCGGGCACCTACGAGGGCCAGGCCGAGAGTGAAGGCTGGTGGGATTCGATGATTGGCCCCGGCAAATCAGTCGATACCAATCAGTTTTTTGTTATCGGCGTAAATAATTTGGGATCGTGTTTCGGCTCCACAGGGCCGCTCTCGATTGATCTTGAAACAGGCAAGCCCTACGGTGCCGATTTCCCGCTGGTGACGGTAGAAGATTGGGTTGATTCGCAAGCGCGGCTGCTTGATTTTTTAGGCATCGACACACTGGCTGCCGTGATGGGTGGCTCGCTCGGCGGCATGCAGGCATTGAGCTGGAGTATTCGCTATCCCCAGCGCGTCCAGCATGTTGTGGTGATTGCGGCGGCGCCAAACTTATCGGCACAAAATATCGCTTTCAATGAAGTGGCACGTCAAGCGATCATGACCGATCCAGATTTTCATGACGGCAATTACGCGCGTAAGAATACGGTGCCAAAAAATGGCTTGGCCGTCGCGCGGATGGTCGGCCACATCACCTATATTTCCGACGATCAAATGGAAACCAAGTTTGGCCGGGGACTTCGCGAGGGCAAAAAGTTCTCTTTCGCGCCCGAGTTTCAGATCGAATCCTATTTGCGCTATCAGGGCGAAAAATTTTCGCAATACTACGACGCAAACACCTATTTGCGCGTCACCAAAGCGCTCGACTATTTTGATCCCGCCGCCGATTGTGGAGGGGATTTAGCCAAAGCGCTATCGCCCGCCGTGGCAAAATTTCTCATTATTTCTTTCACGACTGACTGGCGATTTTCGCCCGCCCGATCACGCGAGATGGTGAAGGCACTGCTCGACGATAAAAAGAACGTGACGTATGTCGAGGTTGATGCGCCGCACGGCCACGATGCATTTCTGCTCAACAACGCGCAGTATCATGCGGTGATTAAAACCTATTTCACTAGGCAAATTTTATCGTCAAACAGGACGGCGCAAGAGGTGGCAGCATGATTACCCGCGCCGATTTTGCGGCTATTGCATCATGGATTCCAGAAGGCGCTCGCGTGCTCGACTTGGGCTGCGGCGATGGCGCATTACTCGCCTACCTCAGCCAAGCACGGGGGGTTTCAGGCTATGGCATCGAAAACGACGAAGCCTCAATTATTCAATGTATCGAGAACGGCGTGAACGTGATTCAAGTAAATCTGGAATCTGGCATGGCCGAAATTGCCGACCAATCATTCGATATTGTGATCCTTTCGCAAACGCTGCAAGCGATGAAGCGCACCGAGGCGGTAGTGGCCGAAATGCTTAGAGTTGGCGGCGAAGCGATCGTCACCTTTCCCAACTTTGGCTATTGGAAACACCGCACCCAGATTGCGCTCGGTGGGCGTATGCCGGTTTCAGAGGACTTGCCATATCAATGGTACGACACGCCCAACGTCCATCTTTTTACCATTGCCGATTTTGAGGCGTTCTGTGCCGCGAGAAATTACCGGGTGTTGAACCGATCGGTGTTTACGAACGGGGTAGAACAACCGTTTTTGCCGAATTTGTTGGGGACGCTGGCGTTGTATCGTTTTACGGGTCGCGCTTAATGACGCAGAAGCGCCCTGGTGGGGCCGAAAAGCCGCCTACGCGGCGATGTCTTCCAACTTTTGCTGAACTTCAAGCCATGACCATTCGACGTCCGACGCCTCGCTAACGACTTCGCCTTGGCGCTTCAACATTTCCTGCAAGCGCCTTTTGTTTTCTTCCAAATAAGCACTTTCAGTGGCTAGCCAAACCTCGATATTCTCCCGTTCTACGACGAGCGCCTTCAATTTTTTCTCCAGCTCGTTTAGCTTTTGTTCGAGCGGTTTTTTTGCGGAGGCTAATTTTTGCCGCGCATCGGCTTCAGCGCGCTTTTGGTCTTTACGAACGGCAGGGTCTGTGTTTGCAGCATCCTTATCTGGCGGTCGTTTCAAGGCATTTTTATCTGAAGACGCGCTCTGGACTGGGGGTTTACTACTTTTTTGGCCTGCTACCAATTCTTTCGCAGGAGCTGTTTTTAATGCGGTATTTTCGGCAGATTTTATCTGTCCGCTGGGCGGTTTTTTACCCCGATTTTTCGCGTAATCCCGCGCCCATTTTTTGTAATCATCCAAGTCACCGTCAAACTCTCGCAAACCGCCATCTGCTACCAGCCAAAGCTGATCCGCGCAGGCTTTTAGCAAATGCCGATCATGCGCGACCACGACCAAAGTGCCATCAAAATCTTGTAGCGCTTCCGCCACGGCCTCGCGCATTTCAATATCCAGATGATTCGTTGGCTCATCAAGCAACAGCAAATTTGGTTTTTGCCATACCAGTAATGCCAACGCCAAACGCGCTTTTTCGCCGCCGGAAAACGGTGCAATCGCGGCATCCGCATTCACACCACGGAAATCAAAACCGCCGAGGAAATTACGAAACTCCTGCTCACGAGAGGTCGGGTCAAGCCTGCGCATATGCTGGATCGGCGATTCATCCAAACGCAGTTGCTCAATCTGATGCTGCGCAAAATAACCGATTTTCAAGCCTTGGCCTTCAAATCGGCCACCAGTTTGCAAACCCAGTGTGCCGGCGAGCGATTTTACAAGCGTCGATTTGCCCGCGCCGTTGGGGCCCAGCAAGCCGATTTTATCGCCATAAAATAACCGCCATTCAACGTTGGTGAGGATTGTTTTTTCGATCGCCACACCATCTTTTTCAACGGTGTAGCCGACATTCGCCTCCTTCAAATGCAAGAGCTGGCGGGGCTTTGCGACGGGGTCGCGAAACTCAAACGAGAACGGCGAATCCACGTGCGCAGCGGTTATGATTTCCATCCGCTCCAAGGTTTTCATCCGGCTTTGCGCCTGCTTGGCTTTGGTGGCTTTCGCTTTAAAGCGATCAATGAACGATTGTAAATGCGCGACCTGCTTTTGCTGCTTCGCATAGGCCGACCCTTGCAGGGCCAGCTGCATCGCCCTAGTTCGCTCAAAGGTGGAATAGTTGCCGCCGTATTCATTTAGCTTTTGATTATCGAGATGCACGATCATCGTGACGACGGCATCTAAAAAATCACGATCATGGGTGATGAGGAGCAGCGTACCCGGATAAGCAGCGAGCCAATCCTCAAGCCACATCACGGCATCTAAATCCAAGTGGTTCGTCGGCTCGTCGAGCAGCAACAGATCAGAACGGCACATCAATGCTTGTGCCAAATTCAGGCGCATCCGCCAGCCACCGGAAAAGCTCGCCACGGGCTGCGCCATTTGCTCGTCAGTGAAGCCCAAACCAGCTAACAGCGCCGCGCCGCGTGAGTTGGCTTGGTAGCCGCCGATATGGTCGTATTGCTCGTGCAGCTCGCCGAGCTTTTCGCCGGATGCATCAGCCAATTCGGCGGCTTTTAACTCAGCTTCCAACGCCCGCAATTCTTGGTCGCCATCAATCGCGAAATCGAGCGCGGAGCGATCCGAGTGCGGTGTTTCTTGTGCAACGTGGGCGACAATCCATTTGGCGGGAATTTCAAATTCACCCACGTCTTGGTGAATTTTATGGCGTAAAAGCGAAAACAGGCTTGATTTTCCCGCCCCGTTAGGACCGATCAGGCCGACTTTATGACCGGGAAATAACGTTAAATTCGCGCCAACGATAAGTTGTTTCACGCCGCGCGCAAGTGTGATGTTGGTGAGTTTTAACATAACGAACTAATTGCCTAAATATTGTCGGTTGGGCAAACAATAATGCCGTTTACCCAAGCCATTAGAGCGCGTAATCATATTCAATCGATAACGGCGCATGATCCGAAAACTTTTCATCTTTGTAAATCCGCGCATACTCAGCGCACGCCGCAATGCCCGGTGTGCAGATGTGATAGTCGATTCGCCAGCCGACGTTCTTCTCATAGGCCGCGCCACGGTTTGACCACCAGGTGTATTGATCCGGCAGCGGAATCAGGCGGCGGAACACATCCACATAGCCGACTTCATCAAACAATTTAGTCAGCCATTCTCGCTCTTTGGGCAAGAAGCCGGAATTTTTCTTGTTGCCGCGCCAGTTTTTTAAATCAATTTCTTTGTGCGCGATATTCCAATCGCCGACAATGACAAATTCGCGTCCGCACGCCTTGAGCTTTTGTAAGTACGGCATAAAGGCCTCCAAAAAGCGGAATTTTTTCGCTTGCGCTTCCTCCGATGCCGAACCGGACGGTAAGTATAGTGAGATCACACTCAAATTGCCAAAATCTGCCTGAATATAGCGGCCTTCCGCATCAATCCACGCAATCCCAGTGCCAATCTGCACCCGATCTGGTTCGCGCTTTGAATACAACGCTACACCCGCATAACCCTTCTTCTCAGCGGAATGATAAAACGCATGCCAGCCTTTCCATGGCTTTGCCGCATCCGGTACATCGCTTTCAAGAGCTTTAATTTCCTGAAAGCAAATCACATCGGCTTTTTGGCGCTTAAGCCATGTGAATAAGCCTTTGCTGGTGGCAGAGCGGATACCGTTGCAGTTTGCGGTTACGATTTTCATAAAATAATCCTTCAGCCCCCAATCATTGATTTTCGCTGCAAATTTACCGTCAGGGTTGAAATTGTTTGGGAAAACCGCGATTATCCGTGAATTCTCCACTTCACATTGGACTGTTCAAACTTTCTATGACAAATAACGCCGATTTTCGTCAGCAGTTCGTTGATTTCGCCATCAAACAGGATGTTTTGCGGTTTGGCGAATTTAAGACCAAGGCCGGAAGATTATCGCCGTATTTTTTCAACACCGGTTTGTTTAACGACGGCGCATCGCTCCGGGCGCTTTCCGGTTTTTATGCCGACGCGATTCAAACCTCAAAATTACCGTTCGACATGCTGTTTGGCCCTGCATACAAAGGCATAATTTTGGCTGCAATTACCGCGCTTGCGCTCTCTGAAAAAGGCCAAAACGTGCCATATGCGTATAACCGCAAAGAAGCAAAAGATCACGGCGAAGGTGGCATGACGGTAGGCGCGCCGATCAATGGGCGCGTGTTGATTATTGATGATGTGATTTCCGCCGGCACTTCCGTACGTGAATCGGTTGAAATTATTCGCGCGGCTGGCGCGATACCGGCAGGAGCCGTGATCGCGCTAGATCGACAAGAACGCGGCAATGGACCGCGAGGAAGCAGTAGTGGCACGCTTTCTGCTGCACAGGAAGTCAGCGCGTTGCACGGCATTCCCGTTATAGCAGTGGCAACCCTGGACGACATTATTCGTTTTCTCAAACAAAATTCGCGAGAAAGCGATAAACTGGAAAAAATTGAAACATATCGGCGTGAATTTGGCTCAGCTTCAAATTAAATGACGATATAGATTAAAAAAGACTATCGTGCGCATAAAACATTTTTTACTGCTGGCTCTACCCGCCACCTTTTTTGCGATGTCCTTTTCGGCGCATGCCGTTTTTCGCTGCGTGGACGAAAAAGGGATCACCCACTATGGCGACACCATGCCGCCGCAATGCGCCAAAAAAGAAGTGGCCGAGATTAACCAGAGCGGTGCTCTGGTTCGCAAAATTGATGCCCAATTAACGCCCGAACAAATCAAAGTGCGGGAGGCCGAAAAAATCAAACGCGGCGAAAACTTGCGCTTGGTGGTGGATCAAAAGCAACGCGATCTGGCGCTGCTCGGTACGTATGGCTCTGAGCGTGAATTTACCGCTTCGCGCAACCGTGATGTGGCTCAGCTGGATGGGCGTGTTGCGACGCTGCAAGGTCGCGTGACAGAACTTGATACTCGCGTGCAAAAATTCGCCGCTGAAATGGAGTTTTACAAAGCGGGGCAAAGCAAGACTTCCAAAGCGGCAAAAGTCCGGGAAGCGCCGCCCCAGTTGGTCAACGATTTGGCGCGCGCTCAAAATGACCGTACAACCGTTGATACCGAGATTGCCCAAACCGAAGCGGAAAAAAAATCCGTCATCGCGCGCTACGACGAAGAAAAGGCACGCTGGATGCGTCTGAAACAAGGCTTGGCAGTTGGCACGGTGCTGGATGTCGAAGGTAATATTATGATTACGCCTAATGGTGATCGTAAGCCGCCGCCTGCTCCAGTCGCCGCGACTGCCGATGTGGCGGCAACAAAAGCAGCGCCGACAGTCGGTTCAACAAAAACGCCGACAAAGAAGTAACGTAGACGACTGAATAGCCAAATAGCAACTTCGCGACACCAAGAAGCACTCTTCAATAAGCCTCAGACCTCACCAACCGCCGCCGCTATCTGTCGTCCCGCTGCCACGCCGCCACCATGTACACGCCACAACACTTCTGTGAAGCGGATCAACAGCGTATTCAATCGCTTATTAGTGCAAACGGGTTTGCAACCCTGATTACCTGTGTGCGCAGCGAGGTGCACGTGAGCCACGCGCCGGTGCAGTTTGATCCCGTGCGGAGTGTGCTCGTCGGCCACCTTGCCCGCGCCAATCCGCACGCGGCCAATTTAAAAGATGGTGACACCCTGCTGGCCATTTTTCACGGTCCGCACGGCTATATCTCGCCAACATGGTATGCCAGCGAAAACCCCAAATCACCGAATGTGCCGACCTGGAATTATGCTGCCGTGCATGTCACGGGCACGGTGCGTCGCCTGGATGCACCGAAAGATATTTGGAATATTGTCGTGGCACTTTCTGCGCAGTATGAGGCTAGCAATGGCGAGCAAAAATGGAATCCCGGGCACCCCGCCGACCACGCACCCAAGCTGCGTGCCTTGATGGGTTTCGAAGTGACCGTTACGAACATTCAGGCTAAATTTAAGCTTTCACAGAATCGTCCGGCGGGGGACATAGCGGGTGCGATTCAAGGCTTGGAGGCAGGTGGTTTTTCAGGCGATTTGCTGTTGGCGGAGTTGATGCGGGAGCATTTGTAAAATTAACTTCCGTCATCCCAGCCCGCGCTGGGATGATCAGTTACTGAGAGCGCGGCATTAACTAAGCTTCGCCGTCAACAGCGCGTTAACCTGCGCGGGGTTTGCTTTTCCTGTTGACGCTTTCATCACTTGGCCAACGAGCGATTGAAACGCTTTTTCTTTGCCTGATTTGAATTCACCGACTGACTTCTGATTGGCGGCGAGTACTTCATCTATGATCTTTTCGATGGCGGCAGAATCGGAAATTTGTTCCAGCCCCCGTTCTTTAATTAACGCTTCAACTGACGAGTTACGCGCTGACTCGTCCTCAGCTAAAAAAATGACCTCAAATAATTCTAGCGCACCCTTTTGACTTATTAACTCCTTCTCCCTCGCAATCAATATTTGTGCGAGCTGTGCTGGGGCAACGTGAATATTTTTAATACTTAGCTCATCATCGCCATTGAGTAAGGCCGAAAGAGGGCCTGCTATCCAGTTCGCCACGCGCTTGGGCTGCCCGCCTTCATTTACACACGCCTCAAAATAATTCGCTAAGGCTTTTGACTGAGTTAGTACATGCGCGTCATATTCGGACAATTTATACTCATGCATGAACCGCGTTTCTGTCGCTTTTTGTAGTTCCGGCATGGTTGCCTTGATCGCTTCAATCTGCGCGGCTGAAATCACCAGCGGCAACAAATCTGGATCGGGGAAATAGCGATAATCCATCGAATCTTCTTTGGAGCGCATTGAGCGTGTTTCATCACGATCTGCATCATACAAACGCGTCTCCTGCACGACCCTCCCGCCGTCTTCAATCAGCTCAATTTGCCGGCGAATTTCAAATTCAATGGCGCGCTCTAGGAATCTAAACGAATTGACGTTTTTAATCTCGCAACGTGTCCCTAATTTCGGATCTCCGGCGCGGCGGACGGACACGTTGGCATCGCAGCGGAACGAGCCTTCCTGCATATTGCCGTCGCAAATGCCGATCCAGGTGACGATTCCATGTAGCGCTTTGGCATAGGCAACCGCCTCTTGCGCGGAGCGCATTACGGGCTCGGTCACGATCTCTAGCAACGGTGTTCCCGCACGGTTCAGATCGATGCCCGACACCCCCATCGAATCCAGCCCTTCATGCAACGACTTCCCCGCATCTTCCTCTAAATGTGCACGGGTCAATTGCACCGGCTTTTCAACGCCATCAACCACAATCGGAATCGTGCCGCCCACCACGACGGGCAGCTCAAATTGCGAAATTTGATAACCTTTTGGCAAGTCTGGATAAAAATAATTTTTGCGGGCAAATACCGAGCGCGGCGCAATGGTTGCACCAATGGCGAGGCCAAATTGAATCGCTGCTTCAACCGCGCCGCGATTCAGCACCGGCAGCGTACCGGGCAACGCCATATCCACGGCATTAGCCTGGGTGTTCGGTGCCGCGCCATAAGTGGTTTTGGAGCCAGAAAATATTTTTGAGGCCGTTGAAAGCTGGGCATGGGTTTCCAGGCCGATGACGACTTCCCAGCCCGCTGGCACCCCGTTCATGGGCTTACCTCCGGTGTGCGCTTATGCCAGTCGGTGATGCACTGATATTGGTGTGCAGTGGCTAACATGCGCCCTTCATCAAAATAATTACCAATGATCTGCAAACCAACCGGCATGTCGCCTGCAAACCCGCAGGGCACGGACATGCCCGGCAGCCCGGCCAAGCTCACGCCTAGCGTGAAAATATCTTCGAGATACATCGCCACCGGATCAGCCGACTTTTCACCCATTTTCCAAGCTGTGGTAGGGGCAACCGGCCCCATGATGAAATCGCATTTCGTAAACGCATCCTGAAAATCCAGCGCGATTAAACGACGCACTTTTTGCGCCTGCAAATAATAGGCATCGTAATAGCCATGCGAGAGCACATAAGCGCCCACCAGGATGCGCCGTTTGACTTCAGCACCGAAACCTTCGGAGCGCGATTTGGCGATCATGTCGCCCAAATTATTGTATTCAACCGCGCGATGACCGTAGCGCACACCGTCGAATCGGGAGAGGTTGCTCGATGCTTCCGCTGGTGCAATCACGTAATAGGCGGGAATCGACAACTGTGTTCTCGGCAGTGACAATTCAATAATGGCAGCACCCTGTTTTTCAAATTCCGCAATGGCCAAATTGACGTGTTGGGCAACATCCGCAGACAAGCCGGCAGCAAAAAATTCTTTTGGGATGCCAATACGAATGCCTTGGAAAACCCCGCCAGTACTGGCGTTCCGGGCATGCTGTTCAACGAATGCGGCCAAATTGGGTGCCGTAACCAAGCCTTTTCGTGAGGTTGTTGACACATCCACGCTGGTGGAATCACGCTCATCAAAACCGGCCATGGCGTCTAACAATATTGCGCAATCCTCAGCGCTCTTCGCCATTGGTCCGCCTTGGTCGAGCGAAGACGCAAAGGCGATCATGCCGTAGCGAGACACCGTGCCGTAGGTGGGCTTGATCGCCGTGATGCCGCACATGGAAGCGGGCTGGCGCAGTGAGCCGCCGGTGTCGGTTCCTGTCGAGGCGGGTGTTAAACCAGCGGCCACCGCAGCGGCGGAACCCCCGGACGAGCCGCCTGGAATTTTGCTTTTGTCCCACGGGTTTTTGACAGGGCCAAAAGCCGAATTTTCGTTGGATGAACCCATCGCAAATTCATCGCAATTGAGTTTGCCCAACGAGACCATGCCTGCGCTTTTTAGCTTCTCTACCACGGTCGCATCGAATGGTGAAACGTAATTCGCCAACATGTTGGAGCCCGCTGTTGAGCGCCAGCCTTGCGTGACAAAAATATCCTTATGCGCAACCGGAATGCCCGTTAATGCACCCACATCGCCACTTGCAATGCGAGCATCAGCTGCACGCGCTTCGGCGAGCGTTAAGCCACGATCAATGTGTAAAAACGTGTTCAAATCGTGCGCCGCTTCGGCACGATTTAAAAAGTGTTCCGCTAATTCAACCGCGGAAACCTGTCGGCTATCAAGGGCCGCGCGAAGCTGTTTGAGTGAGGCGGCAGCGAAGGTCATTCCAGCACCTTCGGTACAAAAAATAGCCCGTTTTCTTGCTGCGGCGCGTTCCCCATATTGGCTTCGCGTTGATCGCTCTCAGTGACAACATCAAGACGCAAACGTAAGGTCATTTCTTCAATCGCTGCAATCGGATGGCACAACGGCTCGATGCCGTTGGTATCGACGGCTTTTAGCTGCTCAACCAGATTAAAAACCGCATTGAGTTCGTTCTGAATTTGCGGGGATTCGGCGGGCGCGACATTGATTCGCGCTAGTCGCGACAATCGTTGGATGTCATCAAGACTTAAGTGCATAAAGCGAAATTCTTTGCGGATGGTTGTAAAGAAAGTAGCCTCGCGGCTAAATCGATTAAAAACGGCAAAAAGGCAAGCCAGCAACATCGCGCGTTAGCGGCCCTATTGCAAATCAAAAAAGCCAAAAAAACCGCAGTAGTTAGGCGTTTTTAACCTGTTTTTGCGTTCTTTTAAGCAATCACTAGAGTATCATAGTCAATTGAGTGGAATTGGCATGGATTCGGCACGGATTCTGCACCAAAATTTGCGAGAAGTCGCTTTGATTTGTGTGTTGCGTTGGGCGCGGCTTATGCTGCCTCCGACAAAACCCGCAACCCAAAATAGCAACCCCATTTATCCCTGTTCGCATGATCGAGACCTTGAGTCCTCATACGAAAAATGGCAACACGTTTTAGAAAGGCCACATGTTCTCGTTTTTTTCGAAATACCTCTCCACCGATCTCGCCATTGACTTAGGCACCGCCAACACGCTCATTTATGTACGCGGCAAAGGCATCGTTTTGGATGAGCCTTCCGTGGTGGCAATCCGCCAAGAGGCTGGCCCCAATTCAAAGAAAACCATTCAAGCCGTGGGCTTGGCCGCGAAGATGATGCTGGGGCGCACGCCGGGCAACATCACCGCCATTCGCCCGATGAAAGATGGCGTGATCGCCGACTTTCACACCACCGAGCATATGCTCAAATTTTTCATCAAAAAAGTCCATGATGCCCAATGGTATCGCCCTAGCCCGCGGATCGTCATTTGCGTGCCCTGCGGCTCCACGCAAGTCGAGCGTCGCGCGATTCGCGAGTCCGCTGTTGCCGCGGGTGCTTCGCAAGTGTTTTTGATTGAAGAGCCGATGGCCGCAGCCATTGGCGCAGGCCTGCCGATTGCCGAGCCGACTGGTTCGATGGTAGTCGATATCGGTGGCGGCACGACCGAAGTCGGCGTGATTTCGCTCGGCGGCACAGTGTATTCTGGCTCGGTGCGCGTTGGTGGTGATCGTTTTGACGAAGCCATTATCAACTACATCCGCCGCAACTACGGCATGTTGATTGGCGAAGCAACGGCTGAAAATATAAAAAAAACCATTGGCTCTGCATTCCCCGGTTCTGAGGTGCGCGAGATGGAAGTCAAAGGCCGTAATTTGGCCGAAGGCATCCCACGTTCATTCACCATTTCATCGAATGAAATTTTGGAAGCGCTGACAGATCCGTTGAATTCCATTGTCTCCGCCGTAAAATCCGCGCTGGAGCAAACCCCACCGGAGCTAGGCGCCGATATCGCTGAAAAGGGCATGGTGCTCACGGGCGGCGGCGCGTTATTGCGCGATATTGACCGTTTATTGGTCGAGGAAACTGGCTTACCGGTGATCGTGGCAGATGATCCCCTCACCTGCGTGGTGCGGGGATCAGGCCGGGCATTGGAAGAAATGGAAAAACTGGGCTCGGTGTTCACCCACGAGCTTTAAACTTTGCATCGCATCTGGGATATCAAGAACAAATAGCGAAAAACGCAGCGAATCGATAACGAGGCCGTCAGGTGTCAGGGTATCAAGAACCATTCTTTACACGCGGGCCCAGCCCGCTTGCCCGCCTGACGTTTTTTTCGCTGGTGGCGATTGCCATCATGATCGCCGACCATCGTTTCCAAGCGTTATCTTGGGTGCGGCTGGGTATTTCGGTGGTACTCAACCCGATCGAACAAGCGCTAGGCATGCCCGCCACCGCGGCCCGGCGTATTGGCAACTACTTCACGGCTCAAACCGAGCTCGTTACCGAAAATCGCGCGCTGCAAAATCGCGTTCTCGAACTCACCGCCCTCGGCCAACAGGCGCGGTTGATTCAGGCAGAACGCTTGCATGTGGACGCCCTAGCCGTCGCTGTGGATGCCGCCAATAGGCTTGATTCGCGCGGCATCATTGCCGAAATTATTCGTGATGCCCGCAACCCCTATGCCCGCAAAGTAATTCTCAACAAAGGCACCAAGGATGGCGTCACAGCTGGAGTAGTGGTCATTGATGGTGACGGTGTTGTCGGGCAGGTAACAGCCGTGGGTCTGTTGTCAGCAGAGGTCACGCTATCGACTGAAAAAGATCAATCGATACCGGTAATGGTGATGCGCGATGGTCCAGGCGCAGAATTGGGCTCGAGCTCGGGCGTGGGTTCACGCGTAGGTTTGCGCGCAGTCGCCGTCGGCAACGGCCGCGACGGAACCATTGATGTGCCGTTCATTCCTCTGGGCGCTGACATACAAAACGGTGATGCGCTGGTGACGTCCGGCATTGACGGCACTTATCCTGCCGGACTTGCCGTTGCAACTGTGATTCAAGTCGAGAAAAACCCCGCCTTCCCCTTTGCCAAGGTTGTTGCCCAGCCTGCTACTGCGCCAAATCATCATCGGTTTGTGAAAGTGCTACTCCGCGCGCCAGCCGAAACAGCAGGTTCCGCTAGTGCCAGCAGCGCGAGCCAGTCCGCCTATCCGCAAGTTGATGTGGGTGTAGGAGATAAAAAATCGACAAGCTCGAGTACGGCCGCACTCAAACCAGCAGCCAGTGGTTCATCAAGCGCAAGGCGCGATCCGCGGCGCAATAATTAATTAACGAACTGGCCCCATAAATTCGCGCAGAAATTGATGTTTTAAAACGTTGATACCCCAAGACATTGAAATTTTAAGATTTTATAACTTTACGACGCTACAACTTTACGATACCGATGGATCTTTCCCCTGCCTCCCGCGATGCCATGACGCTGCCCGCCCCAATGCGGCTGCTGACGGGCTCGCTTGTCATTGCGCTGCTGCTGAATTTGCTGCCATGGAGCGATTGGGCGCTGCGCGCGCATCCCGATTTTTTGCTGCTGGTATTGCTTTATTGGGTTGCGCACGAGCCACGCACGATGGGGCAGGGATGGGGTTTTTTCTTGGGACTCATCATGGATGTGGCCAATAGTGTGTTGCTTGGCCAGCATGCCTTGGCGTACGTTGCCGCTGTGTTTTTGGTTCAGTTATTGCGGGTGCGGATTTTGCAATTGACGGTGTTTGAGCAGGCGCTGCATATTGCCGCAGTACTGTTTTTATCGCAGACGATTGGCGTGTTATTGAACCTCTCGATGGGGAGTGATTTTCCGGGCTGGGGGCTGTTATTAGCGCCGCTGTTGGGCGCAATTTTGTGGCCGCTGGTTAATTGGCTTGCAAAGCTGCCGCGCTTTCGCCGCCGATTTGGTCAAGTATTGAGATGACGTCCGCCGCAATGACCACGAGCCGATATGGTCAAACCCCTGTGATCGGCTCCAAATGATCGGCACTACGATTAAAAATCGCGAGGCGGAGCTAAATGTTTTTCGTTCGCGCGCCATCGTCGCTGGCTTAGGGATTTTGCTTGCGTTCGCCATCTTGACCGCTCGTATGGTTTATTTGCAAGTCATCAAGCATGATCATTACCACACGTTGGCTGAGGCAAATCGTATTTCAGTGGTGCCCGTAGTGCCGACGCGGGGCCTGATTCTGGACCGCAACGGCGAAGTACTGGCGGCCAATACTTCAGCGTACACATTGGAGGTCACGCCCGCAAAAGTGAACAACCTCGATGCGGTGCTTGATGATTTGTCAAACGTGGTCGAGATCCAGCCGCGCGATCGCCGCCGCTTAAAACGCCTGCTAGAGGAAAGCAAAAATTTTGAATCGCTACCGGTACGCAATCGCTTAACCGAAGAGGAAGTCGCGCGATTTGCAGTGAATCGTTTCCGCTTTCCCGGCTTCGATATTCGCGCCCGGTTATTCCGTAACTATCCGCAAGGCGAGATTGCGTCGCATGCGATTGGCTATATTGGCCGTATCAATGTGGCTGACGTAAAACGGATTGAAACGAACGGACTCACCAGCAACTACAAAGGTACCGAGCACATGGGCAAGCAGGGCATTGAGGCCAGCTACGAAGCCGAGCTGCACGGTTCCACCGGCTCAGAGCAAGTCGAAATTGATGCCGGTGGCCGCGCCATCCGCTCGCTCGCCAAATCGGCGCCCACCGCCGGCAACGATCTCAAACTCACCCTCGATATTAGGCTGCAGCGCATCGCCGAAGAGGCCTTCGATGCCCGTCGCGGATCGATGGTGGCGATTGAACCGTCGACGGGCGAAATTCTAGCGCTGATTTCCAAGCCGGGTTTTGATCCGAACTTATTTGTTGATGGGATTGATCCGCTAAATTGGGATTTGCTCAATACCTCAGCCGATAAACCGCTGCTCAATCGTGCCCTGCGCGGCGCTTATCCGCCGGGCTCGACCATTAAACCATTCTTGGCGCTGGCGGCATTAGAGTCCGGTAAACGAACACCTCAACAAGCTATTTCAGACCCTGGCGTATTTCGCTTGCCAGGCGTCACGCACTATTGGAATGACGATAAAGTTGGCGGGCACGGCAGCGTCGATATGGTTAAATCGATTGTTGTATCCTGCGACACTTATTACTATCAACTCGCTTCCGAAACGGATATTGACGACACCGCAAAATTTTTGGGCTCATTGGGTTTCGGCGGCAAAACAGGCATCGATATCGACGGTGAATTAGAGGGTACCCTGCCATCGCGTCAATGGAAGAGTAGTCGTTTTGCGAAAGCGACTCCCGACGCACGTAAGTGGTACACCGGCGATAGCATTTCAGCAGGCATTGGCCAAGGGTATAACGCATTCACGCCCATGCAGCTTGCCCACGCGACCGCGACGATTGCCAATGATGGTGTGGCGATGCGCCCGCATTTGGTACGCACTGTCACCGATGCTGCCACTGGCAAAGCAAAGGCGATGGCAGACCAAGTGGCCAATAAACCTACATCACTTGGCTTGAGGCCCGAAAATGTTGCGCTTATTAAAGAAGCGATGGCCGGCGTCGTCACCGCGGGTACGAGCGCCCGCGCGTTTGTGAATGCGGGTTATGTGAGCGCTGGAAAAACCGGTACGGCGCAGGTATTCGGCCTTAAGCGCGGCGAGAAATATGCTGAAGGGCGCGTGACTGAAAAACTGCGCGACCACGCTTGGTACATCGCCTATGCGCCTGCCGATAAGCCCAAGATTGCCATTGCTGTGATGGTCGAAAACGGCGGCAAGGGTGCGGCGGCGGCGGCGCCAATTGCGCGTGCCGTGATGGATTATTATTTGCTCGGCAAATTGCCCGACGTGAAAAAAATAAAAGCCGCAGAGGCCGATGAAAAACCTGACGATGAATAGCCCGACGTTGAAAAGCAAAAAACTGGCGTACGAACAAACCTGAACCCCGCCATCTGAACCAACAAACTTGAACAAAAAAGCATGAAAGCAACCATTAACCGATTATTTTTCGCGATTACCCGGAGCCTCGACGGGCCGTTGATGATCGCGTTCGCGGTGCTGGCGGCGATCTCGTTGGCGGTCGTGTTTTCTGCATCGGGCGGCATCACGTTTGACCGGGCGATGGGGCAGGCACGGAACTTTGGCATCGCACTGGTCGCCATGTGGATTATCGCCAACATTCCGCCGCAGACCTTGATGCGCTTTGCGATCCCCGTTTATTTGTTGGGGCTTGGGCTGCTCATTAGCGTGGCATTGTTTGGTGAAATCCGTAACGGTGCCCGACGGTGGTTGAATATCGGCTTTACGATTCAGCCATCGGAAATCATGAAAATCGGCATGCCGTTATTACTGGCTTGGTATTTTCATCGTAAGGAGGAGGGACTTAGTTTTAAAGATTATTTGATTGCCGGTGTCATCCTGATGGTGCCAACACTATTGGTGATGCGTCAGCCCGATTTGGGCACCGCTATTTTGATTTTTTCTGCCGGATTTTTCGTGATTTTTTTTGCCGGACTGTCGTGGAAATTATTGATTGCCGGCGGCATCGGCGCGTTAGCCTCCCTCCCGCTGTTATGGAACTACGTGCTGCATGATTACCAGCGAGACCGGGTCTTGATGCTGCTCGACCCGACCAGCGATCCGCTCGGGGCGGGCTATCACATCATTCAATCGACGATTGCCATCGGTTCGGGCGGCATCCTTGGTAAAGGCTGGCAAGCGGGCAGCCAAGCGCAGCTCGACTTTATCCCCGAGCGGTCGACGGATTTCATCTTGGCCGTGTTTGGTGAAGAGTTTGGTTTGATTGGTGTGTTGCTATTATTTACGCTTTATCTCATCATCATCGGTCGCGGATTGATGATTTCGATCAACGCCCACACTACGTTTGCGCGGTTGTTGGGCGGTGCTGTGACGCTCAGTTTTTTCACTTACGCGTTTGTCAATATCGGCATGGTGACCGGCATCTTGCCCGTGGTTGGCGTGCCGTTGCCGCTGATGAGCTATGGGGGCACGGCGATTTTATCGATGTGTATTTCGTTTGGCATGTTGATGAGCATCGCCACGCACAAGCAACTGGTTTCTACGTAGTGCAAACTGCCGCAAAAAATAACGAAAGCCACCATTTGGCGGGCATCTTCAGGCAAAAATGCCTCAAGGTGCTTGCCAATGCTGGCGTCGGCGTTTTTATTTTAACTTTATACGGTTGCGGCACCACGCCGAAGAAACCTGATACGCCGGTGAAAAATTCCGCCCCACCGACAGCGGCGGGCGGCAGCAACACGGCCAAATCTGGCGGTTATTATTTGGACGATGGTCCCGGTGCTAACCCACCACCCAATCTGGATGCGATTGCCGATGCTGTCCCGCGCGATGAGCCTTTGCATCGCGGTGCGAATAAACCATATGTTGTGTTCGGCAAATCCTATGTGCCGAATGTTGCGGCAGATAATTTCAAACAGCAAGGTATCGCCTCATGGTACGGCCGTAAATTTCATGGCCAAAAAACCTCCAACGGCGAAACCTACGATATGTATGCCATGACCGCCGCACATCCGACGCTACCGGTGCCGTCCTATGTGCGCGTGACCAACCCCGCCAATAGTAAATCTGTGGTGGTTAGAATCAATGATCGCGGGCCATTTCATTCAGAACGCATTGTTGATCTCTCGTTCGCGGCCGCGAATCGGCTCGATATCGCGCGACGTGGCAGCGGCATGGTGATCTTGGAGCGCGTGTTTGCTGACGGCAAACCGACGGCGCTCTCAATCGTGGCCAGCAGTCCAACGCCGGCTCCTATGCCTGCCGCTGCACCAACGCTGCCTGCCGCCACAGTTGCGTCCATTGTTCAGGTAAGTGAAGTACCGATCAATACGGCCCCCAGCATCGCGCCCGCATCACCGATCACCGCCGACCAAGGTCAGCTGTTCTTGCAGCTTGGTGCTTTCTCGTCGAAAGACAACGCCGAGATTTTCCGAGCCCGCATGAATCGTGAGCTTGATTGGAATCGCGAACCGATTACGGTGTCGCAAAAAGATAGCTTATATCGCGTGCGTTTGGGACCATACAAAAGCCGTGAGGAGGCCGAGGCGATCCAAGCGCGCGTCAAAGAATCGCATGATTTTTCCCCTGTTATTTCCAAACTCTAAATTGCCTGAAAGCTTGCTTAACCATCCTATGAAAAAATTTATCTTGCCATCGATTGCAATGTCGTTAATTGCAGCGACGTTGGTTGTTGCGATAGCGATCCCAACTGCCTCAAACGCGGCGCCGGGTGTTCGCGCCGCCGCCATTTTCAACGTAATCACCCCGCCCCCGATTCAGGCACGTTCATTCATTTTGTTCGATGCTTCGAGCGGGCAGACGCTTGCTGCCCAAGCCGCCACTGAGCGCTTTGAACCAGCTTCACTGACTAAATTAATGACGGCCTATTTGGTCTTTGATGCGCTCAAAACCAAGCGGCTCACGCTCACGCAAACTGTGACGGTATCTGAGCGTGCGTGGAAAGCTGAAGGTTCGCGAATGTTCATCGATCCCAAACAAACACCGGCTGTTGAGCCGTTGATTCGCGGCATGATCGTCCAGAGCGGCAACGACGCTTCGATTGCGCTGGCTGAGGCGGTCGCCGGATCAGAAGATTTGTTTGTACAAATGATGAATACACAAGCGCTGCGATTAGGGATGAAAAACACTAATTTCCTCAACGCAACCGGCTTGCCCAATCCTCAGCATTATTCAACGGCGGAAGATTTGATGTTGTTGGCCAATGCGCTGATTCGTGATTTTCCCGCCGAATTTTCGTATTACAAGGAAAAAGAGTTTACTTACAACAAAATCACGCAGCCGAATCGCAATCGATTGCTCTTCATTGACCCGACGGTTGACGGTTTAAAAACCGGCCACACTGAAGCCGCCGGTTTTTGTTTGATCGCTACCGCCAAACGCGGCGAGCGACGGCTCATTTCTGTGGTGCTTGGCACCGCATCGGATGCGGCACGAACGCAGGAAAGCCAAAAATTACTGAACTTCGGCTACCAATTTTTTGATTCACAAAAACTGTACAAAAAAGGTGATGCCGTCGCAACACCGGAGATTTTTAAAGGTTCGCAAAGCACCGTCAAGCTTGGTTTTGACAGCGACATCTGGCTAACCTTACCCAAAGATAAATTCACTGGCTTGAAAGCCACCCTGACCACCACCGAGCCACTGCTCGCCCCGCTGCGCGTCGGTGAAAAAGCAGGGATAATAAAGCTCATGAAAGACGATAAACTGGTTGCAGAAATCCCGGTCGTTTCGTTAGAAGAGGTGCTCGTCGCTGGATTTTTGGGGCGCGGCTGGGATGCGATTCGTTTGATTTTCAAAAAATAGAGAGAGGCACAGTATGTCAAGCGAGATGAACCAAAACATGTGTCTGCCAACCGTATTCCTGAACGGCAGACTGATGCCGTTCGAGGACGCGTACATTTCGCCGCTTGACCGCGGCTTTATCTTTGGCGATGGGGTGTATGAAGTCATTCCGTTTTACGATGGTATGGGCTTGCGCTGCACCGAACACTTGCAGCGTTTGCAGCGCAGTTTGGATGGTTTAGAAATTGCCAATCCATACACGATCGCCGAATGGGAAGCGCACATCGGCGCCCTGATCACCGCCAATCATGGCGGCAATGTCGGTGTGTATATCCAAATCACGCGCGGCGTTGCGAAGCGTGACTTCTCGCCGCCGGTGGGCTTAACACAAACCGTATTTATGATGGCGAACCCGCTCGCCACGCCAAAGCCAGAGGTCTACGAAAAGGGTATTTCTTGTGTCTCGCTCGATGACAACCGCTGGCTGCGCTGCAACATCAAAGCCACTGCCTTGCTGGGCGCGGTTATGTTGAAACACGCGGGCAATCAAGAGGGCGCAGATGAGGTGATGTTGTTCCGCGATGGCTACTTAACCGAGTCATCTGCCAGCAATATCGCCGCTGTAAAAGACGGTGTGATTCTCTGTCCACCGCTCGATAATTTGTTGCTCGCCGGCATCACTTACGAATTGATGATTGAGCTCGCCCGCAAGGCCGGGCTGCCGCTACAAATTCGCCGTGTCTCGCGCCATGAAGTGAGGGCGGCCGATGAGCTGTGGATCATGTCGTCCACCAAGGAAGTCGTGCCGATCACGATGCTTGACGGCAGACCGGTAGGGCACGGTTCGTCAGCGGGTAAGCCGGGCGCCCTGTTTAGGAAGATGTTTTCGTTGTTTCAAGAGTACAAACACGGTTTGAAGCCGTTAGGTCGCTAGAAATGGCAGAAGCGCATCCGAAAACAATTGAGGGTTTTGACGGCGGTAGTAACGAAACTTTGCTTAAGTTTCCCACCGCTTTTCCCATTAAGGCGATGGGACGCATGACAGCGGAGGGGACGCAAAGTGGATTTGCGCAAATCGTTATCGACATTGTGGCCAAGCATGCGCCCGACTTGGATTCAACATGGGTGGAAATGCGCCCATCCAAAAACGGTAATTTTCTATCTGTTACCGCCACCATCAACGCCACATCAAAAAAACAGATTGACGATATTTACCGTGAATTGTCAGCGCATCCGTTGGTGCTAATGGCGCTCTGAAAATCCGATAAAAATAAAAACCACCTTTTGTCGAGCGTGGTTTAAATCGCCAGCCAAGCTAGGCGATTCAATGCGTGATTCACGAACTAGACCAACACAGCCGATGAAACCGACCCTAATCATCAAACGACTCGGCATGGCCGAATACGCATCTACGCTCACCGCCATGCAATCGAATAACCGTTCGCGCACAGCGGATGCGCCCGATGAAATCTGGCTGCTTGAGCACCCACGCGTTTACACGCTCGGCCTCGCGGGCAAACGAGAACACGTGCTCAACGCGGGTGATATCCCCGTCATCAAAGTCGAGCGAGGCGGGCAAGTGACCTACCACGGCCCGGGCCAGCTGGTGGTGTACTTGCTGCTCGGCACAAAAAACCTGGTCTATGGTGTCAAAGAGCTTGTGCGAAGAGTTGAGCAATCACTGATCGATTTGCTTGCAGAATATGGAACGGTCAGTTTTCGCAAAGCAGGGATGCCGGGTGTTTACGTAGCGTTGGAAAATGCAGGCAAAATCACCGACGCAAAAATCGCCGCAATTGGTCTGCGCATTGCCAATCACGCCACATACCATGGCTTATCGCTCAATGTTGACATGGATTTGGAGCCGTTCTCACGGATCAACCCCTGTGGCTACGAGGGGCTGGCGGTCACCCAGATGCGCGACCTTGGCATAGCAGCTAAAATGAATGACATTGCCGAAAAGCTGGCGCTCCATTTGCAACACAATATCGCTTCAAAGTAAGCAAATCCCTTGACTGGAAAAATCATGGCAGAAGCAGGTATCAAAGAAAAAAGTGAAAACAAAACCGCACGCATCCCGATCAAAATTATTCCCGTTGCGCTGACAGATCGCCTGAAAAAACCGGAGTGGATTCGCGTCAAAGCCGGTTCAGCCACGACCCGTTTTTACGAGATCAAAAAAATTCTGCGCGATGCGAATTTGCACACGGTATGCGAAGAAGCGTCGTGTCCAAATATAGGTGAATGCTTCGGCAAAGGCACGGCCACATTCATGATCATGGGTGATCTCTGCACCCGCCGCTGCCCGTTTTGCGATGTCGGGCATGGCCGACCGTTGCCGCTCGACACGGACGAGCCGCGCCATTTGGCTGAGACCATTGCCAAGCTAAAATTAAAATATGTCGTCATCACCAGCGTTGATCGCGACGATTTGCGCGATGGTGGCGCAGAGCATTTTGCTAACTGTATCCGCGTAACCAGAAGGCTGTCACCTTCCACACAAATTGAAATTCTCACGCCCGATTTTCGGGGCCGCCTAGATCGCGCACTCGGCATTTTGCGCGAAGCGCCGCCGGACGTGATGAATCATAATTTAGAAACCGTGCCACGCCTTTACAAACAAGCCCGCCCCGGCTCCGATTATGCGCACTCGCTTAAGCTGCTCAAAGATTTCAAAACCGAACACCCCAACGTCGCTACTAAGAGCGGCATCATGGTCGGCCTAGGCGAAACCAATGAAGAAATTTTAGATGTTATGCGCGATCTTCGCGCCCATGATGTCGATATGCTCACCATCGGCCAATACTTGCAACCCTCCGGTGGGCATTTGGCTGTGTTGCGCTACGTCACGCCTGATGATTTCAAAATGTTTGAAACCGAAGCCTACAAAATGGGCTTCATTCACGCTGCTTCAGGGCCGATGGTAAGGTCTAGCTATCATGCTGATCAGATGGCACACGAGGCAGGAATTGCTGTGAACGATCGGTAGTTGGTGAGACAATCCAGAAGTAAACGAGACTATTTCAATAGTTGTGAGACCATCCGGAATCGATAAATCGTTGATTAACAATGCCTTGCAGTTGATTTATGCGCTTCCAAAGGGTGAAAATTCCAGGCATATTAATTGGTTCGGTGACCTAGCCTTTCCCAATCGGATGGTGCGCAGAAAGCAACCGTCGTTGCTTTTGCACTTGTCGCTTGTCGCGTGTCGCGACCGCGACGATCCTTCCATACTGCTTTTGCCGGCGTCTACAACCGCTGCATGGCATCAGAAGATGACATGTGGCGAATTGCGGGGATGTGAATTGGCGTATTTCCGCCGAGTCGTGAACTGAGTCGCTTCAACATGACCACTGACGATATCCTCCCAACATAAAACTGGCCATTGCCATTGAGCGTCTACATTTACCGTACAGTCAAAATGGAGGGATTACCCCACATTTGACTAATCGCACATTTGTAGAATGTAGGCGCGATTACAGAGCAACTCCAAACGCAGCCGCTTACGACATTTCAAACGTGCACCCTGGTGGTTTAGTTGTTACAAACCGTTACCAAGCCGGTGCCCGAATGAACCTAAGACGCAGCGCGTAGGTCTATACTTAAACTTATCAACATTAAATTAAACGGAAAACCTATGTTTTCACGTAACGCTAATTCATCGCATAAAACAGTGACTTTGATGATGCACGCAGCCGCGTTTAAACGCCACGCTGTTCAGAGCTTTGGCATCGCCATAATCGCGGGGTTATCCGCCGTCGCGCTGACCACAACCGCGCATGCCGCAAGCAAATCTAGCGGTGGACACGCCATCCGTGCGGCGCAAGCCAGCACAGCTGTTTATGTTGGCGTCAATCGCGGCTATCGGCCACATTATGCAGGCCGTTATTACAACGGCTACCGCTCCTATTATGGTTGGCGCGGCAATTACTATCGCGCTGGTTTGTATGCAGGATTGTTTGTGCCGCTTTTGCCATTGGGCTACGCGACTTATTGGTACGCTGGTGCTCCTTATTATTACTACGATCAAGTTTACTATGTGTCTGATCGCAGTGGCTATCGCGTGATCGAGCCGCCTGTTGAGGCTGTCATTTCTGCACCATTTACATCATCTACACCCAGCCCCGCGCCAGTCGTGGCCGCACCACCCGTGTTGAACGGCCCAGCGCCTACTTATGTGAACCAGCCAAGGCAATTATTTGCCTATCCTAGAGATGGGCAGACTGCGACGCAGGCGACGTTTGATCGAATTGAATGCGAGCGTTGGGGCACGCAGCAGACTGGCTTTCAGCCAACCGTTTTGCCAGTCGATGATGCCAAAAAAAGTGATTATCAACGCGCCGTGTCGGCTTGTTTAGAGGGGCGCGGTTATACCGTTAAATAGCACGTTGCTGCACGGCTCGTGCGTGTTTAGCCAGGTAAATTCCTCCAAACTCCGCGCCAGTGCTAGGGCATGAGGCATCAGCATCAGCATCTGCATCAGCACTTGCTTGAACTTGCTTGCACTTGCATTTGTGTTTGCATTTGTGTTTGTCATTAAACAGTTATGGCACGATCTCGACGTTAAGCTCGCGGCTATCGGCCAGCCCCGATTCATCAACCACCCGCAATAAATAGCGTCCCGCTTTGGGTGGTTGCCATGCGAGCGCTTCCCCAGTTTTTACTTCACCTATAAACGCCTCGTTAGAAAACCAGAATTGTTTGCCGCCTTGTTGATAGCCACTGCCAGCGCCTTCGGCGCGTAACGAAATCGCAGCAGGTTTAGATAGGTGTATGGTGTAGGTCACTGCCCGTAGCGGTGAAACAATTTGTGGCGCGGTTGTTGGTGTTTGAGCGGCGATGTTAGAAATGTTAGGAATTTTTCCCGCGCAGTTGGGCATAGGGGGTGGGGCGCGCCTAGGCATACCTGCTTCCCGAAACAATCGCTGCATATCAGTTGGCCATTGCTCGATCACCTGCCATTCGGTATGGGCGCTCTCGACACATACGACTGCCTTGTTACGCCGATCAACCAAGACTCGTTGATGTAGCTGCGAAATCCGAATCGGTGATTTCCCCGGCACATACCAAGTCGAAACCCGCTGTGAGCAGGCGGCATTCGGCAAATCACCCGAACCTGCGCACACCTCAACACGAGTGAGTTTTGGCGGCGGTAAACGTGGCGCATCGTTGGCGATGACACCTTCATTGCGCAAGCCGTCAACGATATTGAAAAACAGCGGCGCAGCGGCAGAAACACCAATGAACGCCGGGTTACTCGCCCCATCAAAATTGCCGACCCACACCACCAACACATAACGGCCAAACACGCCCGCAGTCCACGCATCCCGAAAGCCCCATGAGGTGCCGGTTTTCCACGAGACCGCAGGTGATGCTGGTAAGCCCGTGTCAGGCCGTGGATTGGTTTTAAGCATATCGAGCGTGACAAAGGCCGCTTCTTCAGAAACAAGCTGGGTTGTGGATGAGCGGGCGACTTTCTTGGCGGAATAAGGGGCTGCAACATAGGAAATATCTTTCAACTCCCCCCGATTGGCCAACATAGCGTACATCTTTGCCAATTCTTCCATCGTCACCTCACCACCACCGAGCGTGAGCGCCAAGCCATAATGTTTTTCGCTGGCAAGATTGGTCACACCGGCATCCTTCATCAGATCATACAAGCTGGGCCGCGTGAGGCGTGAAGCCACTTGCACGGCGGGCACATTGCGGCTGCGGACGAGGGCATCTTGCGCCGTGATCGGGCCAATAAAGCGCCCGTCAAAATTCTCCGGGCTGTAGGGGCCGAAACTGGTGGGCGCATCTTTTAACACTGTCATTGGATGTAGCACGCCTTGGTCAAATGCCAGTGCGTAAATAAACGGCTTCAACGTTGAGCCGGGCGAGCGTTTGGCCAGCACGCCGTTGACTTGTCCATCGATGTCGTCATCCCAAAAATTTGCGGAGCCAACCATTGCTTTGACTTGCATGGTTTCAGAATCGATTAAGATCGCCGAGGCATTGCGAACACCGGAAGTGCGTTGTTGCTCAATGCGCTGCGTGAGGCTGCGCTCAAGCGTGGCCTGCATTTTTAAGTCAATGCTCGAAAATATTTCGCCGAATTTGTTGTTCCCGCTCCCTGTTAGTAATTGATTGGCTAAATGTGGCGTACGGAATGGCAAGGCCGCGGCGTTGTAAAGTGGCACTGGATGATTTGCGCCCAAGCGTTCGTCTTCAGGATGTACTTTTAGCCAAATGTCCGCCAGGCGCTGCCGCGCCTCCCCAAGCGCAGGTGAGCCCGATTTGCTTCCACCGCGCCGAGTAGGGTTTTGTGGAATTACAGCGAGTGTCAACGCTTCAGGTAACGTGAGATTCGCAGCACGTTTATGAAAATACACCAAGCTTCCCGCCCCGACGCCTTCGATGTTGCCGCCGTAGGGCGCAAAATTTAGATACGCTTCTAAAATATCACGCTTACTGTAACGGGCTTCTAGCCACAACGCAGCCGCAATTTGTTTGAATTTGCCACCGATACTGCGGCTGTCGACACCATAAATTTTACGCGCCAACTGCATGGTGATGGTTGAGCCGCCTTGCCTGCGCTCCCCTGATGCCGTGGCGGACGCGCTGCGAATCAGCGCCGCTGGATTTACGCCGGGATGCCAATAATAGTAACGGTCCTCGTAGCGCAGTACTGCTTCTGCCAGCTTGGGCGAGATCGCGTCCAGCGAAGTCCAGAGCCGATATTGCTGATCTGGCGCGGTGGTAAGGCGCAGCAGCGTAGCGTCTTCGGCATAGACAGCGGACGAATATTGGGCGTAACTGGCGAGAACTTGTTTTGGTAAAATGCGCAGCACGATCAGCGCAATCGTGAGAAATACAATTGCAATCACCAGCCTCACGATCGCCTTCCCCAGCCCGCTGGCGCGGACCGGCGGAAGGAGGCGCGATACGTTGGTCAATGCTGAGGCAACGTTATTCAATTGTGCAATTTTCAGGTAGCTGTTGAAGAACTACTGCCCGGCCCGCTCCACCACAATCTTGCCCGGCAACGACCTAGCCTGCACGTCACGCTCATACATTGACTCGCCATAAGCGGGCGGCACGATGAAGGTGCCGACGTTGGTGGCGCGGATGCGGTAGCGATATTCCGATACTTGTGCGTTCACCGTCCCATACAACACCACACGCTCTTCACGCACATCAGCGTATTCCACATTCCAGCCGCCGACATTCCCAAGGCGATTCACGAAAGCGCCTTTTTTTGCTGGGGTTACGTCCGGGGCATCAATCGGATTCAATACCGGCTCAAAGCCGCCAGGTAGCAAATCGACCAGCGCCACATTCGGAATAAAGTCGCGGCCAATCGAGCGGAATTTGAGTCGTACAAACAACTCTTGCCCCACTTTGACCTTCGATACGGGCTTGCCTTCCGCATCCACGTATTCACGAATTACTTCCATTCCAGATTTCAGGTCGTTCATGGGCGGCGATTTATCGAAGCCCGTTTCAGTCACCGCGAAATAGGTCGGGAGGCTGCCATCGCCACCGAGCGTTAATTTCGCTGTATTGTTTGAATACGGTACGCGAGGAATTAGGTTTTGTGGCAATGCCAGCGATGTTGATTTGCCGTCCTTACCCACTTCCGTGATCGATAGTTTGGCCACCACTTTGCTGTCAATTTGTGTCGCAAACGCGTCCAGTGCCAAGATCACATAGGCTGCCGAATGCGTGTTGTAGCGGCCATCTTGAATGGTTTTGATCATCGCGCCGAGCGTTGCAAAATCAAGCTTCTTGGCCCGTTCCGGAAAGTGACGCGAGGCGATGAATAGGGTTTGCGCATCACGAATCGTGGGGTCGTAATAACGTTCATAACGATATGGCTCGCCACGTTTCGATAGTTGCGCGAGCGGTTCATCCATGAGCTTGGCGGCTTGCTTTTCATCCTTCATCAGCTTGTAGCTCGCCGCTAAGAAAACGGCGGCGGAATCTCTTTGCCATGTGGCCGCGCTTGCACTGGGATATTTTTTGTCCAAGGTCTCGCGCAACGCTGCAAGATAGGTTGTCGTCACGGTTCCTTGGCGAGTGAGCAAGTACGCTGCGTAGGCGCGAACCCTCACATCGAACAAATCCTTCGCCGGACTGGACGCGATTTGTTGCAGCCAGCTATTGCTCTTGGCGAGCAAGTCAGGCGGCACAGTGTACCCGCGCTCCCGAGCTTCGATCAACATATGAATCGCGTAGACTGAGGCATATTCATCTGCCTCAACCGTTGCCGTCCACAACCCAAAACCACCCTCGGCATTTTGGCGTGAACGCAAAACAGACAGCGCAGTGGCGAACGCCTTTTCAGCCTTTACTGAACCATCTTTTTGATTAGCATTGCCGAATTCAGGCCGTTGCCCCAACACAATCGCTGGGAACGCGCGACTGGTGATTTGTTCGGTACACAAATGCGGAAAGCTATCAAGGTAGGCCATCAAACCGTTTGCCATCACTAATGGCAGCGGTGAGACCGCCGCTTCGGCTTTGCGATACTCATCAAACACATCACGCTTGATCACTACATCCTGCGAGCCGGTGAAGCTGCCCGCCGTGACTTGCGTATAGTAGGGCCCCGAAGGTCGTACGCTAATATCAGTGGCGAGTTTGGCTGATTTATCAGGCTGACCATTCAACGTGGTGGAAAACGCCAGCGTGGCCGAGCCGAGCTTGACTGCTGCACCAGTCTTGGTCTTGAGTTTATAGATCGCGACACCTTCTTTCCGCTCGCCGATCTTGAGTGTTTGCGTTTCGGTACCAACCACTTCAATATGTGCCGATGGTTTTAACGTGACGGCAACTTGCGCATCCTTACCGGAGCCAGCGACGTTATTCGCCACACCAACAGAGACCTCAAACTCATCGCCGGGCGCGACTGCCAGCGGTGCATTCGGCGAGATCACAAAATCACCCTGCACCAGCGCTTTACTGCTTAAAGTGCCGATTGCACCCTCGCTCACCGATACCGCCATCAGGCGCAATGTTCCATTGAACGTATCCGGGACGGCGTAGCTAAATTCGCGCTCGCCATTCACGTCCACGATGCCCGACCAATAGACGGCAGGTTTATCGCGTTTACGTTTGAACGGGTTTAAATTTTTGCCCAGCGCGCCTTCAGCATCGCCGCCGGGTGCGGCGGCTTGCATCAGCTTTCTAAATTCGGGCAAGATCAAATCGAGAATTTGCGAGGTGCGAACATCGAGCGCTCGCTTCTGGAAAAAATGCGCAAGCGGATTCGCTTCCTGATAACGCGCAACTTGCAAAATCCCTTCATCGACCGCAAACACGACTGCACGGGTTGGCTGCTCGGCGTTCAATTTGATTTTTAACACATCGCCTGGTTTTACTTTAGCCGGTGCATTGAAGGTGAGTTTGTTGGTGCGCTTCGCGAGGTTGACAGAGAACGGCGTCGTGCCGTAAGACAGCGGACTCATGAAAATCTCATCCGAACCCGGATCACGAATGAACTGCACCGTGACGTAGCCATTGCCCTCAAAATCCGCGGGTAGCTTGATCTTTTGCACCGAGGCCTGCGTGCCTGCTTTAAACCATTGATGCGCATAAACTTTGTCGCGCTCAATCGTGATCAGGCCTGCGCCCGCATACGGTGCGCGGATGTTGACTTCGATATCCTCGCCCGCGTTCACGTCTTTATTTTTCAAAGTTAGCTGCAATTCGGCATTGCGGTCAAGCGAACGGGTGACATTACCTGCACCGGCAACCGAGTACTCAATACGGTTTTGCTCTAAGCCTTCTGTATCCCGAATGCGATAGAAAAAATTACCGGGTGCGGCGGTGTCGAGCGTCAAGTTGAAGCCGGCGGCAGGAATTGATAGCGCATTTTCTTTGAGCGATATTTCTTTCGCTTTCGATTCGTATTTGTATGTGCCATTGCCCTGTTTAACCAGTACCGAGACGTAACGCCGCTCCACCAATTCCAGTTTCAAATCCTTCACATCAATTTTTTTCGCTTTAGAATTGATTGCAATTAAATTGACGATACGCTTCGATGCTTTCGAAACATAGCCCAAATCGCCATCAGCCTTAAAGCCCACCAGCCATGGCAGTTCAGAAACTAACGTGCTCGTATCCGCTGCGACACTGCGCCCCGCCTCGGGCTCGAAGGCGCGGGCGAGGAAGTGCAGGCGATAGGTGGCACGGGCATACCGATCCAAGCCCAATGCGAACTCGACGTTGCCTTCCTCGTCGCTGGCGCCATCGGCCAGCTTGTCGGAATATCCCTCCTTTGCCCGCATCGGATCATAGAACCGATGATCTGGGTAGCTACGGAAGGCTGGGAATGCGGGCTGTAAGGTGAGTGTGGCTTCCACACGGCGATTTGTGGCCGGCGTCCCAAACAAATTTTGCACATTGACCTTTGCTTTAAGGTCAGTCGGTGAAACCCAGCCTTCGGTGACTTCAGTGGAGAGCTTTGCCACCACCTTCATGCGGTCTGGTAAAAATTCTTGCACCCGTACCGTTACACTGCCCTGTTGCGTGTGCGCCGCGCCATCTTTAATTGTGTATAGATTGACCGTGTAGTTGCCGGTGGGTGAGGACTCCTGCGTGGTGTGTGTGAGTTCGTTAAAGCCACCCGCGCCAATCGCTATTTTTTCACGTTTCACCGTCAAGCCGCGCGGGTCGGTGACTTCCACTTCCATCGGAACTCCTGTGACACTCTTGCCCCAATTATTTGCTTTTACGATCATGCCGATATTGATTGCATCGCCGGGTCGATAGATGCCGCGATCCGAAAATAAATAAGCCGACAATGTGCCCGGTTGTATGGTGTTACGAATGCCGCCAACATCAAAGCGCGAAAAATCGAGACCGCGATCACGACGGTTCAGCGGCAGGAAACTCATGTCGCCCGCTTTTTTCACCAGGTACATCAGCGGCGTGCGTTCGCGGGCCAAGCTGTCTAACTTGGCGAATTGTGCGCGGCCATTCGCGTCCGTTGTTTGTTTGAATAATGTCATGCCGTTCTTGCCAATCACTTCCACTTCAGCGTTCGCAACGGGCTGTCCGGTAGCGATGGATTGAATGAACACATCTTGCGACCCATCGAGTGAGCGCTTCACTAAAATGCCGAGGTCAGTTACCAACAATAAACGGAAATCCTCACGATCGCTGGGTTCGCCCTGATCCTCGCGCTGATTAAATTGTTGCGCGCTATTGCCTCCCTCTCCCCCGCCATCGCCTTCAGTATCGTCTGGCGCGACTGGCTCTTCATCATCTTTTTTGACCACTTTACGATCCAGCTTCGGGTCGTAGCCCTGTACACGCAGTAGGAAGATGCCGCGCTTATCGGGGCTACCAGCGTCTTTTTTCAAATAATCACCAAGGTTCAGCGCCTCATAATGCGCCTTACCTTGCTTCAATCGCGGCAGTGGAATTTTTTTCTCAAAGCGTTCAGCCAAATTGTCCATGCCAAACGTACCGATGAATTGCGGCTTGTCAAAATTGCCTTCTGATTGCGTCACCAAATGCTGCAATTGCGAAGGCAGGACGCGGCCAATATCCATTTTTACCCCTGGCAAATCGCGCACCATAATAGCGATTTTTTTTTCGCCACTCATGGCCAGCAAAGCACCTTGGCCGAGAATATTTAGTTGCGGCGGGAATGGCGGGACTCGCATCACACTTTGCGCACGCTTGGCCAGCGTATAGCCGCCAAATGATTTCATGCCGCGCTCGACTTGCACATAAATATAACGACCGATCGGCGCCTGATATTTGAAGACATGCGCTTCGTTATGTTCGCGTTCACCAGCGATTAATTCAAGATCAATCTTGGTTGATGCTTTCAGTACATCTTCTGAAACATCGGCGGGACTGCTCCATTGATATGGCTCGGTACGCTCTTCTTTCTTGGTCTTGGGGTTGTACAACGGTAGCAGCCAGGCAGTGGTGGCGCCCTTAATATCTTTTTCAAGTGTGCTGGCGGATAGCGCGGCCGTAATGATCTGCTCGGGTTCGTTTTTGATTGTTTGCGCAACATCGGTTCGGAGCTCTGTCACTGACAGACTTGCAAGTCCAGGCACCTTCACAAGTTGCGTCAGCACATCATCAAATGGCTTTCCTTGTCGTGCCGACACCACGCCCTTTTCCATTTGCAGTTCGATCGAACTGTCCTCTTGCGGGGTGGCAAGATTTTCCGAATGCACATAGGCATTGAGTTTTAATTTATCGTAAGTCACCGTGTATTTGGTGCGCTCACGCCCCACGCCCCAAATGCCTTCGGTTTGGCCTGCCAGTTTCAGTACAATCTTTTTCTCAAGTTCAGCACTATTGACCGGATGTGAAAAATTTAAATCGAACACGGCTTTTTTCAGCGTCGGATTGGTCGGGTCTTGATAAAACTGTGACCGTGCTACCTTCGCGACAAACGGGGCCGTCTGAAACTTCACCTCGTAGGCCGCTAAGGTAATTTTCGGTGCCAGTGCTGATTTTTCAAACTGAATTTCGCGCTCGCTGCCCACTGGCCAATCTTCTTTCGGTGCAAATTCAAGCGTCTTGTCGTTGATCCATTTCCATTTGCCCTCGAGCGCGGGCGCGATCCTGATTCCCGCCGTGACTTCCTTTTCAACCATTGACAGCGGTGCAACCGACTGGGCAAATTTCACTACTAACGGGCGTGGTCCGCGATCGGTTTCATCGTCATTTTCGATCGGCGTGCGGCCGGGGTTTTGAATCGTGAGCTTCACCTCAATTGGCTTCGGACGCGATTGCCACCATTTGTAGCCATAGAAACCGCCAGCACCGATAGCAAGCGCCAGCACAATCGAGGCCAGCGCATAAAGGGGTTTGGCGCTGGCGGCCTGCGCAGTGCTTATTGCTCGCGCACCTGTCCATCGTGCCCAAGCTGGCGCTTGCCAGCTCACACTCCCCAAAAGTGGTCGTAGAAGCCAGCCCAACAGCGCCCCTGCAAGTTTAAAAAACAGACCAATACCGGCAACCGCCGCATTCAAAGTGCCAACGACGTACTTCATAACTTCCCCTTTTATGTGTCAACGCAGCGCGGCAGATACAACATAAAATCATCATAACAATTGAATGGGTTGCAATTGTGGCAACGTATGGCGAAATCAGGCCAGATTGTGGCTGCCGTGATGCAGTGTCTACTTGATGCAGCGCCTACTAAAAATCTGTCACCACTCGGCATTTGCAGCCGTTCTTTTACGAGCGATATTTATTCGCCCACTTCGAAAAGTGCAGGTTGGAAGCCAAACTGCGTTTTCCAAAAAAGCAATCCGCTACCGCCATGCTCGGCAGCCCCGTAGTGAATATAGTCGATACCTTTTAAATAATCGGCTTCGCCAGCGATGACCCACTGGACGAATTCATACATCAGCAGTTTCATTGCGCCCGCGCTTAGATGATCACCGTGAACCAAAATGGAGACGATGCGAATTCCATTGCCGATACGCCGCGCAAATATATAGCCAGCCAACTTTTGCACCGCGGCACGTTCAGCGGCTTCATCGGCCGCGGCCGTATCGAGGTTGTCGCCAGCGCGGTACCTTACTTTCACCGGCTTGGATTCAAAGACGCCCCAATCAATCGCGTAGTGAGTGCTGCAAGGCGGAATTGGCGGGGGCAGCGCTGCCAATGGGTGCGACGCTTCGGGCTGCGCATCTGCGCGTCCGGCCAAGCGACGCATTTGCTTGACGGCGCGCTCAACCAACACATTAAGCATGATGCCGCTCGTGCGAAACAATATTGAAGTGTCAACATTGTGGATGTCGGCTAAATGTGCAAAGCGATTTATATGCCTGCAGGAATAATGATTGCGCGCACGCCGAATCTGACGCGCAATACTGCCTTTGGAGCGTTTTTGCATGTATCGCGAATGTCCGGCGACACCTTGAAAATAACCTGTGCCATCTATTTTTAGGATCATTGGCGTTGCATGACCGGACAATTGGCTGAGGTCATCGCGTGCACAGGCGAAAAATTTGGAAATAGATGCCCGATGAAATTCGAGCAAATCCCCGCATGCAGCACTACATGTGCTGCGCTGCTGCGCGCCAGTAGACGCGACGCGGTGGTGGTTTGCCAAATCGCCGATGGAGCGGATTTCAAATTGTGCGAGACGCAATTTTCGGCGAAGCCGCGATAGTAGCGGCTCAATAAAACGAACATAGCCGCGCATCAAAATGGTGTCAAGTGTGTGCATGGTTCTTGATTCGTCTGTTGGTGATGCTTCGGGGGCAGGGCCGCTTAACGATTTTTTGGGCTGCGCACCTATAAAAATTCGATTATTTCTCCTGCCGATTGGCGTGTCTTTAATTTGGGTTGGCCATGGCGCGCAGCAGAACAAATTTACGCGCGCTTGGGACAAATTGGCACTAGTTTTGTGTCAGCCGGTTCAGTGCTTCGCGATATTTGTCACTGGTCTTTTGGGCAATGTCGGAGGGTACATCCGGCGCGGGTGGCTTACGATTAAAGCCAATTTCATCAAGCCAATTGCGGATGTATTGTTTGTCAAAACTTTCCGGTGACGAGCCAACTTTATAGGTATCCAGCGGCCAGAATCGGGATGAATCGGGCGTGAGTGCCTCGTCAATTAAATGAAGCGCACCGTTCGCATCCAAGCCAAATTCAAACTTGGTGTCAGCAATAATGATGCCCTTCGTTAGCGCGAAATCGGCGGCTTCAATGTACAAACGAATCGCGACGCTGCGTACTTCCGCCGCACGCGCTGAACCGATGATTTTTTCGCAGGTGGCGAAATCAATATTTTCATCATGTTCCCCAGCGTCCGCCTTGGTGGCGGGTGTAAAAATAGGATCAGGCAGTTTCGATGCGCGCTGCAAGCCGGCAGGTAACTTGATGCCGCATACCGATTGCGATTGTTGATATTCCGCCCAACCGGAGCCTTCTAAATAGCCACGCACCACGGCTTCAATCGGCAGAACTTTATAGCGATTAACGACAATGGCGCGGCCGCGAACTTGGCCCCGCTCATTTTGCGCAACAACGCTTTCAGGATCAATCCCGGTGAGCTGGTTGGGCACGACATGCGCCAGCTTTTGAAACCAAAAGTTGGCGAGTGAAATTAAAATTTCGCCCTTGTGCGGAATCGGCGTGGGTAAAATTACGTCGTAGGCGGACAGACGATCACTGGTGACAAGCAACAATTTGTCGTCACCAACAGCGTAGATATCACGCACTTTGCCGCGTGCAATTAAAGGTAGGGATTGGATAGTTGATTCGTACATTCGTCGGTCATTTCAAAGTCGGCAAGCAAAAATTAAATCACGAGCACGGCGACCATCACAACCAGCGCCACGATGGAAAGTAGGATTGGATAGATCATAGCAATAAGACCATAGCGGAGCAGCGTCGTCCACCATCGCCCGCCAAAAAACCGCTTCATCGCGATGAAATAATAAATCGCGATGGCGGCCAGCACCCAGCCAGTCATTGCCGATGGCGTTAATGCAACAATCAACAAACCAAAAAAAGTGAACGCATGGATGTGCAGCGCATAAACCACATGTTCGCCGTAGTAGAGACCGCGTTTGACATAGAACAGCTTGGTCATAGCGGCAAAAAGTGGCAGCATTAAAAACAAAACATACGGAATGTTTGAGACCATGCCGTGCTTAACGTCGTCCATCATTTGTGAATTGGTTCTATCTTTAAATTTTTCTTGCAAGCGATTTTTGAGCATGATGCAACCGACGCTTCCCGGTTTGCACGGAATACTGATGGATGCTTTTTTGTTCGCTTCCTCAGTCCAATTCCATTTGTTTTTTTGCCATCCCTTCTCATCCTGCGCATCCTTCTCATCCTCGTTGGAACCCTCGGAAGCCGCTGGGTCGCTCGTTGTGCTTTCCGTGGTTGCAGCTTTTGTTGGTTCGCCGGTAACTTGCTGGCGTGCCCCATTTAAATCCTTCTTGATTTGTGCGGCCACATCGCGTGCGGCATGGCTGATTTCGTTTTTCGCCTCGTCAGACACTGGCGGCGTATCGGTCGCCCTGTTGGCTTCTGAGCCCGCATCGCTTTCCATGATGCCGCCTGCCCCCACAATTTTGACGATAAAGAAAAACAAAAAGCTGGCGGTGATGTAGAGCCTAAGCGGCGAAATATAACGTAGCTTGCGCCCAGCGCGATATTCCCGTGTCAGCTCGGCTGGCTTAAAAAACAGTAGCAGTAACGTTTTCCACAGTTTGCCTTCCAGCGCTACGTAATGGGTAATGAATTCGTGCACGAACTCCCAAAACGTGGGGGGATGGTTTAGCGTGTCTTGACCGCAATTGGGGCAAAAATTAACGGTGGTGCTTCCGTCAACTGCGCCCAGCAACGCATCGCAATTTCGGCAATGCAGTGCACCGGGATGTGCGACCGCTGCGTCGTTCAATTCACAACCGCTCTCAACTCGCCCTTCGCATATTTCTCGGCCATCAAGCTCAGGCCGATCACTTTGATTTTGCCCGCTTGTCCAGCCGAACCAAATTGTTCAAAGCGTTGTTTGCAGATTAATTTCGCCGCAGCACGCGCGGGCTTCAAATAATCACGAGGGTCAAAGTGCGATTTATTTTCATTCATGAACTTACGAATCGCGGCGGTCATTGCTAAACGTATATCGGTATCGATATTGATTTTGCGGACGCCGTGCTTGATCCCTTCTTGAATTTCTTCCACCGGCACGCCGTAGGTCTCTTTCATCTCGCCGCCGTTGGCGCGAATAATATCGAGCAAATCTTGCGGCACGCTTGACGAGCCATGCATCACCAGGTGTGTATTCGGAATGCGGGCGTGAATGGCTTTAATACGATCAATCGCTAAAATATCACCGGTTGGTTTGCGGGTAAATTTATACGCGCCGTGGGACGTACCAATTGCAATGGCCAACGCATCCGCGCCGGTTTTTTTGATGAAGTCTGCGGCTTGTTCAGGGTCGGTCAGCAACTGTTCGCGCGTCATCGTGCCTTCCGCACCATGGCCGTCTTCCTTGTCACCCTTCATGGTTTCCAGTGATCCCAGGCAGCCCAATTCACCTTCCACCGTCACGCCGATGGCGTGCGCCATATCGACGACCTGTTTGGTGGTGTCGACGTTGTATTCATAGCTCGCCACCGACTTGCCGTCAGCCATGAGCGAACCGTCCATCATGACGCTGCTGAATCCCAAGCGCATGGCCTGCAAACAAACGGTAGGTGATTGGCCGTGGTCTTGGTGCATCACGACCGGAATATCGGGATAGCTTTCGACTGCGGCTTCAATCAAATGGCGTAAAAAGTGCTCGCCAGCATATTTGCGCGCGCCCGCACTCGCTTGCATGATGACGGGACTATTCGTCTCATATGCCGCCTCCATGATCGCCTGCACTTGCTCAAGATTGTTAACATTGAAAGCAGGTAAGCCGTAGCCGTTTTCAGCCGCGTGGTCGAGTAATTGGCGCATGGATACGAGGGACATGGAACCTCCAGAGAGTGATTTAAATTGTAAGCCAGGAAAAGATGCACTATTTTACGTCGTAATGATGTCCTGAGAGCAGCCTTATGCTTTGATGATTGGCGTTTTCTTTTGCAACCCAGTCACTAGCGAAATGACCCACGGCCGCACGCCCAAGGCGATGCCGATCGTTTTTCGCTCTTCCGGTGGCAAATAGCCGTCCAACTCAGCAAGCTCGTGAAATTCCTGTGCGATGCGCTGTAGTTTGCGTTCAATCAGCGCGACTGATGCTTTCGATAGTTCACGGAACTCGAACTGAAAATAGCCGCCCTTCGCCGCAAAATTTGCCTGTAAAAAATCACCCACCACGGCGCGCCCATGCACCTTGCGGATGGGCCCCGTTTGCTGCAGCCGCAGCGTCTTCGGGACTTTTAAGCGAATCGCATCGTTAGCGCCCATTTCAACCAAATTGAGTTTATCGAGTTTCAACAGTAGCGTCAGGCAATCTGGCTTGGTGAGTTCGTAGGTGTCCAAGATGGATTCCAGCGTCCCGCCATTGAATACTAAATAGAACATGCCCAACAGTCGGGGATCAGCCGCCAGCGCTTCCTCTTGCTTGACCGTCATCTCGTCGGTGTCAGCGCTTGCTCCTCTGGCAAGCCTTGCTAATTCGAAGAAGTCAATTTCTAGAACATCACAAATTTCTTCAATGCGCTTCAGGGTGAAGGTCTCTTCAGCAAACAGCCGCTTCACGCTGGCCTCAGATAAATTAAGCCGATCTGCTAACGCGCGGTAGGTCATGTTGCGGGATTTGAGCGCGCCTTTCAGCGCAAGAATAAGGGTGCTGGTGTGGGCTTTAGCGACCATGGTTGTCCTTTTTGAGGTTTCGAGCATTTTTGTTTTTCGATTGGGCCTTGAGCCGAATTGTGTGTTAACAGCTGTGATTGCCCCCCGCAGTAGCGGCTAAAATCACGAGCGGTATCAATTAATAATACTCCATGTTATTCGTATTGCATAGTGCCGCTATCACGGCAAGAATGCTCTCAACCCGCCAATCACGGCGGATCAAAACCTAAACAACGGGAGCACATATGAGCCAGCCGATGCAACAGTCCTCGAGAGTTACTGTCAATGCCGATGCCGAGCGTCCAATTGGTGGCCTTGCAAAAGACCTTGCCACCGCTGTTGTCTTGGCAGCGCTCTTGGCCACCGCTTTGATTTCGTTGGGTGCTGCAGCTTCAACCGTGGACTCTGTGAATAACCCCGCAACGAACCCGGCGGCAGCTGTTGAGGACTGTGTTGGCCGCTGCGCTGAAAATACTGAAAAAAACGCCGCGAAAATAACGCATACAGCCACGCCTGCAGTGGTCGCTGTGGTCGTCGACGAAGTGACCGCTACCGCCAAGCGCGAGTCTGCAATAACGCCAGAAAGCCTATGCACTCAGTCCAAGCAAGACCATTTGGTTGCCCAGGCAGAATCGCTGAATGATCAGATTAAACCCATCAAAGCGCTCATTGGCTATGTGCGGTCACCGCAGGGCTTGGCGATCAAGCTCGTCAACGATCATGTTGTGAAAATCCCTGTTTGGGTGGGTTATGCAATGGACCCGATCGGTTCGATAAAAAACAAAGCCATGGATAAGGTCACAACCCGGGCGAAATCAGAACTAGGCTGGGATCGCAAAGCGAGCGTCAGTTGTTCTGCATCTGCCATTGCCGAACCTGACCTTTCCTCAGTCACCGAAGAGTCGGCACTTAATGGCAGCACCGTCGCCCCATCAATTCCCGCCGATACCAACATCTAATTGCGCCTTACAAATATAAATAGGAGACAAGATGGCACTCTATATCTCAGACCCCGATTGGCAAAAACTCAACATTAAAGCTGCCGAAGTAGATCGCTTGATTTTTTACGGGACCGCTGTCGCATCGTTTCTTGAAATTTCGGTCAGCCACTACACCGCATCGTTGCGCGAAATTTTTGCTGGAGAACCCGAAGTCGTTGAATGGCTCAACAGCGTCTGGGAACCTGAAGAACGTGCCCACGGCGACGCCTTGCGCGCCTATATCAAGCGCGTCTGGCCGCAATATCAGTGGGATAAGGCCTATGCGGGCTTTATTGGACAATACGCTCCGCTCTGCACCGCCGACCACCTGCGCCCCACACCTGCGCGGGAAATACTGGCACGCTGCATTACCGAATGTGAGGCTGCCGTTCTCTACCGCACGCTGTCCAATCTCGCCCGCGATCCGTTGGCCAAACATTTATTTCTACAAATGTACGAAGATGAAATTTCACACTATAAGTTTTTCTTCCGCTGGTTTCGTATTCTCCGTGAACGCGAAGGCCTCAGCACGCTGACGGTATTCAGCGACACCGTCACTCGCCGGCAAAAGGCCAAACAAGAAGATATCGGCACCGCGCTTTCGCACGTTAACGTAGGCTTTGCCGATACCATGGCCAGCGTTCCCGCCATGCCCTTTATGACCCTAGAAACGCAATCTCTCTCGATCATGGCAAAAGTAGCGATTGAAGATCACTTCCCATTTGAGACCGCGCGGGCGATGATGCTCAAGCCTTTACGGGCTTGCTCGGGTGCAGGCAAACCGCTCGCCAATGCGGTCGATATGTTTTATCGCTTGGGGCAGCGGGCATTGGTTTGAATGCCGCGGCTCCGTGCGCACGCCTCAAAGTCGAGTATTGGCGGGGGTTGCGACAATCTATATGTATCTTTCACCACGGCTCTACAAGCAAAGTATTACTCTCATCGCGATGCAACGCCCGTGCGTTGCGACGTCCGCTGGCATCGTCGATTTCTTCAATAGTGTGAAGGTGGGAGCGCCATCACCGCCACACGATCTCAACTATTTTGCCCCCGCCCCTGCCCCCACCCCCGCCGCAAAGATGAAGTTGTTCGATTTTTGGGCGACATGGTGCGCGCCTCGTGTCGCTTCGATCCCCGCGCTAAATACGCGGCGCAAACAACACAAATTGCAAGGCTTGGAAATAATTGGCGTAAAGCGTAAAGCGTAAAGCGTAAAGCGCGAGAGCAATGAAGCTATTGCGCGGTTTTTGAAAAAAATACCAATCGATTACCCGATTGGACTGGAACAAAACCTCGTGCTGCAAGACAAACTCAAAATCAGGAGTTTGTCTTACCCGATATTCGTTTCCAATGAAGGCAAAATCGCCTGACGCGGTCAGCCCGATGATGTTGACGACCAGCTGATTGAATTGCGGCTCAAGGATGCAAATAATCAATAAGGGAGCGACGGAAATTGATGCGCGGCAAATGCCTCAAGCCCCATGCCAATCCTAGTTTTTAACCTATTTATGCCGTTAGCTAAGTAGCCCGATGTTCCCCAATTCGCACAATCTTCATGGTATTCGTCCCGCCGGATTGGCCAATGGGCTCACCGACTGTCAGGACGACCAGATCACCGATTTCGACTACTTTATTGTTGAGCAAAACTTCCTCAGCATCGCGCAGTAATTTTTCACGATCGTGGTCTTCCTGGGCGAGGGTCATGGGGCGGACGTCGCGCATCAACGCGCATTTGGTGTGGGTCGCGGCGACGGGTGTTAGTGCGTAAATTGGCACGCCGGAATTCAAGCGCGACATCCACAGCGCGGTAGAGCCTGATTGCGTAAGGGATGCGATGCATTTCACTTTCAGATGATGTGCGGTGAATAAAGCGGCCATTGCAATCGATTGATCAACACGCGTGAACACACGGTCTAAAAATTCACGGTCTAATTTTACGTCGGTACTTTTTTCGGCTTCTTTACAAATCCGGACCATCGCCTCAACCGTCTCGACCGGGTACATACCGGAAGCCGATTCTGCCGAGAGCATCACCGCATCAGTGCCATCGAGCACGGCGTTGGCCACGTCAGAAACTTCGGCGCGCGTGGGGATCGGCGAGGACACCATTGATTCCATCATCTGCGTGGCGGTGATGGTGAGTTTGTTCATTTCACGCGCCATGCGAATCATGCGCTTTTGCAACGCTGGTACCGCGGCGTCACCCACTTCAACAGCCAAATCACCTCGGGCAACCATAATGCCGTCGCAGGCCTTCATGATGTCGGTTAGCGCCTCAACGGTGACGGCCTCGGTTCGTTCGATCTTGGCAATGAGCATTGCATCGCCGCCTGCGGCACGCATCAGCTCGCGTGCCATGTACATGTCGGAGCCCGATTTCGGGAATGACACTGCTAAAAAATCGGCTTTGATTTTGACAGCCGTTTTGATATCTTCCATGTCCTTCGCTGTCAACGGTGGCGCGGTCAGGCCGCCGCCTTTGCGATTGATGCCTTTGTTGTTCGAGAGCACGCCGCCTTGGCGAACCACGCAATGGATTTCATTGCCGCGAACGGCCATCACTTCAAACACCAAGAAACCGTCATTGAGCAACAAAATATCGCGTGGTTTTACATCGCGCGGCAGCTCTTTGTAATCAATGCCGACGCGCTCTTGGTCGCCCAGCTCACAGGCGGCATCGAGAATAAAATTGTCGCCAACCTTGAGCGTGATTTTGCCCTCTACAAATTTGCCCACGCGAATTTTCGGGCCTTGCAAATCAGCCAAAATGCCGACGGCACGATTGTGCTTGGCGGCAAGCTCACGCACCAAGGCAGCGCGATTCATATGGTCTTCAGCGGTGCCGTGCGAAAAATTCATCCGCACCACATCGACGCCAGCAACGATTAAGCGTTCAAGAACTTCCGCGGATGAGGTGGCGGGCCCTAGCGTGGCTACAATTTTGGTGGCGCGTGACATGGCTGATTTCCCTCTGGGCTTTTGAGCAACGTTCAAACAAACTTGGATGAGGCTGCAATTTAATTTAATAGATAGTTGCTGGGTTGGCCGAGCATCCGTCTCAGCTTAAATTCTCAGCCTCCAGCCCGACAACTTACCGCTTATTTAATCATTGGCGCGTTGCACGAGTATTTCTACGGCAGGCAGTGATTTGCCCTCCAAAAATTCTAAGAAGGCGCCGCCTCCGGTTGAAATGTAGGAGATTTTGTCGGCGATGCCATATTTTGCAATTGCCGCTAACGTGTCGCCGCCACCCGCAATGGAGAACGCGCTAGATTCCGCAATCGCGCGGGCGACGGTTTCCGTGCCATGACCAAATTGTGGAAATTCAAACACGCCAATTGGCCCATTCCAGACAATGGTGCCGGCGTTTTGCATGATGTCGGCAAACTGCTGCGCGGTTTTTGGCCCAACATCAAAAATCATGTCGTCTGCGTTCACATCGCCAACGGCTTTAGTCGTTGCATTCGTGGAGGCAGAAAAAGCTTTGCCACAAATCACATCCACCGGGATCGGCACTGCTGCACCACGAGCCGCCATGATCTCGATGATCTCGTTGGCCTGAGCCACCAAATCCGGCTCAGCCAACGATTTACCGATTGGGAAGCCGTTCGCCAACAGAAACGTATTGGCAATGCCGCCGCCGACCACCAGTTGATCGACTTTTTCAGCAAGCGATTTTAAGATCGTCAGTTTGGTTGAAACTTTAGAGCCCGCGACAATCGCCACCATCGGCCGCCTAGGGTTCAACAAAGCCGCACCCAGTGCGTCAAGCTCCGCTGCCAGCAACGGGCCGGCACAGGCAACCTTAGCGAATTTGGCAATGCCGTGCGTAGTAGCCTCAGCGCGGTGGGCGGTGCCGAATGCGTCATTCACATACACATCACAAAGCGCGGCCATTTTTTGGGCGAGCGCATCGTCGTTTTTCTTTTCGCCAATGTTGACACGGCAATTTTCAAGCAGCACTACATTGCCTGCTGAAACATCAACGCCATCCACCCAATTTGCGATAAGTGGCACCGCCTGCCTCAATAATTCCGCCATGCGTTTGGCGATCGGGGCGAGCGAATCTTCGGGCTTGAATTCCCCCTCGGTTGGGCGGCCTAAGTGGGATGTGACCATCACGGCAGCGCCCGCTTTCAGCGCCAATTCGATTGCTGGAATCGACGCGCGAATGCGGGTATCGTCGGTGATATTGCCCGCATCGTCTTGCGGTACATTCAGATCGGCGCGGATGAAAACGCGTTTGCCCGCAAGGCTGCCCGATGTGGATAAATCCGTGAGACGTTTAAAGTGAAAAGCCATCCTGTATTTTCTCTGTCCGTTTCTACTCGATTTCTATTTTGCGGACATTAACGCGACCGTCGTATCCAACATCCGGTTGCTAAAGCCCCATTCATTGTCATACCAGCTCGATACTTTCACCAAGCGGCCAGAAACTTTGGTCAGTGTTGAGTCAAAGCTCGATGAATGGCTATCGTGGTTAAAATCAACGGATACTAACGGGGCCGTGTTGTAAGCCAAAATACCTTTCATGCCCGGTGCGTCCGCTGCCGCCTTCATGATGGCATTCACTTCGTCAGCGGTCGTATCGCGTGCCGCGATAAAACTCAGATCAACCAACGAAACATTGATGGTCGGGACGCGAATCGCATAGCCGTCAAGCTTGCCGTTGAGTTCAGGCAATACCAAGCCAACGGCGGTTGCCGCACCGGTTTTGGTCGGAATCATCGACATCGTCGCTGAACGGGCGCGGCGCAAATCTTCGTGCATCACATCGGTTAATACTTGGTCGTTCGTATAAGCGTGAACGGTCGTCATCAAGCCACTGACTACGCCTATTTTGTCGTTCAGTGGTTTCACCAACGGCGCCAGACAATTGGTGGTGCAGCTCGCGTTCGAAATCACGGTCATCGCAGCCGTCAACACGTTGTGGTTCACGCCATACACAACGGTCGCATCAACATCCTTTCCGCCAGGCGCGGAAATGACGACTTTTTTAGCGCCGCCTTTGATGTGCGCGGAAGCCTTCTCTTTAGTGGTGAAAAATCCGGTACATTCCAGCACCACATCGACATTCAGTTCGCCCCATGGAATCAACGCCGGATCGCGCTGAGCGAAGACTTTTATCTTGTCACCATTGACGATCAGGAATTCGCCATCAACGGCGACCGTTCCAGGGAATTTGCCGTGGGCGGTGTCGTAGCGGGTGAGGTGCGCATTGGTTTCAACGGGACCCAAATCATTAATCGCGACGATTTGAATATCGTGCTTTTTATTGCTCTCGTAATGAGCGCGGAGAATGTTGCGGCCGATGCGGCCATAGCCATTGATAGCGACGCGAATAGTCATGTTGGGTTTCCTGCTGAAGAAAGGTTAGACGACGGTTGAAACTTGCCGTATTGCACTGATTGCCGAGCATCGAAAAGATAACGCCGTCGCCAATTTTACCGCAACCCGGCATCGCGGGCTCATAACCCCATTTATCGCCTGGCTTATCAACGCAATCGGATTTTCACAAATTCCTATGTCGGCTCTAAGGGCACGTTAAAATAAGACATGGAAAAAATTGTGATCGCCAGCAACAACCCCGGCAAGCTTCGGGAGTTTGGCGGCCTGCTCGCGCCGTTTGAGTTCATCGCCATCCCGCAGAGCGAACTAGGCGTGAGCGATGCGGAAGAACCCTACGCGACATTTATCGAAAACGCCCTCACGAAAGCCCGCCACGCTTCGTTTTCGACCGGGTTGCCCGCTTTGGCTGATGATTCTGGTATCTGCGTTCGAGCCCTCAGCGGTGCGCCGGGCGTGCACTCGGCACGCTATGCCGGTTTGGAAAAATCGGATCTGCGCAATAACCAAAAACTGGTCGCTGAACTGCACGGCCAAACGGATCGTCGCGCGTTTTATTACAGTGCCTTGGTGGTGGTCTTGCATCCCGAAGACCCACATCCGCTGATCGCAGACGGCGCGTGGCATGGCGAAATTATCGATGAGCCGCGCGGCGCAGGCGGCTTTGGTTACGACCCGCATTTTTGGCTGCCCGAACAACGCTGCACAGCAGCAGAGCTGACCCCGGAATTGAAAAACAGGATCAGCCATCGCGGCATTGCCATGCAACAGCTTACGCAAAAAATACGTCAGTTTTTGCGGTGAATAAAAATTCAAACATCAGCATTGGCAAGGGTTGCGGGCCATTTTTGCCCGAAGATGCCCGTCCAGTGGGCATCTCGTCATTTAAGCGCCCCAATCTGTTGGTCATGCCGCCGCTCGCGCTTTACATTCACATCCCATGGTGCATACGCAAATGTCCCTATTGCGATTTCAATTCGCACGAATCGAAATCGACTATTCCTGAGCAGCAATACATCGATTGCCTGATCTCTGATCTCGAATACAGCCTGCCAAAAATTTGGGGTCGGCGCGTGTATTCGATATTTTTTGGTGGCGGCACGCCAAGCCTGTTTTCCGCAGCTGGAATTGACACAATTTTGGCGGCTGTTCGGGCACGCGTGACCTTAGATTCTGAAGCTGAAATCACGCTGGAGGCCAACCCTGGCACTTTTGAAGCCGAGAAATTTCGTGGCTTTCGCGACGCGGGCGTGAACCGGTTATCAATCGGCATTCAGAGTTTCAATGCGCAACATTTACAAGCGTTGGGACGTGTTCATAACGACGACGAAGCCAAACGCGCCATCGATATGGCGCAGCGAAATTTTGACAACATCAATCTTGACATCATGTTTGCGCTGCCCAGACAAACGCTGGCTGAATGCGCAGCCGATATCGAAACTGCGCTCTCGTACAATACAAATCACCTCTCGATTTACCATTTAACGCTTGAGCCAAATACGCTCTTTCATCGTTTCCCACCGCCATTGCCAGACGATGACGTGGCTGCTGATATGCACGAGATGATTGAGGCTAGGCTTGCGGCTGCGGGTTACGACCATTACGAGACCTCTGCTTACGCCAAGGTCGGCAAGCGATCCAGACACAATATGAATTACTGGCAATTCGGTGACTATGTCGGCATCGGTGCCGGCGCCCACGGCAAGATTTCCTACCCCGATCCGGCCCGCGGCATCACCCGCGAAGCACGGTTTAAGCAGCCAAAATCGTATATGGAACAAGCGCCGCTGGGCCTGAGCAACGAAGAAGAAAAAATGATCAGCGCGGCAGAATTGCCATTTGAATTTATGCTCAACGCGTTACGATTAAGCGAGGGTTTTTCAAACAACCTTTTTATCGAGCGCACTGGTTTACCGATCTCAGTGATTTCACGTGAGCTACAACGCGCCATCGAATTGGGGCTGATTGAATCCGATCCGCTGCACGTTAAGCCAACCGCTAAAGGGCGGCTCTTTTTGAATGATTTATTGGAACTGTTTTTGCTGTCGGAGCAATCGTAGCAGTTGCCGAGAACGACCAAACGCGGTGGCGGACTATGCCAAACCCTAGCATTGGCGCGGCGTTCCATCATGTTCCGTCGGTTGGCACCATAGAGCCAATCATCTTGTTGTACACTCTTAAAAATAGTTTTCATTCAACACTGAACAAAAGCTGATTGACCATGAACCCTGATTTCTACGACATTCTCAACATTCCCAATAACGCACCACAGCGCTCGATAGCCCGTTCCGCGCAGGCGCGGTTGCGTGAAATTGGCGACGACATGGATTTGTCCGCAGCCGACAAACAAGCCGCGGCGGCGGCGGTTCATGAAGCGCACGACACCTTGGGCGACGCCGCCAAGCGTGCGCAATATGATGCTGATTTACAGCAATGGCGTGAGGACGCGGCCAAACCAAAACCGAAGGTTAAGCAAGAGCATAATTATTCTTATCCGAAGATTGGCTTGGCAGTAACGATTTTATTTGCCGTTGCCTACCTTTCGATTAGCGGCTACCTAGGCTATAAAGATCGCCTTGCTGCCGAACGTGCCGCCGCGACGCAGCTCGAGGCAAAAAAGCAAGCAGAAGAAGACGCTGGACGTGCCGCGCGAGCCGCCGCCCGCGATGAGGAGCGTCGCATTCAAGCCGAACTCAAGAAAATTGACCAAGAGCGTTTGCTGAAAGAGCGCGGCGTTAAAGTCGTGAATCCCACGCTAGATCCGGCCGCCAAGAGATAGCTTTATCGTTGACTTGGCCTGAGATAGCGGGCCGCGGATACAGCGCGAACGGGGATTTTTACGGCGCGCGCGATAGGCTCCAGTCCTCTCGCCAAACGTTCAGTTAGCAAATAGTGTCTGGGGCTGCCACTAGGCAATTGCAACCCCGCGATTTCGAGAATTGAACGGCCGCTTTTGGGGCGTGGTGAATTACGGGAGTCGGCCATCTGCACAGTCATTGGAGTTTCTCGATAGCAGTCATTCAAACCTCAGCTCAGTCTATCCATTTGGCGAAGTTTGATGTCAACAGATCGTCCACGTATCTTGCTAACGTAGGCAGAGTTTTTCTGTTTCCACGTTAGCCGTCGTTAGGAGAATCTTGTGCAAACCGAAGATCCCCAGCAAACTTCGAGCGACCATTACGATAGAAAAAAATCCCAGCGTGTCGCGGAAGCATCTGTGCTGTGGGAACAAATGCAAAGCGCAGGTGAAGTCGACGGAACGGTACTGGCGCTCGATTTTGTTCAATTCGAAACGTCAAAAGAAAATCTTGAAGCGCTAGCAAGTGACCTTTCCGAAAGTTACTCGGGAGGATTGCGTCGGCTGAGAAGTGTTTTCGCGCGGTGTCGGGCAGAAGCTGACGGTAAAGGAAGCGTAGATACAATCTTAATATTATCTCAACACTCGACCTTGATGTTTGGATGGGTTCATGGGAACATCAGATGCATTATTATTCAGTTTTGTTGGGCCTCATAAGGCGTATTTCTCCCCCACCAACCAACACGTTGCACCATCCCATCCCATCCCATCCCATCCCAACCCAACCCAACCCAACCCAACCCAACCCAACCCGACCCGACCAGATTTGAACAACAATGAAGTGGCCAACGATCGCGCAGTTTGCTGCCATGGTGCGGTTGCCGGAGGGCTACAACCTCTCGCAATTGCAGCGCAATGATATTCCTGCATTAATTGATGGGATCAAGGAATGGCACCCGGATATCGCGGTCGGTGGGGGTAGTTGTTATCTTCGTGAAGATTTTTATTACCAACACGTCTGCATGGACGGCGAGGACGAGAAGGCGATTCTGGTGGCGCTGTTCCGGCATGGCACGGACATTGTCGGCATGTGGTCATGGGAGCAAGTGCCCGAAGCGCTGACCCTATACGCGCGGCTAATCGTGATCTCACCCGCGCATCGCAGCGCGAAGCTCGCGTCGACCGTGATTCCAATCGCAGAGATGGCGGGCAACGCCATGGGCGCCGAGTTCTTTTTCGGCTTGGCAACGTTAAAGATTCCGCATATGCAGTACTCGTTAGAGAAAGCGGGCTGGAAGCTGATCGGCTTTACCTCAGGCTACGACCGTGAGCAGGTAGCACCGGGAGTGGTGAAGCGCGTGTTTGAAGGCGTGTACACCAAGGTGCTAGTGCCAGAGGAAGAATTGCACCGGCCCGATCCCGCCAACATGACGCCCAAAGCGCGCGCCTTGTTTGACGCGTTGTTCCCGCAAGATGCTGCTACCGGGGGCACGCGATGAAGTGGCCGCAGATTCACGAATTGGCCAAGTTGATACCGCTTCCGGCGGGCTACCAATGGGTACGACTTGATCGAGCGCTGGTCACGTCATTAATCAAATGCCTGCGTGTATGGCACCCGGCGATTACCATTGGTGTGGCTAGTGCTTATTTGCAGAATACCTTCTACGAGGACAAGGTCTGTCTGGATGGCGACGGCGACAAGGACATTTTTGCGGTGCCGATAACGTTCAATGGTGAATTAGTCGGTCTCTGGTCGGTCGAGCGCGAGGTCGATTCATTGGCGATTTACGGCCGCCTGTTGGTGCTGGCGCCGGCGCATCGCGGCACCAAGCTATCGGTGCAGATTTTGACCGATGCTGACAATGTTGGCCTCGCGATGGGCGCTCAGTTTCAATACGCGCTAGCAACGCTGAGCATCCCGCATGTACAACGTACGCTCGAAAGCGCGGGCTACCAATTGCTGGGTTTTTTTCCCGGCTACGATCGCGAGGAGGTTTCACCCGGCGTGGTGAAGCGCGTCTATCACGCGGTATACGGACGCCTGCTGGTGCCGAAGAGTGAAGTACACTGGCCGGATCCAAAAAGCATGACACCGAAAGCGAGCGCGCTGTTTGCGTTACTGTTCGGCGACGAACCAGTTTCACCAGCGCCATAAATTGTGATGACCGCTTGGGAGTAAGTTGTAAGTTGCTTTCGAGCGGCGGCGCTGGGGCGTTTCGCGTCAGCCCACGAAGCCGCTGAAAAACGCCGACTCCGATGCCGCCGACGTTTAATTGACCAGATACGGGGGCGGCGTTTAGCCACTCACCGTTTCCGAAACAGCATGGCCAGCCGGGGTTTTCGATATTTTTCCTAGGCGAGAACCGCCAAAAATAATGGCAAAGCAACTAAATAACGGTGCGCCCTACTGGCTGAAGCCGCGCTCTTGGCATCACGCTGGGCATCATTTGCTCTGTGGGGTAACGAACAGACGGCAGCGGGCATCCTGCCTAAACTACTTTCATAACAACCGCGTCTTTGCCGACGTTTCCGAGGCTGCAGTTTGCGGATGTTCTTAACTCTCTTGATAGGGAACTCATCATGAAAACACTATCAGCACTTGGCATTACCGTGATCGTAACGGCAGCATTGCTGGCTGGATGCGCAGACATGCCGCCAAACCGACAGCAAAATGCTTCACAAGACTACCGATCGCAGGGGACCTACTACGGCACGGTAGACCGAATCGAGCTTATTAGAAGCGGCGACTCCAATAACGTAGCCGGCACTATCATTGGCGGCATCATTGGTGGGGTCATTGGCCACCAGGTTGGCAATGGTAACGGTCAGGCTGCTGCAACAGTTGCGGGCGCTGCGGGCGGCGCCTATATCGGTAATCAGGTCGAGCAACGTCGCCGCAACGCGAACGAGACGTTTCGGGTAACTGTGCGCATTGATAACGGCTCGTATCAAACCATTACCGAGAACAACATTACAGATCTGCGAACAGGTGACCGCGTTCGCATAGATGGGAATGGCCTGTCGCGCTATTGAAGTCGTTAAACGGGTTTTAGGCGCTGCACACCGGAACCCCAGAAATTTCCCTCACTCCGCAACTCTGTGCGGAGCACCCCCCAAGGCGATGCGCTGGTCATCGCCTTGGGATGTCTCGTGCCCGTCCATTAGAAAACGTTGCCCGGCCGCTGGCGACTAATAAGGAGGCTGTTTTAAGAAAGTGTACAAGGAAATTGAGCAAGCCTTTGCCCAATTGCTGCACTGCGGCCATGCCCTTTTCAGCAGATCAATAAAGTCAAAAATATGACAATCGACAACGCCGCGTTTTGTAAATAACATATGAAGTTACGGCGTTGTCGTAGTGCGTTGATTTTTTTGCATTCGTCGTGGGTTTTTTTGTGGGCCAAATTGTCCCAGAGGCCGCACACGACCGATTGCATCGCTGGCTTATAGCGTGGACCGTCAACAGGTTTCTTAAATTTGTCATTTAAAAAACAGCGTCGTTGCGCCATGCATCCTAGGCGCATCAATCAACTGTCACATTTTCATCATGAATACGTCGTAAAAACGAAGTGTGTTCATTTCATAATGAATCATAGTTTGAGTAAGCGCGGCTAATGTTTTGTGGATTTGGTGTTTGGTCATGACCGCCAAATCATTACCCGGTCCACAATCGATTGATAACGATAAAAGGATTAATCAATGCGACACTTTTTTGAAACTTTTTTTGCAACACTCAAAGAGCAGCGTTGGGATGATCATCGCTATTACCACCATAGCCGTATCAACCAATCACTGCATCTATTGAGCGCACTCAGCTTTATTGCGGCTTACGGCTTGATGTTCTCTGACCCTGCCATGGCAGCACTGCTGGCTTGGCTGGTGTCAATGGTAACGCGCCAATCGGGCCATTTCTTTTTTGAGCCCAAAGGCTACGACGAAGTAAACCAAGCCACGCATGAACACAAAGAAGAAATCAAGGTGGGTTACAACCTGCGTCGTAAGGTCGTGTTGATGGCGATCTGGGCGTTGTCACCCGCTGTGCTGTATTTCAATCCGACGCTGTTTGGGATATTTGAGATGCATCAGAACAACGAAGAGTTTATGCGCCACGTGGGTTTGATCTGGCTCTATTTGGGCTTCGGCGGCCTCTTGTTCCGCACCTTCCATTTGTTCTATTTGTTTGATGTGCAGACTGGCGTGGTGTGGGCAACCAAGATCATCACTGATCCGTTCCATGATGTGAAGCTCTATTACAAAGCGCCGTTTTATTTGCTGCGCGGCCAGTTGATTGATCCGATGGGCTTGGACCCAGAGAACCACAAGCACGCATAATACTGCGCTGCATTCATTGTTGTCGCATTGAATGGCTTAAAAAAATCGCCTCATGCCATGTTGCATGAGGCGATTTTTATAGCGCTTAACAATTTCAACATGATGCGCTTAAAACTTACTCGCAATCATCTCCCGCAGCACGCGGCGCCTGATCGATTTGTTGGTCAAGGCAGGGTTGTGCCACCACCAGCCATCGTTTTCCATCGCCTTAGCCGCCGCGATCAGGCGCTCCACCACAGCTTCAAAATCGGCATCGGTGTAGTTCAGGCTAAAAATAAACCGCCCTGTTCCCACCCAGCTCAACGCCAAACCTTGGGCACGCAAATAGTATTGGAACATCCAGTTATAGCGCGATGGGCGGGTGTAGGTGACGGTCCAAATCGACGAAATATTGGCGACCTGCACCGGCAGGCTTTCAGCTTGCAAACGCGCATTCAGCCTCGCGGCACGGCCATTCCAGCGTTCGTCCAAGCCGTTATAAATGGCCGCGATTTCGGCGGTGTCGAGCTGATGCAAAAATTCGTTCATTGCTGTCATAACATACGGGTGCGAGTTGAACGTACCGCGTGCAAACGCAATATCCGCCGGGCGATCATCGCGGAAGCGTTTCATCAAATCGGTGCGCCCGCAGACCACGCCAATCGGCAATCCGCCGCCGAGAGTTTTGCCGTACGTCACCATATCGGCCTTCACGCCGAAGTATTCCTGCGCGCCGCCGGGTGCCAAGCGGAAGCCGACAAACACCTCATCAAATATCAGCACAATACCGCGTTCGGTACAGACTTCGCGCAATTGCTTGAGCCATGTCGTGTAAGCCGCGCGATCGAAATGAGCAGAACGCGACGAATCCACCAACGTCGAATCACCAGGCGCGCCTTTGTTTGGATGCAGCGCTTGCAACGGGTTGATCAGCACGCAAGCGATATCCTTGCGAGTTCTCAACACACGCAGCGAATCGCTATCCAATTCCTTGAGCGTGTACGTTTCTCGTGCAGGAATAGGGTTGCCCACGCCCGGTTGCACATCGCCCCACCAGCCATGATAAGCGCCGCAGAAGCGCACGAGATGCGAGCGCTTGGTGTGATAGCGGGCAAGGCGCACCGCTTGCATGACAGCTTCAGTACCAGACATATGAAACGAGACCGCGTCCAATCCCGAAATTTGTTTCAGCCGATTTACGTTGTCGACCATCACGGTGTGATAACCGCCCAACACCGGGCCGAGCTCGGCGGCGCGTGCGCTCCCGCGTGCCAAGCAGCCTTTATAGAAATCGTAGCCGAACACATTCACACCATACGATCCGGCGAGATCGTAAAAAACATTGCCGTCCAAATCCGTGACCGTTACGCCGGACGAGCTTTGCCAAAAAGCGCCTCCCTTCAGCTCGCTACGCACCAGATTTCGGTATTGAAACGGTACGCGATAGCTGCTGGTAAATTCGAGATCGGAAATGCTGTCCACCACTTCCGCCGTCATTGCCACTGTTTTGGCGAAGCGCTGGCGATACAACGCCGACAGCTGTTCAAAGCCGGCTCGGCGCTTGGCGGCGATGTCTGTAGGGGCATCGTCAGACGCGAAAAAACGATCGTCAGCGTATTCATAAAACGGCACCAGCGCTGCGAATCGCCGAGCCATGCGCGAGTGTCCCGTGAGCGAAGGATGCTTCGCTTTCGAGAGCTGCAAACGGCGCACAATTTTCGGCAACCCACCAACCAAAGCGGCGGCTCCTGCCGCCGCACTTGCCACATGCAAAAACAAAGTTTCATCCATATCATTTCCTCCAACCTGCTATCTAAAGACAAAAAAGTGACAGCGTGATGACGACTCAAAACATAATCCAGCGAATCATGGCGCAAGAAGACCTGAATTTCTTGCTAACCAACCGCATCCCGCGCCAATTACTCACGCGTTTTATGGGCTGGTTCAGCCAGATTCAGCAGCCACTGATTCGCGATCTTTCAATTGGCGCTTGGAAGAAATTTTCCGATCTAGATTTGAGTGAAGCAAAAAAAACGGAATTTTCCAGCCTGCATGATTGCTTTACCCGCGAACTAAAAGCCGGTGCGCGTACGGTCGAGATGTCGCCCGACATCATGACCTGCCCAAGCGATGGCATCGTCGGCGCGTGCGGCCGTATCGAGGGCGTGAATCTGATCCAAGCGAAAGGCTTTCCTTACACCCTGCACGATTTACTAGGCGATGATGCGCTGGTGAATCAATATCGAGACGGTCAATACGTTACCGTACGTCTGACAGCAACGATGTATCACCGTTTCCATGCCCCCTACGACTGCACCGTGCGTCAGGTGAACTACATCTCAGGCGACACCTGGAACGTGAACCCGATCGCGCTAAAACGTGTCGAAAAACTATTCTGCAAAAATGAACGCGCCGTGATCCAGTGCGCAGTCGATTCCCCGAGCGGCAACACGGCACTGATTACGCTTGTTCCCGTCGCTGCGGTGCTGGTGGCCAGCATTCGGCTGCATTTTTTGAATGTACTGCTACACCTGAAATATCGCGGCGCCAATGTCATGTCGTGCAACGCGAATATCCGCAAAGGCGAAGAAATGGGCTGGTTTCAACACGGCTCTACCATCATTATTTTTGCCCCCGCTGGCTTTGCGCCTTGTGAAAACATTCAAACCGGTGCGCTGATTCGCATGGGGCAGCCGTTGATGAAATTGCCGTCATGAAAGCTTCATGATTGCGCGGCAAACTACGATGAATGACAAATCTTGACTCATTAATTCAAGCCAAAGCGCACGATCCAAACACCGGCAATGCGGGCCGTGCACCACTTCGTATTGCTGTTGTTACCGAGACCTATGCGCCGGAAATTAATGGTGTGGCAAACACCATGCGGCATATGGTCGAGACACTGCTCCTACAAGGCCACAACGTTGAATTAACGCGCCCGCGTCAAGCTTGCGACACCCAACCGATAGGCGTTCTGAAGTCTGCGACCGACACCGGAGGTAATTTATCGTTGCGCTTGGTGCGAGGGCTGTCTATTCCCAAATATCGTGAATTGCAGTTTGGCCTGGTGACGCGCGGCTCGCTGGCCAGCGGATGGCGCGACGTGCGGCCGGACGTGGTGCACATTGTCACTGAAGGGCCATTGGGATGGGCGGCATTGTTTGCTGCGCGTCGTCTGGGCATTCCCGTCTCGTCGGGTTTTCACACCAATTTTGAGGCTTATAGCCGCCACTACGGAATCGGGCTTTTCGCCGGCATGGTAGATGCCTCGCTGCGGCTGTTTCACAATCGCTGTGATGCCACGCTGGTGCCCATAGAGCAGATTCGCCAGGCACTTGCGGGACGCGGTTATGAGCGTCTGGCCGTGGTCGGACGCGGCATTGATACGGTCAGGTTCAATCCGGAACGACGCAGCGACGCGCTGCGCACCAGCTGGGGCTGCAAGGCGGATGAACCGGTCGCGATCTACGTCGGCCGCTTGGCACCGGAGAAAAATTTAGGCCTGTTCATCAAGGCGGCGCTTGCAGTGCGCGAAATTGACCCACGTACGCGTATCGTGCTCGTTGGGGATGGCCCCGATGCAGCCGCGCTGAGAACCGCCCACCCTGATTTTGTGTTCGCCGGTATGCGCCGAGGTGATGATCTGGCGGCGCACTATGCTTCCGCTGATTTGTTTCTATTCCCTAGCGTGACCGAGACTTTTGGCAATGTCACGATGGAAGCGCTGGCTAGCGGGTTGGCGGTCGTCGCCTATGACTACGCCGCCGCACGTCAGCATATTGCGCACCACCGAAACGGCCTCTTGGTACCGTTTAACAACGCCGCCGAATTTGTGGCGACATCACAGCGCTTAATCAAAAATGCCGAGCAGATCGTAACCCTGAAGCAGGGCGCAAGATCAGCAGCAGAAAATTTATCGTGGGGACAAATCGTTCATGATTTAGTGGCGGTTTTGAATAGCGTCGTTGCGCGTCGGCCGTTCGCGCAGCCGGCAATCGAGACAAATGAAACCGCCGCAGGAATTATTCCGATGGCCCAAGAGGCAGGCAGGACGGGCATCTTGGGGCAGTCCTCGCCTTCTGTTACCACTCATTCAGCTATTTAGCCCGTCTAAATATTGCGCTTCAAACTCGGCGGGCGGTAGCGGTTTGGCAAAAAAGTAGCCCTGGTATTCATCACATCCCAAATCGCGAAGCACTCGATATTGATCCTCGGTTTCCACGCCTTCAGCAACCACATTTAGTTTGAGGCTGTGCGTCATCGCGATAATCGCCGTAATAATCGCCTCATCGTTCGGGTCGGTGCCGATATCGCGGACAAATGAAGAATCAACCTTAATCGAATCTACTGGCAATTGCTTCAAATACGACAGCGATGAATAGCCTGTGCCGAAATCGTCGATCGCCAAACTCACGCCGAGTTCACCCAAGCGATTGAGGAGCGTTGCAGTCTCATCAATATTTTTCAGCAACATGCTTTCTGTCAGTTCCAATTCAACCGCGCGCATATCAAGTGAAACGGCTTGCGCACAGGTCGAAATAGCGCGAATTAAACGGTCACCGTCAAACAATTGTCCGGGCGATAAATTGACCGCCACACGCAAATCAGGATTACCTTTTTTGTGCCATTCTGCCAACTGATTAAATGCGGTCTCAATCACCCATTCGCCAATGGCTATAATCAGGCCAGAGTCTTCAGCCACGCTTATAAATTTATCGGGCAGCAGCAAGCCCCGGCGCGGATGCACCCATCGGATTAGCGCTTCCACGCCTGTCACCCGACCCGTCGCAAACGATACGCGCGGTTGGTAATGCAGCACCAATTCATCGCGACGGAGAGCCAAGCGCAAATAGTTTTCGGTGGATAGACGGTCTTGCGCCCTTGCGTTCATTTCGTGCGAGAAGAATTGGTAGTTGTTCCGCCCCTTGGCCTTCGCGTCGTACATCGCCACATCCGCGTGCTTCATCAGGCTTTGCGCGTCGGTACCGTCGGTCGGGAACAAACCAATGCCAATCGAGCAGGACGTATTGAGATGTTGGTTGTTAATAAGAATCGGCGAGGCAAGCGAGGCAATCATTTTTTCGGCGACATTTTGCGCGCCATCGTCATCGGCAACGCCAATGTCCTCCAAAATCACGGCAAACTCATCGCCACCCAGACGGGCAACCGTGTCGTTGGCGCGGGTGCAGGCTGACAGCCGTGCTGCCACCCGTTTTAGCAGCTCGTCGCCGACATCGTGTCCGAGCGAGTCATTGATGGTTTTAAACCGGTCCAGATCGATAAACATAAACGCCAAACGCACTCGCTTGCGTGCTGCATTAGCGATGCCCTGTTCCAGCCGGTCATTGAGCAACATGCGGTTCGGCAAACCGGTAAGTGAGTCGCGCGTGGCCAAAAACTCAGCCCGTTCCTCGGCAAGTTTGCGCTTCGTGATGTTCGCGCTGGTACCGGTCATGCGACAGGCGCGCCCTCGCCCGTCGCGCTCCGCAACTTTGCCGCGTGTGTGAATCCAAATCCAATCGCCTTGGTTCGTGGCCGTGCGATATTCAACGTTGAGATTGCCGTTCTCGTCGTGCATTGCGTGGACGAGGCTGGCGCGAAAGCGTTCCAAATCGTCCGGATGTACGCGATTCATTACTTCCTGGCCGTGGTAGCGGGCTTCAATCGGCATGCCGCCCAGCAGCGTGCCCCAGCCCTGATTGAAATACATGGTGTCGTTTGCGATGTCCCAATCCCATAGCGCAAGGCTGGATCCGGCAAGCGCAAAATCGAGCCGCTCTTTCGCGGCCAACACTTCTCGTTCAGTTTTTTTACGTTCGGAAATATCGCGCCCGACGCCGATACAAAAACGCTTGCCGTCAATTTCAAGCAAATGGCCATGAAAAGAATACGGCGCGGTGCCGCCATTGCGGTGACACATTTTGGCCTCAAGCGAAATATCATCGCCATGCTCGAATATTTTCCGAATCGCATCGGCAACGTTGGCGCGATCCACATCGGAAATAAAGTCCAGCGCGCGCATTTCAGCAATCTCTTCCTGCGAATAGCCGGTGTTTGTCCTGAAATTCGTGTTCCAACGCGCCATGCGTCCGTTTTGGTCAAACATATAAAATGACCCGGGCAAGCTCTGAATCGCTGCATCGGAAAACTCTTTCTCAACCCGCAGTTTATCTTCAGTCGATTGGCGAATTTGAATTTCATCTTCCAACAATTGTTCGAGTCGAACAAATTCAGCAGTTAAATGATCAACATGCTGCTCGGCCGCGCGGAGTCCGCTGATGCCCGTGTTCCCTAAGGCGACGGCGGAGGCTGCAACGGCGTCGTCGATAGATCGCGTGACCGCCGGCACAATATGCAAGCGCCGCGCCTCCGCACGCGCCTCGCACCGCGCACCAACGAGCGCCGCAAGGTTCATCAATGCTTCTTTGTCGGTCGCATTGACATCGCGCGCAACGGTATCAAATACCGAGAGCACACCAACCAATTCATCATTCCGCGAAAAAATGCCCGTCCCGGCATAAAAGCACAAGTAGGGCGGACCACTAACGAGAATGTGATCGCGCAATCGTTTGTCGGCTAACGCGTCGGGCACGATCGTCGCATATTGCGAACGTTTGCTAATTGATGGTGGGATAAGAAAAAAACGCGCGGATGCGGCTAGTTTAGTAAACGGTAAATGGTGCCGGGCCTTAAACCATTCAGACCATTCAGTCCTCTCAGACCGTTCTGACCATTCTGACCATTTGGGCGTTGCCTGTCCTTTCCCATCTCTGCCGTCACCGTCGTCTCCAGTCGGCCTAAAAAATGAAATCCCTGACATGGGCGCGCGTAAGACCTCGGCGGCACGGCGCGCGATATCATCAAACGCAGCCTCTGGCGGCGTATCGAGAATTTCATAGCGAGCCAGCGTCTCGCTAACGATCGGCAAATGATTTTTGGGAGCAGTCACGTATCAGCGCGGCAAAATGAGCAACATAAACACAGTTAATCGAGCCTCAAGATAGTGTATTTCCTGCCTTCTGTATAGCATCTGTCGCCAATCGGCGTACTTTTGCGAATTTGCGGCGGTATTGGCGCTATTTACACGTCGAACCTCCCCCAAGCCTCCCTCGATCCCTACAACCGCAGGGCACAAAAAGCGCCAGGTAAGCACCCAGTGCCTAACGGTTGCGGAGCGTCACGACCACTGGCGTATGGTCGGACGGGCGTTCTAGCTTGCGTGGCGCCAAATCAATCACGGCGCTATCGCAAGCGCTCGCCAAATTCGGCGTCAGCAAAACATGGTCGATCCGCATCCCTAAATTGCGCTTAAAACCGTTCATGCGGTAATCCCACCACGTAAAGCTTTTATCCGGTTGTTCAAACAGCCGAAAACTATCAGCCATGCTCAGCCCCAGCAAGCCCTGATAAGCTGCACGCTCCAGATCGGTACACAAGACCTTCCCTTCCCAAAGTTTTGGGTCATGCACGTCGGCGTCGGCCGGCGCGATGTTGTAGTCGCCCAGCAGCGCAACATCACCATAAGTGGCGATTTCTTGTTGCATGAATGTTTTTAGCGCCGCCAACCAGTTAAGCTTGTATTGGTATTTATCCGAATCCACACTTTGCCCGTTCGGAATGTAGACACAAACCACCCGAACACCGTCGATGCTCGCTGCGATTACGCG